>JBAWAP010000420.1:0-7399 GCA_049589355.1 Anaerolineae bacterium
TGACTCATCGTGAACCCTCCTGGTTATAGGATCACAATGAGCTTACCTCAAAACTGTTCAATTGGAAAAGTTCTGTTTTTGCCCCGGTTTGCACGGTTTGGGCTCTGGTTGCACAATTGTTACGCTAATGGCAGATTGAATGATGTTTTCCGCATCCCACGGATCGGCAATTTCGATGAAAGCCCAGCGGCCGAAACCGCCGTGATTGTTCACCGCCGGCACCCAGAGCGTCCGGGCCGTGGCGACTTTGGCCGCCTTGTCCTTCTTTTTCTCACCGGTGACCTCGATGAGCAGGTGCAGCAGGTCATCTTCACCGTGACCGTCGTCCAGGCAGGCGATAAAGTCGGGGATATAGTTCTTTTCCTCGCCGTTCAAGGTGTAGGGGATGGTAAAGCCGAGGTTGTGGTTCTTGACGTAGCGGCGCACCTCGTTCATGTCCTCCAGCGCCTGGGCCATTTTCTGTTCCCAGGAATCGGTGTCGGCCACGACGTGGGAGATGTGGCATTTATCAGCCCGCGTGGCATAGACCGGGCGGGTGGTGTCAAAATCCACGTACCGCGTCGAGCCGAGCGTATCATAAGGGCGCAGGATCGGCTTGAGCGCGGGCGTGCTGTCGGTGGCGGCCATAATCGCGGTGTGGATGCGGTCGGCGGCGTCATGGGCATACTCGATGAGCAGCAGCAGTTGCGGGAAGGTGTGATCCTTAAGCGTCACGCACTCGGCCAGCCAGCGTTTGGCGATGGCCAGCAGTTGCGGGAAGAGCCAGGGCTTGTTGTTGCCGTCGTTGTCGCGGAAATATTGCTCCAGTGTGAGCTTGGCCAGCAAAAAGGCGACTTCATTGGGCCGGCGACGTTTGATGTCGTCAAGGGTATGCTTTTCGGTGGTTCCGACGATCGGGGACATTTCGGTTTCGGTGGGAAGGTCGGCGGTCGAAAGCGCGAGCCGGGAATCCTCGGTAAACGTGGCGGTCAGGCGTTCACTGCCGATGTCGTAGCGATAGCCCAGCAGGCGGGGGAAGGTGATTTCGCAGGCGATGCGGCTTTTCAGGGCGCGGACGCGAGTGGACTCCCGGCCAGTCTTGGGTTCTGTGGTCGAGCCGCTGCACGGGATGAACGAAAAGGGCACGCCGTAGACCTCGGCATACTCCGGCGCAAATCCCTCAAACTCGACCGTTTTGCCATTTACCTGAATCTGCTGGGGCGTGGCGGCATAGCTCATGCGGCGCAGCCCCCGCCCCACCACCTGCTCGCACAGCAGTTGCGTGCCAAAGGCGCGCACGCCCAGCACGTGGGTGACGGTGTTGGCGTCCCAGCCCTCGGTGAGCATGGAGACGCTGACCACGCATTTGACGTGCTCGCCGAGCTTGCCCGCCTTGCCGACGGTGTTCATCACTTCGCGCAACAGGTCTTCGTCGGTCAGGTTCTCGGCGTCACGGCCAGGGAAACGGAGGCCGTATTCAGCCTTGAACTCGGCGATCTCGCGGGCGGCAATCCGCTTAAAGTCGGCGCTCATGGCCTCGCCGGATTCGAGCTGCTGGCTGTCCACCAGGATCGTGTTGGGGCGCCGGAGCCAGCCGCCCTGGGCGTCGTCGTTGCGAAAGACAGGCAGTTGGCCGGCCTGCACGACGGCCTGGCCGCCGATCTGTTTCTCCCAGCCGGCGATGTAATCAAAGACCATCTTGGAGACGTTGGTGTTGTTGCAGACCACGATAAAGACGGGCGGGGTGATGTCCCTGGCGCGGGCTTCGGCGTTGTTCTCCCACAGGTGATAATACTTTTCATAGTTGCTGTACAGGCTGTGCAGCGCGCCCTGGAGCTCCAGGGGGGGCTTGGGTTCGCCCCCGATGGCGTCGGTCTTGCGGCCCTTCTTGGGCAAATCCTCGCGGATGCGCAACCATAGGTCGCGGTAGGTGGGCTGGTCGCCGGTCATTGAATCGTCGGCCACGGGAACGCGCGGCACCTTGACAATACCGGCTTCGATGGAGTCAATCAGCGAAAAGTCAGAGACCACCCAGGGAAAAAGCGTGCCTTCCGAGTAGCCGGAGCCGCGCAGGAAGAACGGCGTGGCGGAAAGGTCGTAGATGGCCTTCACGCCGATCTTGGCCTTCACCGCCTCGATGCCGGAAATCCAGACGCGGGCCTCTTGGTCGCGTTTCTTGGCCTCGATGCGCTCATCGCCGACGAGCTTGACGTCCTCACCGTCGGGCTTGCGACGGTAGCAGTGATGGGCCTCGTCGTTGATGACGATAATATTCCGCTTGTGGCCCAGTTCGCGGCAGACGCGGCGCACCATCTGATCGGGTGTTTCAGTAAAGACGCCCGTTTCGCCCTCGGCGAGGATCGCCTTGGTGACTTTACCGGCGGCGACCTTTTCGCGCAGTAAGAAGGCGTGGAAATTCGTAATGAGAATCCTCGCCTGACCAAGCTGCTCCAACGATTGCGCCGGGACGATGTCGCGCTGGCGGTAATAGTTCTGCGGATCGTTGGGGAGCAACACACGCAGCCGGTCGCGGATGGTGATGCCGGGCGTCACGATGAGGAAGGTGTCGGAGAAGCGGGCGTCCTGCGGATGGGCGAGCTTGTTCAGGGTGTGCCAGGCGATGAGCATGGCCATAACGACTGTCTTGCCGGAACCGGTGGCCATTTTGAAGGCCGTGCGGGGCAGGCCGGGGTTCGACGCGTCGTTCGCCGCGCGGAGCGCGTTTTCGATCCAGGCATCGCCGTATCTCCGGGCCACCTCGGTGAGGTAGATGGCGGTTTCGAGGGCTTCGATCTGGCAAAAGAAGAGCTTTTTCTCGCGCTCGGGGTTGGTCCAATACGCCAGCAGCCGGCCGGTCGTCGGCGTCACGCCGACATAGCCGCCCTGCCGCCAGAGTTTCACGCGGGCGCGGATCTGGTTGACGAGTTTGTTCTCTTCGATGCGGTCCTGCGTCCACTCGGTATCGAACGCCAACTGCTTGGCCCCCTTCTTGCGGGGCTGCGCAATGGGGACAAAGTAAGAGCTTGTCCGGCGGCCGCTCTCGATTTCGTTGGTGATGCCCTCGTCGGTAAAGCGGAAATGGCGGGTCGGCTCGCGGAAAGGGGAATTGATGACGGGGTTCTCAATGATGACCTGGCTCATGGGCGATTCACCTCCCATCCCACGATGACTTCTCGTTGTTCGTGTTCGGTCAGTTGTGACATAGATGCCCTCTTGGGTTGTTAGCGTTTTTGCCCGGCGGCAGGGTGAGGAGGCGTTGGAAAATATAACGGACGGGAGTTCAGTTGCGGCGCGGTCACTAGCGAGACACCCCGGCCCACCTGGACGCAACAATAGCAAACGGCGTAACCATCGGGCGCGCCCAGCGCCGTCAACTGCAGCGAGTTGTTGGGCGGCGATGACTGTCTTATCTGGCTCTGCTCAAAAACTCCTCCAGCCCTTCCATTGTGTTAAGAACATTCGACGGAGCCAGGTCTAGAATCTTTGCTATGACGAACTCGGTCAGTCTTGTGAAAAGAACTGCATCATCGTGAACTGCACCCCGGTCGGGAAATCGGCCAAAGTGTATAAGCCTATTTCTGATGTTGGCTAGAGCTTCGATTCTTCTTCTGTCCGTTTCGCTGATCTCATCTCTTAGGGCGTATTCTACCAGTATGTACGATATCTTCTCGGCAGTGCTTATCTGGCGAATCTGCTTTGACGAAAGCCAGTTCTGATTCAAGATCGCGAACAGATGCTCCCATATTGTCCAGCATTGAACAAAGGCTGCCTCCAAAGGCTGACGACGAAACGCCATACGAGCTAGGAACAGGAAGTACCCATGCCTATATTTGCGCTGCCATTCTTCGCTTCTGATTAGCGCATATGTCCGGTTAAGTCCTTCCTCAAAACCAATATCATAGCCACAAGGCTCTGACTCTATTGGCTGTTCTTTGTAAGGGATGGAACATCCAAGAATCCCTCCACCGTAGTGGAATCGAGGGTCGGCTGTTATCACTCCTGTGGCATCTTCAGTCGCTTGCGGCTCGACAACAAACACGTCACGCTGCGTAAAGATAGAAAGCAGTAACAAAATGTCACCAAGTGCTGAGGCATCATTATCCGCCCATTCGAGAACTGCTCTCTCTTCATGTTCTGGTATCTCAACGTATGCAGTGATACTGTGAGTACCAGTGTTGGCACTGATCTTGAACTCCGAGTAGCTCGTTCCCAAATGCTGCAGGCGACAGACTTGCTCCTGATAGTTATCCACTCTGGCAAACCTGTACCCAAAAAGTGTCATCTCTGGACACCAAGAGGGGAACTCCAAGTTGTATACACTTCTTTTCATTCTGAGCCCTTCACTATATGCTTGACGGTACCAACTGATCCCTTCGCCGCCCAACGTTTAGCATCAGCGGGCGCGCGAGCGGCACTGGCGGGAACCATGCGAAATCCGCTTCGCGCGCTCCGCTGGATGCGTTTGTTAGACGCGGCGTGATTCAGGACAGTTTGAATCGGCTGCTGCCGCAAAACTCGTTAAAAGTGATATACTCGACGAAGTCTGTTAAGTTCTTCCTCGAACTCCTCATTGCCTGGCATTGTAAGTTTTAGAATAAACTCCAGGGTTCTAACTTCTCCTGGCTTTGCTGGTGTTGCAAGTGCCTCTCTCATTTCTCTAAAAATACGCTCGCTGTATTCCTCTATCTCTCTAATCATATTAGCTGGCATTCTAGACACGATTCTTACAAGATTCCGCAACTCTTCTTCAACGTGAACTCTGCGAATCTCAAGTGACCAAAGGATGGCAGTCTTGTACACTTCCGCTAGCTTTTGGGCTACATACACTATGAGTTCTGGATTACCGGGAACACCTGGAGGACCTAGAGCATCTTGCAATACCTGACCGAAGATTTGATTGATTGATGCTGCGTTACTGGCTAATTGCCTAAGCTTTCTCTGTGTCCAGCTTATTAGGCCCTGAAGATCGAAGTCATCGCCTGTGCCTAGTGCAATGTCATATTCGTAGTCTCTTTTGAGATTCTTAGCCAGCGCTAACTCATCTGATAATACCTGGGATAATAGAAGATATTCCCAACCAGCGGGACGTTCAATAACAAGACGAAGCGCTGGTCCTTTTAGACTCAACAGAGATTCTGGCAGGTCAACTGACTTCATGCGTATCCTGAGTTGCAATGAATCGTTAAATAAGTAGGCAAGCTGCTTGCGAAGCGTTTGCATAATATCTTGAGCAATATCGAAAGGGAAAACCCAAACTTCCTTTGAACTCATTAGTGATTCAACAAACTCGAAAAGCTTGGGTGAATCAACAACACCTTGGAAGTTTCCTTCAGGGTTCGCTTTCCAAACAGGAAGAACATCGAGTATTGATCTCATAACGAACACATACACTGGGATTCCTTTCGCTCTTGCTTGAATATATTCAAGATTAGTAATGGATTTCCCCTGTTCAGTCGTTGAGCCATATCTCCCACCTACCATTAACACCAGAATATCCGCCCGTTCTTCTACCGCTCTCAGACAGTTCTCCACAGTACTAAGATCGGGGTCAATTGGAAACGTGTCAAAGTCTGATAGCATAGGTTCACAGCCCAAAGATTCGATGAAGCCCCTGATATCTGTCCTTACCTGCTTTAAATCATAGCAAGTAGAACTTACAAAGATTGATGGTGCGCCCCCTTTACTCATTTATCCTCCTTATTAACAAGAGCCTGTATAGCGTTTGCAGAATCGAATGAATTATAAACAGAGCTTAATCATTGTCTATGTGCATTGTGTTTGGCAAATCACGAAAGCTGCGATTTCTACAAGCGTCTAACGGTTGGTGTGAGCCGCGCCCACCCGCCCCCGCTGGCGAAACCCGCCTGAATCACCAGCACCACCGCAGGCAGAGCACGACACTAAAAAGCGCAAGGGTGGGCGTCAGCTCCACACGATGTTAGGCGCACTTTTTGTTGATTACTGAGTTTGGCACCAGGGAAGGCGATTGCCCACCCCGATGCCCAACTCCTGCTTTAGTAGTTCCTCAAGACGAGAGGGAGATACAAACGGTGTGCGATGTTGACAGTGAACTGAAACGCTGAGTATGTTGTGCCGACGTTGTGCCCATTTCGGTCAGTTGCGTCTATCTGCCAAGTATACTGTACCCCATTTTGCAGTACTTGCGAAGTTTTGTAGCAAGTTACCGGAATATGTTGTACGTCGATTAACGTCCAGTCCGAGGTCTTGTTCAATTGGAAAGTATACTCTACAGCTTCGGGTAATCCTTGCCAACAAAACGTAGGACTCAAGGTTTCGACCACAGAATTGTCGGGAGGAGAGAGTAGAGTCATTTTCTTAGGCAGATAAATATCGCTCTGTACGTCCGTACTTCCTACGGTTATCGTTGAAGCTTGCCAACCAATATACTCAGCCGTAGGGCCGTATGCCTTGAGCCAGTAGTTTCCAGATGGCACGCCAAGAAAAGCAAAAGTACCAGAGACGGTTGTCGTGGTCGAGAAGACCGGCGGATCGGTTACATTTCCGCTCACCAATTCAACCCTTACGTCTGGGAGAGGTGTAGTAGAGTAGTAGACTGTTCCACTGACCGTTACTCCATTCGCATAGACGGGCCTGGATAGGGTAACCAGCAATACAAGGAAAGCTAACGTACCAGCAAGAACGCTTAGGGCGGTGATCCAGCGTGTTCTCATTGCTTTGCTCCTTTCGGCTGTGTCGTAGGCGGCCTGCGCCTAACGATTGGCGCATCAGCCGCCGCCGGGTGAAACGACGTACCCTTCAATCAAAGACGCGCCGCATAACCAAGACCGGCAACAATGGGAACCTCGATCAGGCAGTCGGCTGGTAGGGTCAGGGGATGGCACCTGGGATATCACCTCCTGGTTTCCATCCTCTGCCACCTCGAACCGTACGTGAGGTTTTCCCTCATACGGCTCTCCAACAGCCTTCTTCCTGTGGCTTTCGTAGTTCCCGTCACTGCCGCCTTATCAGCCTGCCACATCAGGCCAGCACCAATGTCAGTCACTACTTGGCACACAGACATAGTCCGCGCTGACGTTCTCGTGATCTCACTCTGGGTGTGGTTGTCCCGCATCCTGTGCGGGCATGCACCGTCACTTACCGTCCCGCTTGACACGGCTGAAGCAGGGTCCCTTCCCTCCGATGAGGTTATGCTGTCCTCACCATCATCAGTACTATGAACCCCTCCGACTTCTCACAGAGCATCTCCCTGAACTTCACCTCCTCGGCTTATATCAGCGATTACAATGGTTGTGGGCCACCGACCACGTGAGACCTCTCCTGTTCCACCAACGACTTTCCCAACATCCCGCCCTCCCTACGCCGGGGAGTTCTTCGGTGCTGCACTTCCAGAGCCTGCCCTGAGCGCAGCGAAGGGTTCTTCGCACCTTCCATGGCCTTC
>JBAWAP010000421.1:0-19765 GCA_049589355.1 Anaerolineae bacterium
ATCGTTGCTCAACTTGCTGGCAATTCGCTTGGCAGCGGCATTATCCAGATGAAGTATATATGTAGTGGAACCAATGCTGTCATAAACATTCACATAGATCCCGGGTGGGAAGAAAGTACCTTGACCGATGATTTCTAATGGCGGATATGTTATTATCAGTGGATAAACGATCACGATCAGCAGCAATGCCATAAAAATGGAAAAACCAACCACAAATTTACCAGAGTGAAAAACTTGTTGAATGGTATGTTTCATAACAGCATCTTTCCTTAATCAGCCTGCGCCGCTTTAATGCGTGGATCAAGGATGCCATAGACGAGCTCAATAAGAAAGTTCGCACTCAGCACCATCAAGGTGATAATCAATGCGGTTGCTGAGATCAACGGGTAATCCTGGCCCAACACAGCAGTCAGGATCGTAGAACCAAGCCCCGGATAACTAAAGATGATCTCCGCCACCAGCGCGCCGCCGACCATGGTCCCGATCGATAATGCCAAACCGGTCACCTGCGGAAGCATGGCATTCCGAAATACATAACCGACGATCTTGCGATCTTTGATTCCCATGAAACGGCTGTATTTTACGTAATCCGCATTCAGCTCATAGATGGACATGGAGCGCATGCCAATCGCCTGACCGCCGATGGCGATCAACACGATGGACCAGAACGGCATTTGATAATGGACGATCACAGACCATACAAATGTCCAACTCCGGCTGGGAATTAGGTCAAACCCATATCCGCCCGAGGTCGGGAACCATTTTAATCCGACTCCAAAAATGACCAGCAAAATGACTGCCATGCCAAATGCCGGGAAATTGCTCACAAAAATACTGTCGGGCATGAGGACTTTATCAAAGCCCCCCTTGAGATAAGCCGCTAACGCGCCGAGTGTGTTCCCGATCAGCCAGCCGACGATGATCGCCGGGAACTGCAGACCTATCGTCCACCAGATGGAAGATTTGAGAACACTTGCCACCGTTCTGGGATATTGGCTGAACGAGAAACCAAAATCGCCGTGGAGCACATTTTTCACGTAAAGGAAGAACTGTTCGAGCATGGGTCTGTTGGTGCCAAACAGGGTCACGTATTGCTGATAAATTGCCTGGACCCCGGTCGCATTGCTCATGCCTTGGGCAAGCCTTGATACGATGGCCGCCACGGGATCCCCTGGCATCAAGCGGGGCAGGAAGAAATTCAACACGAATGCGCAAACTAAGGTGATTGAGAACCAAAGCAGCTTGTTAAGGAAATACTTTCGGTATCCTTTCAACGCAATACCTCCTCGATTGATGAATCATTATTTTACGGATAGGTGCAACGCACTTGCGGGTAAAGTACACCCGTCTGTGCGTTGCACCTGTACAGCTTAAGCTACTTTGTAAGAAACAGCCATGTTCCGGTGTTCGTGGGACATGGCTGTTTTTAGAGATACCCGTTTATGGGTTAACTAGCGTCAGGTTATAGAGACCCGCGATGCTCCAACCGTCAGTACAGACCATCGGCGGGACGGGCGGGGTGGTACCATCACCCTGGTGAGGGAAGCCCGTCCAAACACTCTCGTTCACAGCGTGGAACATATCGGGTCGGTACATGAGCGTGAAGGAGGGAATATCGGTCAGGTAGATCTTGACCAATTCCGTGTAGGCGGCCTTCAGCTTGGCGGGATCGGTTTCAGCGGGGATCGCTTTGATCAATTCGTCGACCCTGGGATTGCTATATTGGCCCCAGTTGCCGTTCCAGTTGTTCGCCATACCAACGAATTCAGAGCTGAGCAAATGGCGGATACGTCCCCAAGGCTGGGTCGGGCCAGCGCCGTCGCTCCACATCATGAAGATGTCATAGCCGGCGGGGAGAGGCGCATCCGATTTGGTGACGACGGTCTGATAAACGGCCCATTCAGGGTAGTTGGTCGTGATCTCAATACCGATCTTTTTCCCGGCGGCAGCAACCACTTCAATCGCAGCCTGCCAGTCGGACCAGCCATTGGGGCAGGTGGCTACATAGGAAAGTTTCTTCCCATTGTATTCGCGCCAGCCATCGCCGTCGGTATCGGTAATCCCGGCATCATCGAGCAGTTTCTTGGCGCCTTCGATGTCGTTGCCAGCCCACTGCAGAGCCTTGACGGCATCGTGGTCGTACAGGGCCTGCTCACCAGGGGTTGGGTTCATGAGTGAGCGCGGAACCTGATCGAAGGTAGCCGATTGGTTGGTCATGGCGTTGGCTATGATGGTGGGATAGTCAACTGCAATGGCAATGGCCTTGCGGACCGCAATTTGGTCCAAACCATAGGACTTCAGGTTGTAGTAGGCCGTTGGGAGGCTGGCGCCAATGCCATAAGGAGCATCGGGAAGATAGGTGGAGACGGGCAGCCCATAGTTGAGCCACAAAATCTGAATATTGGAGTTGAACTGCTGGCTGACATCCACTTCACCTTGTGCCAAAGCAACAGAACCGGCGGCGTTATCCTTGAAGATCGTATGCGCCAGGTACTTCGGAACAGGCAGCTTGCCCCACATGGAAGCATCCTGGCCCCAGTAGTTGTCATCACGAACGTAGACAACCTTCGTATCGTCAGCAAAGAACTTGTGATAGGGGCCGGAGTAAACGGCGTCTTCCGCAGTATCAGCCAGGAACTTGGTGGCATCCCCGCCGGTGCGCGCTTCCAGTGTTTGGGTCCAGGCTTTCTGGATGACATAGTTGCCGCACAGGTAAGCAGGGACCTGCAGAGGATTGACCGTTTTGCCGTTCGCATCCAGTTTGGCCTTGACCAAAACCGTTTGGGCATCAACCGCTTCGATGGTGTCGATGTAGTCTTTGAAGTTATTGCCGGCATTGGTTGAGTACTTGATGTTGGAAGCCCAGGTATAGGCCACGTCATCCGCGGTCAGCGGGGTACCGTCGCTCCAATGGGCGGCTGGTTTGATCTTGAAGGTGATCTCGGTACGCGCATCGTTCCACGTATAAGGACCATCCGCCAGCAGAGGATACATCCCGCCGTCGAGCATGTCGTACAGGTACGGGGTTTCGAACATGATAACGCGGGCAGCGTCCTTTTGTGTGACAGCCATGGCGTTATTCATGCTGGAAGAGTATGGATTCCAACCAACAACCGCACCCCACTGTTGACCATTGAAGTACAGGGTTTCATTGCGGGGAAGCGCTGCAGCTGGTGCCACTATTGGGGTCACCTCGACCACCACGGTCTCCTTGACGATCTTCTCGACCGGCACCTCTTTCTCGACCACCACGGTCTGGACCACCGGCTTCTCGACGACCTTCTCCGTCTCGACGATCACGGTCTGGAACACCGGCTTCTCGACCACTACTTGCTTCTCGATCACCTCTGGCGTAGGAGGAGCACAGGCCGAGAGCACCAGGCTGACGATCACCACCAAAGCAGACAGACTTGTCCATTCCTTACGCGAAAACATTTTCTTCCTCCTTTTTGTTTGTTTTGTTCCTCGGCACAAATTGCCGAGATTGGCTTTCAGTGGATAAAGCGCGGGTGCGGCATCCCGCTACGAGAAGAGAAAGATCAACCTCTCGTAGAGATCAGCTTCTATCTAAAAGTCCGCGGTCATCACCTTCTTTCCTTCTCGATGTTTCTCGGAAACCCCGACAGCGCGTTTTCACCGGTGGGGAACGTGGGTTTTCTTTACGGCTATCCAACTGCTACATGTTCAACGGTATCTCCAACCTATCGCTTTCACAAAGTATAGCACACTTTGTTCGATTGTGCAAACACGCGTATTTATTTTGAGACATTTTCAGGGGTGGAATCGACAACCTTACACCATCATCCTTATTAGCGCGGAATTTCCTGAATAAAGGATACACTAACTTATTCATTAATGTAGAATTAGAATGCTACCGATTTCAGGCCCTTGTTTCAAATTCCTTATCACCTCCTTTCTTCATGACCGCCTCAAGGCGGAGCCGCAAGAGGCCCTGATCACCAACTCCGTGGGCAAGACAATCCTCTGAGCAGGAGCCTCTTCTTCTGATGAATATTCCAGCACGCTCAGCAACACCTCTACCGCCATCGAGCCCATCCGTTCAATCGGTTGGCGTACAGTCGTCAGCGCCGGCTCAATCGCCGAGGCGATAGGGATGTCATCGAAGCTGACCAGAGAGATGTCCTGGGGAACCTGCCGATCCGCTTGCCGCAGCGCTTTCAGAGCGCCGATAGCCATCATATCGCTGGCGACGAAGACCGCGCTGGGAGAGACAGGTAGCAGCCGTTGCATGCCCACTGTACCGCTGGCCTCAGTATAGTCCCCTTCCACGATCAGCTCCTCCTCCACGGGAATACCGCGCGCTTCCAGCGCTTGGCGGTAGCCGCTCAGACGGTCCTGGCCGTGAATCATGTCCAGCGGGCCGGTGATGGTGGCGATGCGCCGGTGTCCCAGACGGATCAGGTGCTCCACCGCCATCCGTGCCCCGTTAACGTTGTCAGCGTCCACGTAATGGACTCGCTCTTTGGGACGCCGCCCTACGGAGACGAAGGGAATCCGGTCGCGCAGCAAGTTGGGGATGAGCGGATCGTCTAATGAGGCCGAAGCCACGATGGCTCCGTCCAGGTAACTACTGCGTAGGATGCGCTGATATATCTCTTGCCGGTCAGCATTGGCAGTAAATAAGGAGAGCATCAATTGATATTGGTGAGAGTTACAGGCATCAGTGGCACCGCGCAACAAGAGGGAGAAGAAGGGGTCGGTGAAAAGCGTCGTCACCGCTTCGGGGATGATCATACCGATGATCTGGGTGCGGTTGGTGACCAGGCTGCGAGCGGCGGCATGGGGTTGATAGCTCACCTGACGGATGACCTCCCAGACCCGGTCCCGCACCTCGGGGCGGACGTTGGGGTGGTCGTTGACGACCCTGGAGACGGTGGAGCGAGAGACGCCGGCCAATTGGGCCACTTCTTCGAGCGTAGGCGACATCGGCTGCTCCTGGAAGCGCTCCCAATAAAATCCCCCAAAAAAGCCGAAATTCGTGCCAAAGAGGGCGTTTGAAGCTACTTTTTTGGGAGCGCTCTCAATAATATTATATCACAGATTGGAAGCTTTGTCAACACCCAATTTTTGATACCGCCGCTTTTCTTTTTTGCCAAGATAAGGTATAATCTACAACGCTGTGCTCAAAGCACTGCGAAATGAACCGGAGTTGATATGCCAGTTATTTTCCCCTTCACAGCCGTCGTCGGCCAAGAGAAAATGAAGATGGCTCTCATCCTAAATGCCATCAGCCCCCAAATCGGTGGGGTGCTGATTCGCGGCGAGCGGGGCACGGCCAAATCCACCGCCGCCCGGGCCCTGGCCGCACTGCTGCCAGAGATCGAGGTGGTGGCTGATTGTCCCTTTAGCTGTGACCCTGAGCAACCCCAGGCCCTTTGCGATGACTGCCGCGAGCGAGTTGAGTGCGGTGAGGAGCTATCCATAGGCTGTCGCAGGACTCGCTTTGTGAACCTGCCTGTCAGTGCCACCGAGGACCGGGTGGTAGGCACATTGGACATCGAACTGGCGATCAAGCGCGGTGAGCGCCACTTCGAGCCAGGGGTGCTGGCTGCCGCCAACCGTGGCTTGCTTTACGTAGATGAGGTCAACCTGCTCGATGACCACGTGGTGGACCTGCTGCTGGACTCAGCGGCTATGGGCGTCAACGTGGTAGAACGAGAAGGCATCTCCTTCTCACACCCCGCCCGCTTCATCCTGGTGGGCACCATGAACCCTGAGGAAGGGGAACTGCGGCCGCAACTGCTGGACCGCTTCTCCCTCTGCGTGGAGATCAAAGGCATCGCCGATCCTCAGGCCCGGGTGGAGATCCTGGAGCGCTGCGTCCAGTTCGAGCAAGACCCTGAAGGTTTTCGGGAGGAATGGGAACCTTACGAGGAGCAACTCTCGCGCGAAATCGCCAGCGCCAGGGAGCTTTTGCCTGAGGTCGGTTATGACGCTAGTGATCTACTGGTCATTGCCGAGCTAATGGCGAATCTGCCGGTGGATGGCCACCGACCGGACATCGTCATCCTCAAGACAGCCTTAGCCCATGCTGCCTTCGCGGGGCGACGTCGGATCAACGAAACCGATATCCTGGCCGCCGCCGAGCTGGCCTTGCCCCATCGCCTGAAGAGGCAGCCTTTCCAGGAGGCGGAGCTACAGTTTCAGGACTTGAAGGAGAAGTTGACACAGGTGCGCACGGAGCTGGATCATCAGGACACGGCCTCTTCAGTGGAGAGCACCCCTGATCCGGCCAAAGACAACCCAAAAACTAACACTGCCAGCGAGTCTAATTTGGCGACTCCGCTTAAGGGCCATCAGGCGGATCCCATGCCTCTCTCCTACATCCGGCAGGCGGACATGCCGGTGTCCATAGGCCTGGCCTTCAAGCCCAGGCGCGTGGAGACCCCCCTAGACCGGCTGACCAGGCACAGCGCGGGCAAGCGCAGTTTCACCAAGACCGAACGCAAGCGGGGTCGCTACATCCAGAGCCGGCCAGCCAACGGGCAGAGCGACGACATCGCCTTTGACGCTACTCTCCGATATGCTGCCCCTCACCAAATCCATCGTCAGAGCGGCAATCTGGCCCTGGCCATTGCCGATGAGGATTTGCAGCGCAAGGTGCGAGTGCGGCGGGCGGCCAACCTCATCCTCTTCGTGGTTGACGCCAGTTGGTCCATGGCCGCCGCGGAGCGCATGGTGGCCACCAAAGGGGCCATCATGTCCCTCCTCAACGACGCCTATCAACGCCGCGATCAAGTTGGCCTCATCGTCTTCCAAAAAGAGGAGGCCAGGTTAGTCCTGCCCCCTACCTCCAGCGTGGAGCTAGCCAAGAAAGCCCTCCAGGACATCCCCGTCGGTGGCAAGACCCCTCTCTCCAGCGGGCTCCTCCTGGCCTATCGCGTGTGCAAGAGGGAGTTGCGCCGCAACCCCGAAGTGATGCCCTTGATCATCCTCCTGACCGATGGAGCGGGCAACGTCTCCATGACCGACCTCCCGGCTCAGGAGGAGGGGCTCAAGGTGGCTGACCTCATCCAGCGCAGCAGCATTCGGTCGGTGGTCATCAACATGGAGCATGCCCCATTTGATCGTGGTCTGGCCCAGGACTTGGCCGATGCTCTGGGCAGCCCCTGCTATACCTTGCAAGAACTCAAAGCCGAGCAACTCTATCAGACCGTGCGGGGGGAGTTGAAAAGCTAGTGGTTGCGCTCCCATGAATTGGTCCTAATTCTGACGCACGACTGACGATGAATTGACGCCCGTATGCTATAATGGGGTTAGCAAAACGATAAAGGATTCTTTTGCTAACCTTCTTAGTGGGACTAGGGCCTGGTCAACCCTAGTCCTTTGATTTTTGGGGCAATGTGCTGGAGTCATGAACAAACAGAAAGAGGGCTCAGGTGATCCTTGAGCCCTCCTTTTCGCCTGGATCGCGCTGTTTAGAACAAACCGGCGCGTTTTAGTCAAGGGTCAGTCTTCTCACTATGCCTGTTTCTGTTACCACCTTGGTCACACCAAGGGTCGTCAAGAGGGGAAAGATGACCGCTAAGGCCAAAGCGGGGATCCAGGAGAGGAGCGCGGTGATGGTCCCCAGGAGGGTGAACAGGCTGATGGCGAAGATAACCGGTATCCATCGTTCGTAGGGTCTTATCACTTTTTCCACCAGTTCCGCCAGCGCCTTTTCAAACTGTTCTCTGAATTCGGCCGTGATAGCTTCCCTTTCGACCATCGAGAGGCGTTCACTGGCCTCTTTCTCCATTTCATCTAGTATCTGCTCAAGCCGGCGCCTGAATTCGGCCATAATGGCTTCCTCCTGGGCTGCTGGCAGACGGTTAGCGATGTCCTTCTCCATCTCATCCAGCACTCCCTCAAGCTGCTGCCTGAATTTGGTCACGGCAACTTGCTCCAAGTCTGCCGGTAAGAGGTTAATGATCTCCTTCTCCATCCTTCCCACAAGTACCTCGACGAGGGCAGGTGGAATCGAGAAACCATCCCTTCTGATCTCAGCCGCGTAGCCAAAGTAGAAGCTTCCGCACGCTACGATGAGGAGTGTCGTAAGCAAGATGGACTGGCTCTGGGAGATAGGTCCCACGGAGAAGCGCAGGCGATCATTGAGTTCCCTAGCGATTCTTTCCGCATAGAAGAGCGAGGCGATGAAGTACACCGCCGTCAGCACGCCGCTGCTTGCCTTCAACTCCCAACCCAGGAGCATCGCTAAGGCGGAGAGAGCGAAGATGAGAAAGCAGGCCCAGAGGGGGCGAACCAGGGCAGCCACCAGGCCCGCCGTTATGGCAACCGCTCCCAGGGCCAGGAAGAACTGGAGCGCAAGACCTAGGATTCCCTTGGGTGATGGGTGAAAAATCAGTTCGTATCCCTGACCGATCCGCTCACAGACATCGCCGAAGAAATAACTCGCGGCGATGACCAGAACGGCAAAAACTGCGCTTTTCAGCTCTCTGTGCATTCAGTTCCCCCCTCGTTCATTCTATTGCCCCCACTTCCCTCAGATACCGCTCCATCCTGGCCACGAACCTCTCGGCGTCGGTCAGCAAATCAGCGGTGATTGCCTCGTCTAAATCCCTCAGCTTGTTGGCATAGCCAATAGTTCTCTCGCAACCGTCTGGCCCGGCCATATATCTTGCTGTACTCCGGCTCGATGTGGCCTGGCTTGACAAGGTACTCGCTAAAGGCGGATTGCACGGCTGAATGCTTGCTGCGTTCGATGTCAAAGGTGAGCAATGCAGCCGAAGCGATATGGAAGACACCATAGTAAGCTCTATTCACGGCAGCACGAAGGAAACCCAGCCTCAGCAATTCTCGCGCCGCTTGAAGGTCTTCCTTGCACTTCTCTAGGCGTACCCCGATGATGATTTGTCGCGTTTCGTCATCCATATAGGGACTCCCTCCCCAGTCGTATTATTGTAAATGGGAGTGCGATGCTCCATCAGCCACCGGTAATGCTCCTCATCGAATACTAAGGCAGATATATTGACCTCGTAGCCCAGCAACAAGTCAGAGGTCAAGTCGGTGATCTCGCGCCAATAGGGCCACCGATTATCACCCTCGACCACCACCAACACGTCCAGATCCGACTCCTCATCGAAGTCGCCTCGCACCTTGGAGCCGAAGAGCATGACCAACACGACCTCGTCCGCATACTTCTCCTGCAGCCTGGCGACGAACTCTGACAAGGCTGCCTTTTCCTGGTCGGTTAGATGCTTTAACCCAACTGAACTTGGCTGAGGCGTCATTGCTTCTCGCATGGTCATCCTTCCCTTATGGAAGCCCCAAAACTTCCCTATACCCCTGCATGTCCATGAACCCGTGCCCAGAGATGTTGAAGGCGATGGTTTTGCTCTCCCCGGCCTCCTTGCACTTCAGCGCTTCGTCAATGGCGCAGGCAATGCTATAGGCCGATTCGGGAGCGGGCAGGTACCCTTCTGCTTGAATGAATATCTTCGCTCTTTCGAAGACGTATCGCTCGTCAGCAGGGTAGGCCACCGTCTCGATGTAACTCAGGTGCCTAAGCAGGCTCAAGATGGGCGCGGCAGCGTGATACCTCAGCCCATCGGCCCGGATGGGTTCCATCTGTGCCTTATGCCCCAAGGTGTACATCTTGAGCAGAGGCGTGGTCTCAGCGTGGTCGGCAAAGTCGTACCTGTACTTGCCCTGCAGATTCGGCGATACCTCGCTCTGAGCGGCGATGAAGCGTATCTTCTTCCCCTCTTTGAGGACATCCCCCACGAAGGGCAAGACGAAGCCCCCGAAATTCGATCCCCCACCCAGGCAGGAAATCATCACGTCGGGGTAATCGTCGAATATCTCAAACTGCTTCTGGGTCTCCAGCCCGATAATCGTCTGGTGGGTGAGGACGTGGTTCAGGACCGAGCCAAGGCAATAGACGGCTTTGGGATCCTTTCGAGCATCTTCTAATCCCTCAGAGATGGCTATGCCCAGAGAGCCTGGGTGATTTGGATCCTTCTCATAGAGGGACTTGCCGAAATCCGTCTTGGGGCTGGGCGATGCATTGACCTCAGCGCCCAGAAGGTGCATGAAATTCCTTCGATCGTGCTTCCAGTTGTACACCGCCCTGACCCAGTAGACAGTGCATTTCAGACCCAACAGGCTGGCAGCGTAGGCCAGGGCCGTCCCCCATTGCCCGGCTCCGGTCTCAGTGGTGACTCGCTCGTATCCCTCCTGCTTGGCGTAATAGCATTGAGCTACGGCGGTGTTCACTTTGTGGCTACCCGTAGGGCTATAGAACTCAGCCTTGTAATATAGCCTGGCTGGTGTATCCAACCTCTTCTCCAAATTCAAAGCTCGGAAGAGGGGTCGAGGCCTTCCAGCCTGGGCATAAAGCTCCCAGAGTCCATCGGGTATGTCTATCCAGTTTTGAGTCGAGCTATCCTGCCTCAGACACTCCGCCAAGAGCATCTTGGGTAAGGCAGCTAACCTCGATTCCCCCTCCTCGGGATCCTTGGGCGAGGGAAGAGGTTCAGGCAGATCCGGGAGGATATTGTACCAGCGATGGGGCATCTCCTCCACTCTTAGGTTAACTTGTCTTCTCATTGTTGCTGCCTCCTTCTTTGGAGAGTTTGCGCGACACTGCACTCACCATAGTCTATCACCTTTCGGCGAGTTAGTCAAAAGAGCAACCATTTGAGGTGTTCTGTTTGTCCTTTTGCAGTACCTGGGCTATAATTACGCTCCCAAGGAGATTCCAATGACCACCATCCAACGAGTGCGCGCTGCGCTGGCTCTGGAGCGCAACGTTGTGGTTCTCTCAGGTACTGTATTCCTCATATTGACCTCTCTCTTCACCTGGTATCTTCTACTGCCTCTCTACTTCCGCGAACTGGGGGCCACCGACGCCGAGGTAGGCCTGGCCTACTCCCTCTTGGCCATGGGCTTCTCTGTGATGCAATTTGCCGGCGGCCTCCTGGCCGACCGCTACGGGCGCAAGTTGCCCATCGTCCTGCCCACCTTCATCTTCGCGCCCCTTTACGCGCTGGCCGGATTTGCCCAGAGCTGGGTTACCCTGCTGGTCGTGCTGCTGACCATCAACTCCCTCAGTGCCATTCAATCGCCGGCCTTCATCTCCATCATGGCAGAGTCCGTTCCTGAGAGGCAAAGAGGGATGGCCTTTGGCATCTTCGAGTTTGCTATCTCTATAGGCATCACTCTCGGCCCCGCTCTGGGAGCGGCTCTGGTTTCACGGTTGGGCATGCGCTCCCTCATCTACAGCACTGCTGTGATGAGCCTCCTTTGCGCCGTCCTGCGAGCGGTGGGCTTGCACGAGACAAGTCACCACCCCGCGCCTATCGAGCTAGCGAGCCTGAAGCAATTGCGCCTGCCTAGGCTGCGATGGTTCCTCCTGGCTGCTATACTCTTGGTCTGCATCTATAACTGGACCCTGTGGGGGCCTTTCGTGTCCCTCCATGCTAAGGACACCCTCGGGCTGAGCAAACCCCAGATCAACAATCTGTTCGCCGTCGGCGGCTTCGCTTGTATGGTTGCCAGCCTCCTCGGTGGACACTCAGCCAGCCGTTTCGGGGGACGCAATCTGCTCATCATGGCCGGCCTTGGCCACGTCATCACCATGGTTTGCTGGGCCCTGGTGGGCACCTCTCCACTGGGGTTGGCCCTTTTCGTGATCACCAACATGGGGCTGCAGATGGCCATCATCGCCTACCAGACCCTGCTGACTCAGGTCACGCCCAGGGTTTCTCGGGGAGCCATCGTTGGCCTCGTCGGCACCGTGACCGGCGTCGTTGGCGGCATCGCACCGACGGTGGGGGCCTATCTGCGAGATGGTTTCGGCTCGACAGCGCCCTTCTGGATAGCACTGATAGCGGGCCTGGCTATGGCCATAGCCTTGCAAAAGCAAAAGTGACCGTCACTTGTCTGCCGTTGACGCAAATGAGCCTGTTGAACTGCTCGTATGCCGGGTTGCTCGTGTGAGACGGAGCGAAAGTGACGGTCACCTGAGTATTCGCTATTTCCGAGGATGTCCCACGGGGATGAGGTAGAGAGGTTCGTGGTTGGGGGGTAGGGAGAGGGCGGCCTGGACCTGATCATCGTAGAAGGCGCCGATGGGCACCGCTCCCAGGTCCAGAGCCACGGTCTGGAGGAGGATGTTCTGGCAAGCGTGGCCTGCCTCCAATTTGACGTAGCGCTCGGCTCGGTCACCGTACTTTTTCTCTGTCCTTTCGTATACCGCAGTGATCACGAAGACCGCTGGAGCCTCTCGTATCGCGTCCTGCTTCAGCCCTGCTTCCCAGAGCTTGAGGCGCAGATCATCCTGGGTCTCAATGATCACTTTGTGTTCCTGAGGCACATAGTGGTAGAGCCCGCTGGCGGTGGCCACGTAGACCTCCAGTGGATAGAGAGCCCCGGCCGAGGGAGCTGTCCGCCCACCCCAGAGGGCCGTTATCCCCTGAGCGGCCCAGAGAAGCTGAGAGATCTCTTCCAGGGTGAGCTCCTCTTCGGTAAAGCTCCGCACTGAGCGCCGCTGGGCGAGGGTTTCCTCGAGAGAGAGCACCCCCTGCAGCCTCGGCTCTGGCAAAGCCATCGGCTCTGGCAAAGCCATCTCCTCCGGCGGCGGGGAGGCCGCCACTTCCCTGACCTGCTCGATACGAGGGCCACAGCCCCCCAGGCTGAGACTTGCCACCACCACTAGAGCAAGCACCACATAACTAACAGATCGCACCTCTTCCTCCAAGCCGAAACTATTAGTAAGCAGCACAGAAGGTCTGCAACTCAGACTTCGGAAGTCTCCAGAAATGCCCTAGATAAGTCACGATTGAGGTTGAATCTGAGCTTATTTGGGTTGTGAGCAGCTTGTGGAAGACTTCCGAAGTCTATTCTCGAGCACCCTCTCAAAGTTCCTGAGTTCGCATACGAACGATGACGATCGGCTTGTCAGTGTCGCCCTGTTCTTTCAGCAGCTCCAGATTGCGCCAACTCAGTGCTTGATCATCGTCGGATAGGATCACCAGTTGGAAATCATTCGGCAACTGATCCAGGACATCTGGTCGGGCGATGACGTATTGCATGAACGCTGCCTGTAAATCAACGTTGAGCTCAAACATCTCGTCGTCTCTAATCCCACCCCCTCACCAACAAGTTACTCCCCAATCCGATGCCACTGTCATGATGTCCACGATGTCAATATTGCCATCGCTATCGAGGTCGTAGCGCGCATCCCAGTCAGGATCCGCATCAGTCATGCGCCACTGATTAGCTACCTGCATGATGTCCACCACGTCCACTTCGCAGTCCAGGTCGAAATCGTAGTCCGGGAAGTCCACCACCTCGACGCTGCCGTCCTGGCGCTGGGCGATCACGCCACCCTCATTCAGCTCGGCAGCGGTGATTTGCAGTGGCGAGGTATCACCCAGCTCCCCCACTACATCGAACACGAGGGCCAGCAGGTGACCGTCATCGGTAATTGGCTGGGCGCCGGCCATGGCCACTCGCACCAGGCCTGGCTCATTGAGGTTGCTCTCGATCAGGAAGTCTTGAGCTATATCGCCGGAGGATACCGAGTTGGCCGAGACGACCGTTGAATCGTAGCTTATGACGATGTCTGCGCCGTACACCTCGGCCTGGGCCAGGGTGATTTCCAGGGTCACGGTGATGCGCTCGCCAGGCTCGGCGTAGAGGTCTGGCAGGACCAGGGACGCGGTGTTGGCCAACCGAGCCTGGGTCTGGCCACTACCCGCCGACCAGTTCCCCGATACGTCTCCCAACAGCGCGGCCGTGAAGTCCTGGCCGCTGATGTGGCTGCTCAGGTCCGTATAACTCCGGCTGGACGGGTCGAAGTCCCAGACCGCACCTGCGCCGGGAAAGGGCAAGGCGATCAAGTCTACTGCCTTCTGCAGGATGTAGGAAGCGTCCATTGAGGTGATAGCGCCGCTTTTGTCCACGTCGCCCGCGGTGGCAGCGTAGCCACTCAGGGTGATGAGACCGGCGTCGTGCTGAAGGGACAGGGAGGCATCGTAGGCGGAGATTCCGTCCACGCCGTCCGACTTGCTGGGGGTCAAGGTGTAGTCGCCCGCTGCGACACCGCTCACGGTGTAGCTACCATCGGCCTGGCTGAGATCGGTGTAGACCTGATCGCCCGCCAGGGTGAGCAGGACGCCCGGCACACCGGCGCTGTCCTGCCAGAAGCTCACTGTGCCTTCAAGGGAGCCGCCTTCGGGCAGCGGAGAGGACATGGTGGCAATGGTCCCCACAGAGGCTTTGACGAACTCGGTGAAATAGGCCATGTCCAGGGTGCTGAGGCGGTCGCCAGTGGTGTGATAGTAGGGAGTGAAGTCAGCCCAGTCCTCGATGCCCAGGATAGCGCTATAGCCATAGTCCCAGAAGGAGGCATGGTCGCTTCGGTCGGTAGCATCGGCAGTAATGATTTCAGGGACAAGAGTAATGTTGTAAGTGTCCACCACATCGGTGAACAGGTTGGCGATGGAGCCGGGCATGGTTCCGGCGTGAAGCTCAATGATGGGCTGATCGTCGGAGTCGTAGGCAATCATGTCCAAATTGAGCACGCCCAGGATATTGTCGCCCTCGGTGTAAGCATCATAGGCATAGTAGTCACTGCCGATGAGCCCCTGCTCTTCCCCGGTGAAGGCGACGAAGCGGATGGTAGAGCCGAAGTCGTATTGGCTGAGGATGTCGGCAGCGATCATCACCGCCGTTACGCCGCTGGCATTGTCATCAGCCCCCGGCGCGTACGTGTATCTGTACTGCCATTCCGATATGCTGTCCACGTGAGCACAAACGATGTAGATGTCATCGGGGTAGGTGACGCCTGGCTTGGTGGCTACCACGTTACGCCAGTGGTTGCCCCACCAGTTGTAGTTGTGGTATTCCACTTCCAAACCCAGGTCCTGGAAGTGCTCATAAACGAACTGCGTGGCCTTCTCTATGGGCGTACCGCTGTAGGAGTAGCGGGTTCTGATAGTATAGGGCTGTCCACCGATGGTTACCTGGTTCTCGCCACTGAGGTTGCCATCGTAGAGATATACGGTGGCTGCATCAACCTGGGCGATCATCTCCACAATGAGTGGGTCGGGAGCACCCAGAAACTCGTAAGCGAAGTCCTCAACCCTGGGGCTCAGGCGGATGGGGTGATCGGGGAGCCACCTGATCTCCAATCCCAGAGCAGGCAACTTCTCGGCCTCAGGTGCCGGAGCCCGGATCAGGGCCCGCAGGCCGTCGAAGTGGAGGAGCCTGCCGTGCTGTGAGATCAGAGACAACTGGTCAGCGTGGCGCAGGTAGACCAGATAATATCCCCCTGGGACGAGCTCCTCATCCAGGACGCGGTAAGCCAAGCCCTGGCTTGCCAAAAATGCCAGGTCGTCTTTGGTGACGCCAGCGATGAGATAGTCTTCGTCCTCGGTGGTGAGGTGGGCATAAACGGCCAATCCGCTGGCCTCCACCTGCTGGAGATCCCCCTCCGCCCCCAGATCTATCTTGACCAGGGCCGATACCGGCCTCGGCCCCTGCGACAGGGCAGGGAAAGAGCTGCCGCCGACGATGAATACAACAATGAGAAACAAACTCCAAGTCGCTACAGGCTTCTTTTTCATTGAGACTCCTTTATTCATCCAGACCTCGGAGGTTTTGAGATGCGATTCCGCCACCAAACCCCCACATAATCAAGGCGACTTTACCAGTAGAGGCGCCGCCGGAAACCTCCGAGGTCTTAAGACGGCTTACGGCGCATACCTGAACGGATGCCGCGCCGCCTCTTTCTCGTTGAGCAGCTCTTCGAGGGTCGGCCGGCCCTCAATGGCCTTGCGGATGGCAGCGCGCATGGCCTTGTAGTTGTTGAACTCGATGCGCTTGCGGTTAGCGGCTGCTGGGTGGACGAAGACGTTGGCGATCATGGCCAGGTCGTCGAGAGCTCCCTGGGGGAGGCTGCCGTCCTCGATGCTGGCTTCAATGGCCAGGTTGATGCCCCGGGCGGCATCGTCGTAGACCTGGCTGGCCTGCTTCTTGGTGCGCACGGTCACTGTCGGCACCAGCAGTGTGCGCGGACGCTCGTTGATGATGCGCAGTTCGTGCGAAGGCCGGGGCTCCTCCAGCGACTTGGTGATGGCTCTACCCACTGGTCCCTCTTTGATGCCCAGTAGCAAGTCAATATGGGCGATCTCGAAGAATGGTGGCCCAGAGAACCCCTCGCCGACGCGCAAGGTGAAGTCCTTGATCTGGCGTGGTGTCTGAGGTGTGGCGAAGAATTGGGTTTCCACTAGCCTGCCCTGGCCCAGGTCGTAGTAGACTTTCGCCCGGGGAATCTTGCCCAGGTTCTCCAACTGAATGCGCAGTTCCTCGTAGTCTTCGCGCTCGAATTCGCCGCCGGGCATGATGGGGTGGCGGGAGTTGCCTACCTCCAACCCCATCATACGCAGGCCCTCTTTCACCGCCTGAGTGGCCCCCTTGCGCATGATGATGCGCACCAGCTTCTGCACCCTGGCCTGCCAATCCTGAGCCGTGGCCAGGTCCCCTTCCCTCACGGCGAAATAGACCTTCTGCCAGATGTCGGGGATCAGGTTGGCGCTGGCCAGGATGGCCCCGTCGGCACCAGCGGCCAGGGCCGCCATCACGATCTCATCGTGGCCGCAGAAGATGCCGATCTGGCCCTTGATCTTCTCGAACAGGGCCATCAGGAAGGGCACGTCGCCGCTGGAATCCTTGATGCCCACCACGTTGTCCAGGTAAGCCATCCCCTCAGCCGTCCACCACTGGAAGTGGGTGCCCGCGCACTGGGGGATGTTGTAGAGGATGATGGGCAAGCCGACTTCGTTGACCGCCTCGAAGTGTTCGTAGACCTCGTTGAAGGTTGGTTTGAAGTAGAAGGGTGCCACCACCAGGGCTGCCGTGGCCCCGGCATCCCTGGCGTATCGAGTCAGGGCTACGGTGTCCCTCGTGCTGGCGCACCCAGTGCCGACCACCACCGGCACCCTACCCCCCACCTCGTCAACGGCGATGTCAATCACCAACCGCCTCTCCGCCTCCGTGAGGTACATGAATTCTCCGGTAGTACCCGCTGGCACCACCCCATCCACATGGGGCAGAACTCGGCGGATCAGAGCTCTAAATGCCGCCTCATCAACCTGGTCGTCCCTGGTGAAGGGCGTAACCAGGGCGGGGAAGACGCCTTTGAACCAATCGGGTTTTTTAGACATGGGTTCTCCTCCGTAGGTCAGTGATCAGGGAATCAGTGATCAGGGAAACAGGGGTGCACACCCAGCCCCTGATCCCTGATTCCCTAGTTCCCTGATCCCTATTTTCTATAAGCTGCCACGAAGCGAGCGATGCTCCGGTCGTAGGTTCGCTCCACCTCCGGTGGGAACAGGCAACCGGGCAACTCGCCGTATTTCTTGTGGTACATGATGCACTCACAGCACAGCCCTTTGCGGGGCAGGGCTCGTAGGTGCAGGTGCAACTCTGGATGTTTTCCTCCTGATGACACTCTCTCATGTGGGTTGTCTCCTTTCGACAAGCTCGGCCAGTTGGCGAGCCACGGCCACCACGATTTCATCGGGTACCCCATCGGCGGCTCGGGATTGCAGGCGCATGTCGCACGGGTCATTGACGTAGTCCACTGCCAGGAACTGCCCGGCCTGGGTCCACGCGATCTCGGTGGAGAAGAGATCGAGGCCAGCGAGAGCGGCGATGGCGGAGGCAATGTCTCGCAACTGTCCTAGCTCCAGCCGGGCCTCATCTGTGGCTGTCAACACCTCGTAGCGGTGGGTCGCCGGGTGCCACCAGCAGGGAAAGATGCCCTGTGCGGCACAGATAACCCGGAACCAGGCCGGTCGGTCCTCCAGGATGGCTGGCCTCACCTGCTCTTGCAGCAGCCACTTGTCGTAGCCCAAACGTTGCTGCTCGGCCAGCACCTGCTGCCAAGTTTGGACATCGGCCACTACGCCCTCGCCGCCCCCGCCGAGAGCTGGCTTGA
The DNA here is from genome assembly GCA_049589355.1 of Anaerolineae bacterium. GTDB lineage: Bacteria > Chloroflexota > Anaerolineae > VGOG01 > VGOG01 > JBAWAP01. Next base: position 17,969 of record JBAWAP010000421.1, read on the forward strand.
GGACGAAAGAGGGACCCAGCGGGGCCATGGCCGAGGGGCTGGGCCCCCAGGGCTCTTCCACGGGGGCCACGGTGAGAGTGTAGGGCACGGCTATGCCACGGGCCAGGAACTCCAGGTGCATGGTGGCCTTGTCGTGGACCCAGCGAGCCTGGGAGTAGGGATTGATCAGGCGGGGCACGCGGCGCTCGACTTCCTGGGCCAGGGGGTAGAAAGCCGGGTTTGCGTCCCAGGCGCGGTCGAAGAAAGCCGAGAAGCTGAGCCTTTCCTGGGCCAGGGCCTCGGTCACAGCCGACAGGTTATCCTGGGTCACCTGCAACACAGTCAGCCCTCGCTTGTGGCAGGCTGCCTCCAGCAGGGCCACGAAATCGGCGTCGTACGGCCAGTCCCAGGCGATTCCCAGGTCGTAGATTTCCATCTCTCCCCCCCACGCTGTACCGCTCGCTTATCTGCTATCCATCTGCAGCCTCAGCCGCCAGCACCCTCTCCGCTCCTCACCCTCGCACCCGCTGCCAGTCATCCCATAGAATGCGCAGCCGTACCATCAGCCGCTTGCGGTCTAAGATTAGCGCCGAGAAGCCCCAGGCCACCCAGGTCCAGCCCAGAATGGGCACTTCCCTCAAAGCCAACAGCGGCATCTGGATGACCAGCGGTGCTTCCAGCAATGTGGTCAACGCGGTGGAGCGGAAATGGTAGATCAGGCCAGCCGAGACCGCCAGATAGAGCAGGCAGAACCACCAGGAGACGAAGCCGATAGCCGTCATGTAGAGGAAGCCAGCCAGCACCATGAAGGCATCAACCGTGCGATCGTGCTTGCTGATCAAGGTCTTTTGGCCCGCTGGAGCACGTCTGGCCAGGTGGCCGTCCACCGTGTCGGCTGTCCAGCCCAGCAGGGTGGCGATTTGCACCATGCTTAGTGCACCGCGTCCCCAGGGAATGCCGATGCCCACGATGCCTGCAGCAATCACCAGCCGCGAGGCAGTGAGGGCATCGGCCAGGACTTGCATCAAGCTCCGTTTGTTATGCATATATCTCCTCAAACTCTATTTGACAAATTCGGCCAACGGTGCTAAAATATCAATTAGCAAAGTTAGCTAACATACCAATCTCTGAGGCAGCCAATGAACGAGAAGCCAGCCTTGAAGTTTATCCTCTCCACCCAAGCGCAGAACAACTTCGGTCGCCTGCTCGACGACGTGTCAGAGAACCGCACCCGGTACGTGGTCAAGCGGTTCGGCCATCCCAAGGCGGTGCTCATCAGCCTGGACGATTTCGAGCGTCTGCTGGCCGGCGAGGCCGAGGGCGAGAAGTACCTGCGCCTCCTGCGCGAGAGCCAGCCGGAGTACGTGCTGGGGGAAACGGCTGATACAGGAACCTCTGGTCAAGAACGGTGAAACATCATGAACCCAAGAACGAATCTCGTCACTCAATCTACCTTGCCCTCCCTCAACATCCCGGTGTTTCCCACCACCAGGTACCAGGGGAGCAAGCTGAAGCTGCTCGACTGGATCTGGGCGAACATTCGGGGCCTGCGATTTGACACCGCCCTGGACGCTTTTGGGGGAACGGGCTGCGTGAGCCACTTGCTTAAGAGCAAGGGTAAGCAGGTTGTGTATAATGATATACTCAGATTCAATTACATCATCGGTCTGGCACTCATCGAGAATGACGCAACCACGCTGTCAGAAGAAGACGTTGCTTTCTTGCTCACCAGACACGAAGACGTTCGTTACCCCACCTTTACCCAGGACACTTTTCACGACATCTATTTCACCGACGATGAGAACCAATGGCTAGACA
>JBAWAP010000422.1:0-2974 GCA_049589355.1 Anaerolineae bacterium
GTGGTAGATGGATGCCAGCCTGTCAAGCTGGACTCACAAAGTGCGGACTGGCAGTATTCCTCAGAACTCCCGCCCGATTTTCACATCCGGTCGTTTGGCAAGTACCAGCTGGCTGAACTGCCTTGATCTTGATTATGAGTGGCTCGTACTCAAGCAAAGTCGACGTCATAGTGATTCTATAGAAGAGAGGAGACAGGCGATTGTGAAAAGAGCGCTGATTCTTGGGGTGACAGGCCAGGACGGCAGTTATCTGGCCGAGGTTTTGCTGGAAAAGGGCTATGAAGTGCATGGTATGGTCCGGCGCTCGGCGACGGGCAACACCCGCAACATAGAGCACCTGATCCGCAACCCGGAACTGTTCAACCGCCGATTCTTCCTGTGCCGGGGCGATCTGGCTGACCCGACCTCACTTTACCGTATCATCAACTCCGTCAGGCCGCAAGAAATCTACAATGAGGCCGACCAGGATCACGTGGGCTGGAGCTACGACATGGTGGGCTTCTCGGCGGATATCACTGGGGCCGCCGTTGGGCGCGTTTTAGAGATTATCCGACAGATAGATCCCGGCATTCGATATTTCCAGCCTTGCACATCAAACATGTTCGGCAAAACCGACAGTGAGTTCCAGGCTGAAACCACCCCTTTCAACCCTCAAAGTCCGTACGCTTGCGCTAAGGTCATGGCTTACCATCTCACACGGTATTACCGCGAGGCCTTTAGCATGTTTGCGTCAAACGCGATCTTGTACAACCATGAGTCACCCAGAAGGACTGAGGAGTACGTGACGCGCAAGATCACCCGGTCAGTAGCGCGGATTGTCTGCGGCAAGCAGGACAAGCTGGTTCTCGGCGACCTCAGTGCGCGCATTGACTGGGGCTACTCGAAGGAATATATGGAAGCGGCCTGGCAGATGCTGCAACTCGACAGACCGGACGATTTTGTCATCGCCACCGGCGAGGCGCACTCAGTCAAGGAATTTGTCGAGGAGGCCTTTGGCGTCGCCAACTTGAGGGCAGAAAACTATGTCGTCACCGATCCAGGCCTGTTACGGCCGACGAAGACCAGCACACTGATCGGCGACGCGAGCAAAGCCAGAGAGAGGTTTGGGTTTAACCCAAAGGTTAAGTTCAAAGAGCTAGTCAAATTGATGGTAGAGGCGGACCTCCAGTTGGAAAAGGCATCGGCAGTATAAAGAAAGGGGAGTGGTATGCATGATACCCGTAAACGAACCGCTGTTGAATGAACAGGCGATGAAGTACGTTGAAGAGTGTGTGCGCACAGGCTGGATCTCCTCGGCGGGACGCTTTATCGAGGAGTTTGAAGAGAAATGGGCTGCTTACTGTGGGATGAAGTACGGGGTCGCCGTGAGCAACGGCACGACGGCCTTGCAGGTGGCTGTAGAGTGCATTGGTCTGGAACCAGGCGACGAAGTGATTATGCCCACGTTCACCATCATCTCCTGCGCTCAGGCCGTAGTGTACAACGGCGGTGTGCCGGTGCTGGTGGACTGCGATCCACGCACCTGGTGCATGGATGTCAGCCAGGTCGAGGCCAGGATCACCTCGCGCACGCGCGCCATCATGCCAGTGCACATCTACGGTCACCCGGTGGACATGGACCCGCTGTTGGAGCTGGCACGCAGGCACGACCTGATCATCGTAGAAGACGCAGCCGAGGCGCACGGCGCGGAATATAAGGGCCGCAAATGCGGTGGGCTGGGCGACCTGAGTTGTTTCAGCTTCTACGCCAACAAGATCATCACCACCGGCGAAGGCGGGATGGTGCTGACCAACCGCGAGGACTATGCCGAGCGGCTGCGCTCGTTGCGCAACCTGTGTTTCAAGAAGGAACGGCGGTTTTACCACACCGAACTGGGCCACAACTTCCGCCTGACCAACGTGCAGGCCGCCATCGGGCTGGCGCAACTGGAGCGGATCGAGGAATCGGTGCGCCACAAGCGGTGGATGGGCGCGGCGTACACCGAGCGACTGCGCAACGTGCTGGGGTTACAGTTGCCGGTCGAGGAACCTTGGGCCAAAAACGTTTACTGGATGTACGGCGTGGTGCTGGACGAGAGCACGAGGCTGGACGCGGCGGAGTTCGCCCGCCTACTGGCCGCGCGTGGCGTCATGACGCGGCCCTTCTTCCTGGGGATGCACGAGCAGCCAGTCTTCCGACAGATGGGGCTATTCAAAGGCGAGCATTACCCGGTGGCCGAGCGGCTCGCGCGGCAAGGGCTCTATCTGCCGTCAGGCATGACCCTGACCGAGGCGCAGGTTGAAAGTGTCTGCGCCATCGTGCGCCAGGTGTTTCACGCCATGCGTATGAATCAGAGTTGCGCTACCCCAACCCGTTCAACGGGTGAATTACCTGACTCACAAACGAGAGGTGGTTACCATGAAACAGTTAACCAAACGCATGATTAGAAGACTCTTACAGGTAGTTGATAATAACCTGCCCATGAGTGAAAAAGTAGGCAGGATTGAGAGAAAAACAGATTATATAGAGAAGGGGACGCAGATGCTTCTCTCCTTAAAATACAGAGAGTTTTTACACAACGGCGTTCCTTTGCCGAGTTTTGAGGATGTTGAATTCCGAGCATTTTCCCAGAACGGCGAAGACGGCATCTTACTATTCATATTCTCCCTTATTGGAACCACCAACAGAAAAGCCGTTGAGATTTGTGCAGGTGATGGAATTGAGTGCAATACTGCTAATCTCATCGTGAATCATGGTTGGAATGCATTGTTATTTGATGGTAGCGAGGAAAACATTAGACGCGGTCGTCAATTCTACTCTACATGCAAAGATACTGCTCTTTGGCCACCAACCTTGGTGAATACATGGATAACTGTGGAAAACGTAAACCCCCTTATCATTAACAACGGTTACGAAGGAGATATTGACTTGTTATCTCTCGACCTCGACGGCGTGGACTATTGGATTTGGAAGGCTATTACTTGCATTACACCAC
>JBAWAP010000423.1:0-17729 GCA_049589355.1 Anaerolineae bacterium
CAGTAACCTGGTTGCGCATCCAGCTACTTGCAGATCAAGCTCGGCAGATAGGCTGGTCAGCAGAAGCAGACGAGCTTGAGAACGAGTGGGATAAGATCGCAGCTACCATGGAGGTGATAGAAGATTACTACGGTTTCTATGATCCCAGTTTTCTGCCATCAATTCGCGAGACCCTCGATGACATGCTCGAAGAAGCGTCCCCTTACCGGTTCACAGACAGAGATGTTTCCTCTTCAGAATGGGAACCAGATTCCTCCACGCCGGTGCATCTGCTAAACAGAGCACGGTCCATCTTCTTGAACGACCCCAGCAGCTACGATAGCTGGGAGGAGCAAGCCATATCCACCTTTCTTGCCAGCACTGAAACCACCGATCATGAACGAGAACCAACTCATTGACCTTCACGTTCACTCCTTTCTCAGCGACGGGGTACTCCTGCCCAGCGAGATCCTGCGAAGGGCAGCAGCCAAGGGCTACGGGGCCATCGCCATCACCGACCACGCCGATGCGTCCAATCTGGACGAGATCGTTTCTAGCTTGGTGCGCTTCGCCCAAGAGCAGAGAGGAGACTTTCCCCTCACCTTCATACCGGGCGTGGAGCTAACCCATACCGCCCCGGCCAGCATCGCCCCCCTAGCCCGGCGGGCCAGAAGGCTAGGGGCAGGATTAATAGTAGTACATGGGGAGACCATCGTAGAGCCAGTGATAGGGGGCACCAACCGGGCAGCGGTGGAGTGCGCCGAGGTGGACATCCTAGCCCACCCAGGCTTTATCACCCTGGAAGAGGCCCAAATCGCCGCTGAGAACGGCGTCTATCTCGAAATCACCTCTCGCCACGGCCACTGCCTGACCAACGGCCACGTCGTTCAAATTGCCCGTCAGACGGGAGCTAAGCTACTCCTGAACACGGATACCCACTCGCCTGGCGATATGATAGACCAAGAGATGGCCCGCCTGGTCGCAGCCGGTGCCGGGTTAAACGAAGAAGAGATCCAGATAGTCACCGTAGTCAACCCCCAAGCTCTGATCCAGCGAGCTCTGAGCCGCTATGCCCCAATGGTCAGATGGTCACATAGTCAGATGGTCGGATGGTCGAAAGAGACACCTGACCACCAGACCAAGGACCACCCGACCACCTGACCAAAACAGAAAGGAAATCCCAATCATGTCCCAACCACATATCGTCCCTGTAACTTGTCCCCTCTGCGGACGCCGATTTGCTGCCCAGGTGCAGAATATCATTGACGTGAGCAAGGATCCAGAGGCCAAGTCTGAAGTCCTGCGGGGCAAGATCAACATCGCTACCTGCCCTCAGTGCGGCAACGGCGGGATGCTGAACATCCCCTTTGTCTACCACGACCCCGGCAAAGAGCTGCTCCTCTGCTTTCTGCCACCTGAACTGGACCTGAGAGGCGACGACCAGCATAAGCTCATCGGCGACCTGACCAACCGCATTATCAACTCTTTGCCATCAGAGGAGCGCAAAGGATACCTCCTGCAGCCCAAGATCTTCCTCAGCTTGCAGGGCCTGATGGAGGAGATAATGCAAGCTGACGGCATCACCAAGAAGATGTTGGAGGATCAAAGGGCCAAATTGGATCTAATCTCTCGCTTTTTGGATGCCACCAGCGATGAAGTCCTGCGAGTCCTGGTCCGGGAATACGACGACCAATTAGACTACGGATTCTTCCATCTCCTGACCGCATCTATAGAGGCAGCCAAGGCCGAGGGCGAGGAAGACAGGGCCAAGCGCCTTTGGGGGCTACGGGGGAAGCTACTGGAGTTCAGCAGCCTGGGCAAAGCTAGCCGAGTCAAGCGAGAGGTCGCCGAGGCTTTGGAAGAGGGCATGACGCGGGAAGAGTTCTTGGAGAAGACGATTGTGTGCGAGAGTGACGCCGAACTGGAGGCCCTGATAGCTGTCGGACGCCACATGCTGGATTACCAGTTCTTCCGCAGCCTAACGAGCAGAATCGAGGCCCATGAAGGGGAGGTAAATGCCGAGGAAGCCCAGCAGCTCAAGGGCTTGCGATCCCGCATCCTGGAGATCAGGGACCGACTGGATGCCGAGACTCGAGCCATACTGCAAGAAAGAGCCGACTTGTTGAAGGAGATTTTCGAGAGCGAGGATTTGGAGGAAGCGGTGCGAGAGCACCTTGAAGAGATTGACGATGCTTTCTTTGCTGTCCTCTCGGCTAACATCGAGCAGGCCGAGGCCACGGAAGATAAGGAAGCAGCCAGGAAGCTCAAACGCATAGCGAACTTAGCCTTCGAGTTGCTGCAGGAGAGAGCACCCTGGCCGATCAAGCTCATCAACCAACTGTTGGAGGCTCAATATCCTCGGGAGACAAAGAGGCTGCTGGAGGAGAACGTCGAGCAGGTAGACAATGAATTAGTAAGTACCTTGAATCGCGCCATTGAGAATCTCAATCGAAGGGGGCAAAAGAGAGCAGCCCGGCACCTAAGGGAGGCCAGAGATCAAGCGAGGGCCATGTTGAAGCAATAGTTACCATGAGGGAGTTCTGTCCAGGCGGAAGCCGTGGCCGCGCACCGTGACGATGTACTGATGATCAGGATCAATCTCGCCTATCCTCTCGCGCAGGCGCCGCGCCAGAGCATCAATGGCCTGGTCAGAGACCCCTTCCTCAGACGCCTCGGGCCAAACCGCCTCCACGATCTCGTCACGGTTGCATACCCGTCCCGCCCTATCGTACAGGAGTTCCAACAACCGATATTGAGCCAAAGAGAGGGGGGGACCAAGCTCTCGCCCTCCAATAAGAACCACGTGCCTCTCTTTATCCAGGTAAAAACCGGGGCGTTTCCCTCTTTCGAAAACCAGCGGGGCCGTAGCCTCAGCGCTGACGAAGCTCAGCCTGACGCACAGGGCGATCTGGATCTCGTCGCCATCCTGCAAGATGTGAGGCTCTGTGACCTCGCGACCGTTTACGTAGGTCCCGTTCCTGCTTCCCAGGTCCTCCAGGACGTACTGGCTGTCTAAGCGTCGAATCTGGGCGTGGTGGCGGGAAACCTGACGCTCTGTGAGCACAACGTCGCAGTCCTCGCCACGCCCAATGATAACCCTCTCTTTCTCGACGGGCCAACTCCGACCAGCCCCTTGGCCCTCTTGCATGATCAGCGCGGGCATCTCTATCTCGGCCATCGTGTAGCGCCTCCTGTGAACTGTACTCCACGATGAGAGAGTAGTGCAAACGCAAGTCCATCCCATAAGCAGGCTTGCACCTGCATTCCCTTCCATAAGGTAAAGCGGTTTGACAAGAAGATGATTATGGATTAAGCTATAAGCAGATTTTTACTTGCGAGGGCAGAGACCTTGATCCAACCGTTAGCACTTGGTACCGTCCTGCGGTCAAGATATAGAATAGTAGAGCTGGTGGGCCAAGGCGGCATGGGTGCCGTTTACCGAGCCGAGGACCTGCGCCTGGAGGGAAGGCAGTGCGCCGTAAAAGAGGTGCAACTCGAGGCCGAGGCCAGCTTCACAGCCCAAGCTGGGGAGCAATTCCACCGCGAGGCGAGCGTATTGGCCAGGCTTGATCACCCCAATCTACCCAAGGTCTCCGACTATTTCTCGGAGGGAGGTCGGGACTATCTGGTCATGGACTTCGTTGCTGGCCGCAACCTGAAGGAGATCATGGACGAGGCGCGTCGCCAGGGCCGCTTCCTCGAAGAGAAACAAGTGCTAGCCTGGGCTGATCAACTTTGTGATGCTCTAGAATACCTCCATAGCCAGGACCCACCCATCGTCCATCGCGACGTCAAGCCAGCCAACATCAGACTCACCCCCGGTGGCACTCTCAAACTGGTGGACTTCGGCCTGGTCAAGCTCCTGGCCCCCGACGATTCGAGAACGATCACTATCCTCCAGGGCCGCGGGACGATTCAATACACCCCGCTAGAGCAATATGGAGGAGACACGGGGCACACCAACATCCGATCCGACATCTACTCCCTGGGGGCCACCCTCTACCATCTCCTCACTAACCAGCCTCCAGCCGACGTCAAGCAGCGCTTCCTGCAGCCTGATTCGCTGCCCCCTCCTCGCAGTCTCAACCCTCGGCTGTCCCCTCGTATCGAGAGAGCGATTTTGCGGGCCTTGGAGATGCACCCCGACAAGCGGCCGGCCAGCGTAGCCGAATTCAAGGCTGAGCTACATTCCCTCTCTCTCCCTGAGCCTTTGACTGAGCTGCTCCCAGCCAAAGGAGAGTGGACAGATGCAACTCAAGAGAACAGGACTCTAATAGCCATCGCTCTGGCCCTGATCATCCTCGCCTTTCTGATTACCCTCCTGACACCTTCCCTTCCCACTTGATGAGTAACGAGGTGATGAGTAACGAGTCAACGAGTAGCGTTTGCCCCGGTCAGAGACCTTCGGCGATCAAAAGTGCTCCCCTGCTCCCTCGCTCCCCTGCCTGTCCTGAGCTTCGTCGAAGGGCTCCCTCGCTCCCCTGCTCCCTTGCCCCTCTGCTCCCCTGCTCCCCTGCAACCTATCCCACAGCCACTGGCCCAGCACATAGCCCAGTGGTAGCAAACCGAAGAGCAGACACATCAAAAGGGCTCCCCAGTCTGGTGAGAGCTGGCGAAACAACCCCGCCCCCGGCAGGTTCAACCCATAGAGGCTATAGCCTGCCAGCCCCCCCACCAAACTCAGCAAGAAGAACCTCAATCGCCGCGATAGAGAATGGCCGTCATTGCGCTGCACCAAATAGTTCGCGCCTCCAACCACCGCGCTGCCCAGCACGGCCAGCAGAAAATCGCCCATATCCACTCGACGCCTTGTTCCCTTGCTCCCTTGCTCCCCTGGAGGAGTCTCAGTCGGTGTGGTCGTCGGGGTTGGTCCAGGGGTGAAGGTGGGCGGAAAGGTAGGCGTGGAGGTGGGCGTGGGAGTATCGGTTGGTGTGGGGGTAAGTGTTGGCATGGGAGTATCGGTTGGCGTGGAAGTCGGTATCGGCGTGAAAGTCGGCGTGGGTGTGTCCGTGGGGGGAGGCATCACAGTAGCGATGGTGGCCGGCTCATCGCCCTGGATGATCACCTTCAATGTGTTAGATGTTCGGGCCGGATCGCTGGTCACCGTGATATTTAACTCCCCAGTCTTCTCCAACTTAATGGTCGTCTCCGCTACCCCGCCCACTGTGGTCACGTAATGGGGGGGCGATTCCACCGATTCGGCTGGATAGAGGAGGCGGAATACCACCGGCGTGCCATCGGGCACCTGATGGCCGTTCCTATCCAAGATGACGCTGGTTCGCACCCGCAAGGTGTCCCCTACATTGAGGTCAATAGGTGTAGGTGTTCCTTCTTGCTTGACGAGCATGGCAGGTGGTATGATCTCGATGATCTGATTGGGGTCGGGCTCCGTTTGCGAGATCAGGTTGTACTTTATCCCCTCCACACTGACTGGGGAGATCCCCAGGGGCATGAACTCCTGGAAGAGCGCCCGCACCGAGGCCTCGACGAAAGGCTCGACCTTGCTGTAAATGCCGTAATAGGCCGTCAACTTGCTGATCTCGGTGCTGTCCAGGTAGTAGGGCGCGTTGTAAGCCAGCACCACCACCTTCTTGCCAGGCAGAACGTCGGGGCGCAGTTTCAACAGGGATTTCACGGCGTCGGACTTAGGGTAATCCTCAAGGTTGAGGTCCAGCATGGCAAAGATGAGCCAGTCAGCCTCACGCACCAGGCCCTCGACGTCCACCCCGGGAACTGCCCCCTCGGCCAGGAATTGTTTCAATTGACTGAAAGTCAAACTGTTGATACGGGATGGATCCACCTGCCCAATGGCCTCGGGCCCATAGAGCTGGAGGATGGTTCTCTGCAAGGCATCGGACTCGATGAAAGGAAATGGCTCACAGGCAGGACAATCGCTTGCCTGCCGGTCTGCGGTAAAGATAAGAATATCGTCGTCAATAAGGGGGGGGCTGGGCAGCCTATCAGCCAACTCCTCTGGCCCAGGGTAGATAAGAGTAATAGCCTCCTGAGCGACCTGACGGACATTCTCTCTCCCCTGCCCCACCACCTCTGGCAAGCGATCCACATCTACTTGAACCGCTTCCAGGGAGAAATCTGGGTATAGCCGATGTTTGAGGCTCAGAATGCGCCGCAGAGCCTCATTGACCCGGGCCTGGAAATTGGGATCGCTGAGGTATTTGTCGCGGAAGAACTGAATGGTGACCTTAATATTCTCCAACTGCTCCGGCCAACTATCAGTTAAGGCAAACTGAGAGAGCACAAGGATATCGTTGCCGGCCAGGAAAGCCTCTTGAGCTATGCGCTTGTGGGGGAAGGTTAGCAATTGAGGATCGTAGTACTTGCGCACCGCCGGGACGCCCAAAGCATCGCTGACCATCAACCCTCCCTCACTGCGCCAGGGCTCGAATTCGGGCAAAGCCATGAGGGCTTGGAGCGCCTGGGGGTCGAAGCTGATGGGCCGGGTGAGCTGGCGGATGTTGCCCTGAAAACCTCTGTAGCGAATGTGAGAGGTCATCAGGGCATCAGCCACAGCCTGAGAGTCGTCTTCTTTGAGTTGGGTGACGGCAAAAAAGGGAGCCAACTCGATCTTGCGCAGCTCTTGGAGTGACTTCTGCACCGTAGCCACTTCCTCGTCGGCTCGGCGATCACTGCCCCCGTGGCCGGGGAAGTGCTTGGCCACGACACCTACCCTGCCTTCGCTCCCTATATGCACTCCCCGGATGTAGGCCTGGCCGAACTTGCCCACCCAATAGGGATCGCCTCCGAAGACCCGCGTGCCGAGGTCTCCCTTGAGGCCGGGCCGCGGGTTGTCCAGCACGTCCAGTGAAGGGCCCAGGAGCATGTTGATGCCCATAGCGCTTAGCTCCCGTCCCACGATCTCGCCGATTTTCTCGGCGTTCTTCACGTTCCAGGTGGCACCCAGGGCCATGTTGTTAGGCACCTCTGTTACACCGGAGGTGATCTGGGTATAGGGAACGCCATCCCCCTCCTGGGTGATCGCAATGAACAGAGGAACTGAGGTTGTGGTACCAGTTAAGGGTTGACTGAAGGCGAGGGCCTGAAGGCCATTAGTAAGCTCGGCCACCTGGAGTGGCGTGCCCTCTCCGTTGGTGAAGTTACCGTTGCCAGCCAGAAGCACCACTCCGCCCACCCGGTAGTCCCTGATGAGCTCAGCGACGTCCGACTCAGGGCCGAGATCGCTGCCAGCAAAGGTGACCAAGAACAACTGGCCTACCTTTTCTTCCACCGACATGCCATCTATGAGCCCCTGAATATAATCACTCTCACTTTGGGCTTCCAAAGAGATCGGCAAGAGCAGGGAAAGCAAAATAGTCCCCAATATCGTTAGCGATAGACTGCAAGACAAACTCCGTCTCATCAACACTCTCCACGCTGATAGATGCTCTGTGTGTCTACTATAAGTATACCCCTTTAAAGCCAAACCGTCAAACATGTACAGAGGGTTCTCATCGTTTCTGGCAAATCTCTCCCCCACGTGGTATAATTACAGCCACACCACAGTACGGAAAGGAAACAAGTCCATGCCTGTCACCAAGATCGTCGTCATCGGCGCGGGCAGCGCCAGCTTTGGCCTGAGCACGCTGGCCACTATCATGCGCAGCCAGGCCCTGCGCGGCAGCACACTGGGCCTGGTGGACATAGATTGCAAAGGCCTGAAGACCATGTCCGCTCTGGGGGTACGGATGAACCACGAATGGGATGCCCACATGACCATCGAGTCCTCGACCGAGCGCACTGACTTGCTGTCGGGGGGCGATTTCGTCATCCTGTCCATCGAGGCAGGCCCCCGCGAGAAGTTGTGGCGGCAAGACTGGGAGATCCCTCTGCGGCACGGCCTGCGCCAACCTTACGCCGAGAACGGCGGCCCCGGTGGGTTCGCCCACGCAGCGCGCAACATCCCCATCCTGCTGGCGGTTGCCCAGGATATGGAGCGTCTCTGCCCCGATGCCTGGCTTATCAACTTTACCAATCCGGTGCCCCGCCTCTGCTTAGCCGCCACCCGCTACACCCGGGTCAAAACCGTTGGGCTGTGCCACCAGCTCCACGTGGCCCACCTCATCGCCTTCGCTGTGCTGGCCGAACGGTGGGGCATCCAGGTGCCTCCCGACCTGGATACTCACCCTGACCCGGCGCACCTCCAGGATAGAGCGCCGTGGGTCGTCCTGGCCTACGAGAAAGTGGACGTCAAGGCCGTGGGGCTCAATCACTTTATCTGGATCGTGGACATTCGCGACAAGGCCACCGGCGAAGACCTCTACCCCCTGTTCCGCCAGCGGTATCGCACCTACCGCCCCGACTTTGAGCCCCTGACCCGCAAGATGTTCGAGGTTTTTGGGCTCTGCCCCGGCCCTGGTGACTGTCACCTGTGCGAATACCTGCCCTGGGGCCATGACCCCCAGACGAAACCGTGGGAAACCTACAACCTGCGCTTGTACGACTGGGCTGCCGCCGAGAAGGAGCGCCAAGATCGTGCGCGGTTGGCCGCCGCCATGGCTGACGAGGAGCAGCCCATTGACGGGTTGCGCCAGGTGCATAGCGAGGGAGCCGTGGAATTGATCGAGGCCATCGCCGGCAATACCAATGCTTACATCCCCACCGTCAACATCCCCAACCAGGGCTACATTCCCAATCTGCCCGACGGGACTATCGTCGAAGTGCCGGCCATAGCCAACGGCGCGGGCATCCACGGCCTGGGGCTGGACCCGTTCCCGGAACCCATCGCCGAGCTGTGTCGCCGCGAAGCTGCCCTGGCCGGGCTGGTGGTGGATGCCGCCGTGACTGGCAGCCGGGAGTTGGCCTTGCAAGCGCTGCTGCTCGATCCAATGATCAGCGACTTCGACCAGGCAGAAGGCACCCTGAAGGATTACCTGGAAGCGTATGCCGAATGGCTGCCGCAGTTTCAGGAGTAACAGTAGTGGCAGGCTGTCTCCAGCATGGCTACGATGTTCTCTGGAGGGACATCGGCCTGGACGTTATGGACCTGGTTGAAGACATACCCACCCCCAGGGGCGAAGATGTCCAGGAGCCCCTTCACCTCCGCTGCTACCTCCTGCGGGGTGCCACGGGGGAGGGTGTGTTGCGTGTCGCATCCACCGCCCCAGAAGGTGAGCTCCGCCCCGAACTCTCGCTTCAACCGCACGGGATCCATCCCCGTGGCCGAGATCTGCACCGGGTTAAGGATCTGAATCCCGGCCTCAATGAGGTCGGGGATCAGGGGGTAGATGGCGCCGCAGGAATGGAGGAAGACGTAGACCTCCGGGTAGTGCTGGCGGACGTAGCCGTAGATGCGGCTATGGCAGGGTTTGATCCAGCGGCGGTATGTCTGAGGGGAGATCTGAAGCGCGTGTTGGGTGCCTAAATCATCCCCCATAACGATGATCTGGATGTAGGGAGCAACGGCGTCCAGGTAGCGGGCCAGGTTGGCGAGGTGAACCTCGGTCAGCTTTTCTAAGAAAGCCTCCAGGAAGGGACCTCCCCGAGCCACGTCAACCATAAACTGCTCCCAGCCGCGCAAGTCCTGCCCCGCTTCCAGGACGCTCCCCCCGAAGTGCCCCATGATGGCGTAATCGGTATTCTCGTAGAGATAGCGAGCCCGGTCGCGGAGGAGGATCAGCTCGTCGTCGCTGTAGCCCCGCGGGGTGAGGTGTTCCAGGTGGGCCGGGGTGGTGGCCTCAGCCAGGGGATGGTAGATGCGATAGAAGTAGTGGCTGCTGGAGGGACGGTAGCGCACCCGGCGGCCGTCCTCAAGCTGGTAGACCGACCCATCGGGCGCTATCTCGGTGGTGAAATCAGCCACTATGCGAGCCGGGTAGCCGTCGGGGAGGGTGTATGGTTGCCAGCCCCGCAGTTGATCCAGGTCCAGCGGCACTACATCCACGCCGAAGAGGTCCAAAATAGGGGGCTCCACCACCGCCAGTTGCTGGCCGGTATCATAGACGTAGATGTCTCCCTCCGTGATCCCCAGGTGCTCCTTGAGCCGCCGATAGGCCAGAGCGGTGATCCCGGTAGAGCGCATGGCGCCCAGGTCAATAGGCACGCGGTCGGGCACTTCGTGATGAAGAGCCGCCATCACCCGTTCTCGTGCGTTCATCCATCCTCCCCTGGCGTGGCGATGGTCACGTAGATGGGATTCGACAGGGCTCGCCTGACCAGTGCTGCCGGATTGTGGGCTACCTCCCCCTCGCCTGGCTCAACCAACTCCAGCCGGTAGAAGGTGGCACCCTTCGGCCGGGCCTGCCAGCGGTGGGTGAACTCATCGCTCTCGACAGGAACACTTTTCACCCCCTCGCCAGATACAATCCTCAGCACCAGTCCCCTGCCACCGACCACCTGGGCGCGTAGCGTCACGGATCGTCCGGCGGCAATGACCACCTCATCCCCCATCATGACTTCGCACACCCCATCCCCATCGGTGTCGGCGGCCAGATACAGCTCTGGCCCCTGCGGATCGGCCGAGATGAAGACGTGCCCTGCCTGGATGCCACCCAGGATGCCCGCCGCCGAAAGCTCGCCGGCGTAGACCCAGGTTGTCGGCGTGCCGAGGTCATACTGGCTGGTCTCTCCGGTAAAGGGTGCCACGTGTTTGTCACTTCCTCCTACGGCCGCCACTCGCCGCCCCCGCCGAAGCAGGCTGTCCCAGAAGTCCAGCGATTGATGGTTGTTCGCTGCCCAGAGGCCCTGCCACGCCTCCACACAATCGAAGGGCAGGCTTCGCCCTGAGGCTCTGCCCGAAGGGTCGGGACTGTACTCCCAGGCTGGGCCGTTATCCTTGGGATGGTTGACGGAGAACAGCCCGCCACTGGCGTGCACGGCGTCAATGATCCGGGCCATCGTGGCACTGTCACGACAGCGGAACTCCTGCCAGCCGTGGGCGCCCCACGCATTGGCGTGGCCATAGTAGGTGGTAATCTCCTGGCCGGGGATGAGCAACAGGTCGTCGCCACCGGCCGCCGCCAGGTGCGCCCAATGGCTGACCGTGTTGTGGTCAGTCACGGCCACAAAATCGAGTCCCCGCGCTCGGGCTGCCGCCGTCAGGTCAGCGACAGACCCAGATGCATCCGAGTGGTGGGTATGACTCTGAAGATCCCCCCGATACCACTGGAGCCCACAAGATACCGCCCCTCCTCTCCCCTGCTCTTCTGCCCCCCTGCTCCCACGCTCCTCTGAAAGGGCGATCTCGACGCGGTAGTGGCAGCCCTCCGGCACAATGTGGTAGAGCCCCAGGATGACGTGCCAGGTGCCTGGGTAGATGGGGCCGGGCAGGTAGCCTGGGGTGGCGTCCGTTAGTCCGATGGTGAATTCGGAGCGGTCGCTCCCGCTCCAGCCACGGAAGCCCTGCCCCCGGAACACCGTCGCGCCGCGCGGATCAAACACCCCGATGTCCACGACGTTGCCGCTGCCTTCCGGCAGCGCGGCACTGACCCGATGGGTGTAGGTGTAGCAGACGTCCAGCCGGCCGACGCCTGGCGGCACCTCGAAAGGCAAGAGAAGATAGTCGTCGGCCGCTTTGTCAGCCGGGGTGATGCTGCCTGTCAGCGTACGGGATAGTTCCACCATAGAAGAACTCCTTATGAGAACTGGGGGACGCAGTAGCGACTTTAGTCGCCAGGAACGGCTAAAGCCGTCACTACTCAAAAAGCACGGTCTGAACCTGGCGCGGCCGCAAGTAGAGCCTGACGGCGTTGTCTGCGTCCGGGCTCAGTTGCTGGCCGGGGCACTCGTTCAGGTCGGTCAGAAAAACCTGACGGAAGGGCAGGTTAAGCTGCAACCTGGCCTCAATCGGCGCCGGGGCAACGTTCCAGACGCGAACGATCAGCCCATCGCCTTCCTCGGCCAGCTTGATGGCGCTGAGCACTGCGCTGGCAGGGCTCACTTCTATGAAGCTCAGGGCGGCCGGCAGCGGCCCGTCGTTCGGATCGGCCACCACGGCGCGCAGGGGGGCGTTGAAGGCGTAGGCCTGGAGGAAGGTGGAAAGCCAACCGTGCCCCTCCCGGTCGCTGCCGTGCGGAACCAGGGCGTAGTGAAAGGTGTGTACGCCCAGGCATTGAGCGCCAGGCAAAGGGATGCCTGGGCCGGCGTGCCCGGGCCGGACCGGCATGTCGGCGCGGGAGAGCCAGCCTACGCAGCGCAGCAGCGTGAGCAGCAGCGCCGTGCTATCGAGCTCACGTCGCGCTTCCACCTCTGGCAGGCCACGATTGATGAGGGTCAGTCCGGCTCGGTCGTCACTCACGTCGGCGAAGGTGCGTTGCGGATGGGTGGGGGCTGGTTGCTCTGACCATCCACTCGTATCCGTGGGCAGGTCAAGCGGACGCTCGATCACGTCGAAGGGCGTCTCGGTGCGGAAACCGTCGGTCTTGACGGGCGTGGGGAAGCAAACGCGCAGCCGGTGATCGCTGGCCGTGTTGTTGACCGTGGTCTCGAAGTCCACGCGGCGAAGGCCGGCGACCAGGCTGACCCGGGTGGTGATGGGGATAGTGACCCGCCTAGCCAGCCTGGCGCGGCGGGAGGCGGTCAGCCTGGCCGGCACGCGATAGCGCAGGGCGACTTCCAGCGTCTGGCGGGCCGGACCCCTCTCCAATAGCCTCACCAGCGGCGGCCGGGCCGGCTCATCCACCACCACGTCCTGCTGCACCGGACAGTGGTTGTACACGTCTCCCCGATCGCCCTCGTCCACGAAGCGGTTGAGCCCGCGATAAACCTGGCCGGTGGTTTTGTCGCGCAGGGTGATGCTCCCATTCACAGGGTCGGCTTCGATGTGAAAGAACTCGTTCTCTATGCTCAACGCTCCAGCTTCCACCTCTGGCGCTGGGTGCGCGGGAACAGGTCGCAGGAAGTAGGTACGGTAGCCATGGCCTGGCACGTCCCGCGCCACGAAGGCCAAGGTCATCTGGGGAGCCAATCCCACATCTAGCTTCAGGAGCTTCCTGGTCGCGCGCAGCCGGCGTCGGACATCGGCGAGAGCGGCCTCCACCTGAGCCAGACTGGGCTGACCATGAGCGCTCAGGGTCGCCATCACCACCGGGCCCGCTTTGCCCTCGTGATACCTTAGCCTCACGATCCCCTGTCCCCCTACCCGCCCAGGGTGCTCCTGCATCAGCCGGATCAACAAGTCCTCGTGGTTAATGCCCAGGAGGGAGAAATCGAGCTTCTCCTGGCCCAACTGCTGCCACAGTAAAGGCTGGCCCTCTTCGTCTACCAGATCGTAGCCTGGCCAGGCAGACGGTATCTGCACCTGCACGTGGACCAGGTCAGTGCGCGGCCCGTCGGTGGGGTTGAAGACGACAATGGGCACGTACGGGGCGGGTTGAACCAGGTCAGCGGCGGGGAGAGCTTCCTGCGGGTCATTGAGCTTAGGGCTCCTGGTCGCGATGTGCCGTACCAGGCTCGTCAGACTGCGCCGCGTGACCTCTTCGCCGATTTGCTCCACCTGGTCGAAGCGAAACCGCATTTCCTCATGGACTTGATCCACGCTGCAGCCACAGATGGAGTCGTGAGGGTGGTTTTGGAGTAACAGGCTCCAGGCATGGCGCACCAAGGCATGGTTAGCCTCGTGGAGCGGCACATCGGTTTGTACATCCACCCAGGCCCCAAAGGCGTTGAACGGTTCCGCCCAGCCCTCCAGCAACGTCTCGCAGGCCCGGTTGCGCTGCTTTATCCACATACGGGCCGACAGCACGCCGGGGATGATGTTGGATCGCTGCGAGCAGCGGAACTCACTCTGAACTGTTGGCAGCTCAGGATTCGCGGCGCGCACGGCGGCGACATACTGGGGCAGGGTGCCGTGGACGAGTATCAGGTTCGGCAGACGCTCTTCCGCAGCGGCCATGAGGTCCGGCAGGTCAGGGGAGGGCTCCACATGATCCATGCCGTTCATCAGGAGGACGGCGTGGGTGGTAGCGTGAGGGATCAGCCTATCCACCGCCTGGCGCACGATTTGGACAAAGCTGTCCGGGTCGTGGGGCGTCCAGGCCAGGTTGCCATAGCCGTCGCGAATGTATAGGGTCAGGACAGCCGTTCCGTCGGGCGATTGCCACAGGAACTCCGTCGGCAGGTCGGGCACGCCGCGCCAGATGGCCGCGTCACGGATGCCGAAGCCGGCCAGAATCTGGGGCAACTGGCTGATGTGTCCGAAGGAGTCCGGGACATAGCCGACCGGCATCGGCTCGCCGAAGCGACGGGCCACCCGCTGGCCCAGCATCAGATTTCGGATAAGGGCCTCCGGGCTCACCAGGAACTCATCGGGCAGCACGTACCAGGGGCCGATGAGCAGTCGGCCCTGCTGAACCTGCTCCAGGATGTCCGGCTCGCGTTCGGGTCGAATTTGCAGGTAATCTTCGACCACGATGGTTTGCCCATCCAGCATGAAGTGGCGGTAGCGGGGATCACTTGCCAGAATATCCAGCAACCTGTCCACCATGGTGACCAGACGAATCCTGAACTCCTGGAAGGGCTGGTACCACTCGCGGTCCCAGTGGGTGTGGGAAACGACGAAAGCTTGATAAGGCATAAGGTGTCCTCCTTGGATAGGGAGAGAACGAAATCACCGCGTTCTTGGCCGATTTGGGATGCAGCCCCCACCCCCAGCCCCTCCTCCAGCTTTAGGGGAGGGGAGTTCCGGCTCCCCCTCTCCCAGGGTTGTTGGGAGGGGGTTAGGGGGAGAGGGCCGTTTCTTGCACTAACTCACCTACAAGCCGCACTCGTTCTACATCGCCGTCCGGGGGCAGCTCATCGGATATCCCCAGCACCAGGCGGGGGTAAAACAGCTCTACCACTTGTTTTACACACTCGATCAGCGTTTCCGTCGAGAAAGAGGGGAGAAAATACAGGGCGGGAATCCCATCCAGCAGCACCCGGTCCCCCAGTGCCTCTTTGATCTCCTCCAGCGTGACGTCTCCCTGGGGAAGAGGCGTGGCCGCTTCAATCCCATCCCAGAGGCCATCCCTCAAATGGGGTAAGAGCGGCTTCATCCTCCCGTCCACATGAATGTGCACGAACTTGTCGGTAGCGTGCAACTGTTCCACCCGCTGGCAGTAATAGGGAGACAGATGATTACTCCAGATCGGGGGAGGGTCCATATTGGCATCAATGTTCTCGCCCAGATTGAGAATCTGGACGGAAGATTGGCATAGAACCTCATACATGGCGTTATCCGCCTCTGACGCCACCTCGACGTAGTGTTGGATCAGTGCAGGGTAGTCATGCATCATGTAGACGGTTTTCTCAAACCCCGTATGCTCGATGAACAGCCCTTGGATGGGTGAGCGGCGAAAGTAGAACTGAGGGCTGCCACGCTCTCCTACCCGCTGTAGATCCTGCTCATACGCTTCCTGGTCCCAATACCACTCCTCATCTTGCAGCATGAACTCCAGAACCTTGAAATCCTTTGGCTTTTTCAGTTTATACTCCGTGTTATAGGCAGACAGGTTCCATTCGTCATAGTGCAAAACGTCGGTTAGAGTCCCCACAGGGGTTTCCCACGTGCGCCGCAGTCGCTTCTCGTTTTCCCACCGCTCAGTGACCTGTACGTTTTTGTATCGCCAGCGCAGGGGGTTCGTGAAGTAGCGAACTGAAGCGTGGCCATAATCATAGACGTCGAGGAGACTGGCCTTCTTCAAGCGTTCTGGCAAAGTGCCTCGCTTTCTGTTCACATCGTACCAGTACTCTAATCTGGGTTGCCAGAGCACACCGCCTGGGTCCTCCCCTTGAAAAATGGCTAGGCTCATTTCACGAAAACTGAGCTTGGCGCCCCTGTTATTCATGCTTTTCCACCATTTTTAAGGTGCAACGCACTTCAAAAAGTGCGTTGCACCTGGAAATATAGCTTAAACGTTCTTACTTCGAATGGTTTGATATCGAAGCGTAAACAGCCGGAAACGACGACGGCTTGGCCAATTTCGTTTTCGTACGGATCGCACTCTACGGCACGAGAAGGGGGATGGAAAAACGTGACATCCACTGTACCGCGTCGGTTCTGGTCTTCGTAGAGCCTGAGAATAAGCCCGTCTCCTTTTTCTGCCATTTTTAACGCCGATATCATGACATGATCACTGACGATGGACAGGAAAGAGCCGGTAGATTTCAGATTGCCGTCCCCTCTCCCTACTGGAATGGCCATAAGCGGATCGTTGAGCTCCCATGCCCGGCGCGGTGTTTCGGCCTGTCGCCAGTCACCTTGATGGGGATACAGGCTATAGGTAAACGAATGGTGTCCCAAATCCGCCGTCGGATCCGGGGACTGTGGCCCCCTGAGTAGTGTGAGCCTTATATGATTGTCAAATATATCGTAACCATACTTGCAATCGTTCAGAAGACTTACCCCATAGTCACCCTCCGAAAGATCAGCCCATAGATGACCACAAACTTCGAACTTTGCAGCGTCCCACGATGTGTTAGTGTGAGTCGGTCTTTCAATGTAGCCATAGGAAATATCATAGGTTGCTCTCATGGCATTCACATTGACCAGAAACCCGGTCTTCAGTAACCGATCTCGCTCTCCCCACTCGATCTCCGTCTCAAAATCTATCCGCGGTAGGCTGCGATAAAGGATGATCTGCTGCACCATCTTCGATTTCATAAAACCGCGTTCCTGCCGCAAAACAAGTCTCACCGCACCGGCTTCAACGATCTCAGAACGCTCGACGGGGGAAACCTCAAACTTGCGGTCTTTATACATGGGCACAATGTCCCACGCGGCATAACGTCCCGGCACATCTTCGAACAACTGGAACTCGTTGCCCTGTTTGCCTTCCTCTATAACCTGGCGGCCGTTCTTTTTGTCATAAATTCCAGAGATTACTCCATCTTCATCAAAACGGACCTGAAAGAAATCGTTTTCGATTGATTCGTCACGCACTGTAAACGGAGTGCCTACATCGGGTCGGCCTTCAACGAGTCTGTAGACCGTATATCCCATCGGTGGGACATCGCGTGCTTCGATCAGCACTCTCACCCGTCCGTCGTCTTGACTGAGAACCTGGAACAGAACGTTGTTCCCGCTGGCATCCACAATCTTGAAAGAAGTATCGGGCGAGGTCTCGAACTCCGCGTCAACTACATCTGTCCTTTCCCACGGCTGCATATTGAACACCGCCACCGCCGCGGGCTCTGAACTGATTTGACTCCCAATATAGCTCAACGCTGAGGTGAGCGCCTTGTCGCCCTTTTCGAAAACAGTTTCGTAATCTTTAAGCGCGTCGTGACAAGCCTGAGTGACGTGTGAACCAGGCAGAATATCGTGGAACTGGTTTTTGAGTATCAACTTCCAACCTTCGCGCAAATCTTCCCCTGGATAACTGCCACCCAGTAGACTTGCCAACGCCGACATCGCCTCTGCGTTTCTGTACAGGATTTCCGCTTTACGATTATTCTTTTTCAGACGCGCCTGAGTTGTATACGTTCCACGGTGTGTTTCCAAATAGAGTTCATCTTTCCAAACGGGCAAGTCCTCTACTTTAGCTTCTATCCGTTCGAAAGCCTCCTCGCCATGCGTAAACAATGATTGGGGCATACCGGGCATATTGCTATATCGCCGTCCGGTGAGAACGTCCTCGCGGTTTGGCCCGCCGCGGCCGTCGGCATAACCATAGTTGTAGATTACTTCATTGCACGCTACTTTCTGCTTGTATTCATTCCAGTTTGTCAGCATCACATCCGCGTCTATGCTCGCCCCAAAGTGTGTCGCTGGCAGATGGGCAAGGATACGTGAACCGTCCGGCCCTTCCCACCAGAAT
>JBAWAP010000424.1:0-4848 GCA_049589355.1 Anaerolineae bacterium
GCGATGATGACTATGAAGGCAGGAACGGCTATTGCGCCAGCGCGCCTGAACAGGTGTTTTGTCTGTAACTGTTCAGCCCATGTTGTCACCCCTTCACTTCGTTCAGGGCAAGCTCTGAGCGCAGCGAGGGGTCTCGTTCTCGCGACAACGAGATGCTTCGCTCCGCTCAGCATGACAGCCTGAGTAGTCACCTTTATCCTTCATCCTGTCTACCTCCCAAAACAGGCAGCAATTTCACTCAGCACCAGTGCGATGCCTGTCCCCATTAGCCAAATCTACCAAGTCCTCGACGAGCGGCACACCCGTTCACACTTCACTCCCCCACCACCTGCACCACAAACTTGCATACCTCATCACCCATGGACTGGCAGGCCATTTCCACGCCAGCCACGCGGGTGCCACCCAGCACATGAGCCACTGCGCTGCACAGGAAGCCCCGAGCGTAGTTGCAACTGGGCTGACCACTCTCCGTCCTGGTCTCCACCAGCCCATCGCCAGTAAAGGTCCAGCGCCGCCGCTCCTCGTCGGCCTCGATCCTTCGGCCAGGCTCAGGACAAGCCAAGTTTAGAGCTCCCAGCCCCATATCGGCAAAGGCTTCCAGGAACTTGGGCAGCGACTCGGCCGCCACGCGGGCGGCCAGTTCCTGCCCGGCGCGGAACATGGCCCCCTCCGAGAGCCCACCCAGCTCCTGCAAATCGCGCAGCATCTGGCCGACCAGGGTGCGGGAAACGGACAAGCGGCGCATCACCTCCGCCTCCCGCAGCGCCTCCTCCGCCTGCTTGCGCTCAATGGCATAGTGCAGGGTACGCGCCAGCAGGTTCCCATCCACCTGCCCCTTGGCTAGATAGTCCTGTGCCCCGTTCTGGACCGCCTTAACGCCAACTGTCTCATCGGCAAGACCAGTCAGCACTACGATGGGCGCCTCTGGTGCTTGACCATGAGCCTTGCTGAGCGTTTCCAGCCCCCGGCTGTCCGGCAGGCCAAGATCCAACAGGACCACGTCAATCCCGCCTTCGGCCAGGCGCTCCAGCCCGGTCGAGAGCCGGTCGGCCCACTCCAGGTCGAAGGGAGCTCCTTTTGCCTTGACCAGCATTTCCCGGATGATCAGGGCGTCATCCTCGTTGTCTTCGATGAGCAGAACACGCATCTGATTCACCTCACGGACGAGCGGGAATGCGCGCCACGAGGACCCAGTAGAGCGCGAACTGCTTCACCACCCTGTTCAGTTCTTCGAACCGCGTGGGTTTCATGATGTACGAGCAAGCCCCCTCCGAGTAGGATCTTACCACGTCTGCCTCATTCTGGCTGGTGGTGAGCATGACGACCGGGAGATGACGCAGCGCCGGATCTGCCTTTACCTCCCTCAGAACCTCGAAGCCGTTCTTCTTCGGCATGTTGATGTCGAGAAGAAGGAGGCCGGGCATAGGGGCGTCCTTGTACTCCCCCTCCCGTCGTAGATAGGCCAGGGCCTCTTCCCCGTCTTTCACCACATTCAGCACATTGATGATCTTTGCCTCGGCGAACGACTCCCGGGTGAGCAGGATGTCGTCGTCGTTGTCCTCCGCAAGAAGGATCTCCACTGACTGAGTTATTGGTTTGTTATTCATTTCGTACCTCCCTGATCCGTGATGCGTGAAACGTGATGCGTGATGCGTGAAACGTGAGGCGTGACACGTGTGCGTGATGCGTCATACCCGAATTCACGTTTCACGTTTTACGTTTCACGTCCCAAACGTGATGATAAACTCTGAGCCGCCGCCCTCACGCGGCCGAACCCAGGCCCGGCCGCCGTGCCGTCTGGCGATTTGCCGAACGATGGCCAGCCCCGCGCCCGTTCCCTCCACCTCGCGCGCCACGGCTCGCTGGAAAAGCTCGAAGATTCGGTCCGCGTGCTCCGGCGCGACGCCTGGACCACGGTCTCGGACAACGATTCCCACGCCCACAGGCTCGCCCTCTGCCGGCTGGTACGGTGCGATCTCGACCTCAGGCGCGACGCCCTCGCGCGTGAACTTCAGGGCGTTGGCGACCAGGTTGTACACCGCCTCGGTCGCCCAGGTCTTGTCCGCCCGGAGTCGGGGGAGGTCCTTCGCCACCTGGACCTGGGCCTCGGTCTCCTTGATCCTGGACTCGAGACGCGCCAGTGCCTCTCGCACGATGGCCTCGCCCTCGACCTCCTCCGTTGGTGGCTCAATGCGTTGCGCGCGGGAGAGGGCCGTGATGTCGTCAATAAGATGACTCATCCGTTCTGACCCCAGGACGACGCGCTTGAGGAAGTCTTGCCCTCTCTCATCGAGCTGGTCCGCGTACTGGTCATTCACCATGCGCGAGAAGTTCTCGATCGCCCGCAGCGGCTCCTTCAGGTCGTGGGAGGTGACATGGAGGAGCGTCTCCAGGTCGCGGTTCACCGCGCTGGTATCCTCCTCCGCCCGCTTTATTTTGGTGTTGGTGGCCTGAAGCTCGTTCATCAGTTTGTTGACCCGGGTCATGTCTTGCGCGGAGCCCACCACCCTGATGATGCGGCCTTCGGGGTCGCGCATCACGGTGGCATTGTAGCTCACCGGCACCTGCCGCCTGTCTTTAGCGACCAGGGTCAACTCGTAGTCGGAGACCCCCCCCTCCGCCAGCACCTGCTCAATGCCGGCCTGGGCCCGCTTGCGGTCGGTGAAGAAGTTAGCGAAGGGCTTGTCCAGCAATTCCTCCGCGCTGTAGCCGCTGATCCGTTCCGCGGCCGGGTTGACCAGGACGATGGTTCCGGAGGGGTCGGTGGCCAAGAGGATATTCAGCATAGCGTCCATGAGGGACTGGCGATAGGCACTGAGCCGCTCCGCTTCCGCCGTGGTAGCCCGGAGGTCGCTGAGCAGTTTGGTGGTCCGGGTCATGTCTCGCGCGGAGCCCAGCACAGCGGTGATGCGTCCTGTGTGGTCGCGTAGCACGGTGGCATTGTAGCTCACCGGCACCTGCCGCCTGTCTTTGGTGACCACGGTCAGTTCGTAGTCGGCGACCTCCCCTTCTCGGATCACCTGCTCAATGCCGGCCTGGGCGCGGTCGGGTTCGGTGAAGAACTGGCGGAAGGGCTGTTTGATCAATTCCTCGCGGCTGTAGCCGCTGATGCGCTCGGTGGCCGGGTTAACCTCGGTGATGACCCCCGCAGGGTCAGTGGTCATCAGGATGTCCCGCATGGAGTTCATCAGGGTCTGGCGTTTGGCGTTGGCTGTTTCCAGCTCCTCCATGGTGGCCTGCATCTCCTCGTTGGTGGCCTCCAGTTCCTCGCTGGTGGCCTGGAGCTCCTCGTAATTAGCCTCCAACTCCTCACTGGTGGCCTGCATCTCGTTCATCAGTTTGTTGATCCGCGTCATGTCTCGGGCGGAGCCCAGGATGCCGGTGATGCGGCCGCTCGCATCCCTCAACGCGGTGGCGTTGTAGGAAACCGAGACTTCTCGCCCGTCCTTGGTGACCAGGGTCAGCTCATAGTCGGAGACCTCCCCCTCCCGCAGCACCTGCTCGAGGCCGGCCTGGGCCCGCTCGGGATCGGCGAAGAACTTGGCGAAGGGCTTCCGTAGCAGCTTCTTGGCGCTGTAGCCAGTGATGCGCTCCGTGGCCGGGTTGACCTGGGTAATGGTGCCCTGGGGCGAGGTAGTCATCAGGATATCGCGCATGTTGTCCATGAGGGACTGGCTGTAGGCCAGGGCTTCCTCTGCTTCCTCGCCGCGCTGTCGAGCGGTCTCCATCAGCCTATTGACGCGCTCCAGGGCGCCGTAGAAGCGGTTGGCACGGTCAAGCCGCTGCTCATCTAGCATGCGCAGCATATCGCCGACCGCCTCCTCCCACGGCTCCCACCCGATACGATTCATGTCCCGTACTCCTCGGACAATGTGGCCTCGGGGAATGTTCCGAACCGTCTTGGCAGGTATCCCCGCGTTCACGGCATCGGCAGTGGTCGTGGGGCGGGCCCTCAGATTTTGAGATCCCTTTGCGTTGCGTGGTGTTTTGACCTTTCTCATGATTTTCTCTCCTTTCGGCGTGTTGACACATCCGCTATTCAATGTTATAATAGATGGTAACTGCTCACCTGCTCCCGCTGGACCCTAGTCCAGCGGCCTCGACAGACCGTTGTGACCCAGACCAGGTAGGTTCAGCGATTTTCGACGCCCGACTGAGCGGTTGGGGCAGCGGACTAGGGTCCGCTGCGAGCACAAGGTGAACAGATACAATAGATGATAGTGGACATAGACGCCCTCATCGTCGAACTCATCGAAGCTGGTCGGCTAGCGACGGAGGACGAACTGTCGCAGATTGTGGCTCACGTGGCCCAGGCACCCTTCGCCTCGCGGCCGGTCCGGCCACCAAGCTGGTTGCGGGAAGCGTTGGCGCGACTCGGAATCACGATGCCAGCACGAATGCCGGCTAGTGAGGCCCATTTGCTCAAGCGGATCTACTATGACCAGCAATGGCCGGTAGGCACGACCACCGATCAGTTTGTAGCCGATTTGCGCCTGGCCATACGGCATCCGGATGCACGCGTATGGACCTATGAGTACTTTGGTGAACCGTGTGTCGGCTTGTTGGCGCCATCGCATATCCGGGACACACCTGGCGCTAAATCGTACATCTTCGTGGTCTACAGCGCCCGGTACAGGACACTCACAACAGGCTACCAGGCTAGTGGGCCAGAGACGATTTTCAACGATAAGCATGAGCAGTTGACACAACACAGGTGATATCATGAACACTTCTGACAACCTCGAACTCTCTGTTTATACCAGCCATGACATTGAGTCCTTCTTAAGGAACTATGAGTTGATGGTCAAGAGCCTTCCCGAAGTGGCCGAATGGTGGCCTGAAATGGAC
>JBAWAP010000425.1:0-20098 GCA_049589355.1 Anaerolineae bacterium
ATCATAATGATAGTAGCTGCGTCCATTTTCTTCACCTCAAACTCTCCTCGATAGCTTTTCTCCAATCGCGCAGCGCCTGCTGGTGGGCCTGGAAAGCGATGTCTGTCGGCAGCTTGGTGGCTGAGAAAAAGCTTGCTTCGCTGGCATCATCGCCGGGTACTAGTTCTCCGCCCACCACGTGGGCAGAGTAGAGGACGAGGACCAAATGCCCGTAGAAGTCACTGTTGACAGAATACACGCCCAGGAGATCATCCAATTCCACCTCCAGCCCCGTCTCCTCACGACACTCGCGGATGGCTGTCTCCTCGACGGTTTCGCCGTGCTCGGTGAAGCCCGACGGCAGCGCCCAGTAGCCAGCACGGGGCTCGACCTTTCGCCGCACTAGTACGACTCGCCCATCGTCTTCTATCAGTGCCCCGGCGGCTACTTTGGGATTGATGTAAAAGATGAAGCCGCATTCCTGACAGACCAGGCGTTCCCTCTCATCAATCATCTTGGGAGCTAGCCGGCCAGCGCAGTGAGGGCAGAACTTTGGCTTTAGTTGCATCTCTCTCCCATGGTTTCATACAGGCTTAGAAGCCTGGACGCTGCCTCTTTCCACGTAAACTTCCTCGCTTGCTCTACTCCCTTGGCGATCATCCTCTCTCGTAGTACATTGCCCTCTAGAACTCGCTGCATAGCGTCGGCCAGGGCCTCCACATCTGTGGTCTCCACCATTAGCCCTGCCTGGCCCACAACCTCAGGCAGGGAGGAGGCGTTGGAGGTCACCACCGGCGTGCCGCAGGCCATGGCCTCCAGGGGCGGCAACCCGAAGCCTTCGTAGAGGGAAGGGAAAACGAAGAGGTCGGCCAGGTTGTAGAGGGCGGGCAGATCCTCGTCGGCCACGAAGCCGGGAAAGACTACCTTCTCCTCTAAGCCCAGCCGTTCGACCGTGGCGAAGATGTCCTCGTAGAGCCAACCCTTGCCTCCGGCGATGACCAATTGCAAATCGCAAATCGCAAATCGCAAATCGGCAAAGGCTTCGATGAGGCGGGTGAAGTTTTTGCGGGGTTGCAGGGTGCCCAGGCCAAGGACGAATCGAGGGGGCAGGTTGTATCGCCTTCTCACTTCCTCCAAGAGGGCCTGGTCCTCGATGGGGTGGAAGCGCTCCTCCACGCCAGGGTAGACCACTTTGATCTTGTCGGCCTCCACGCCCAGCAGCTCCACCAGGTCATCTTTGGTGTTCTGCGAATCGGCCAGGATGAGATCGGCCCGATGCACGGAGCGGGGGACTACCTTGTTCAGATAGGCCCGCAGGTTGGCGTCGGCGCACTGTGGATAGCGAATGAAGGAGAGGTCGTGGACAGTGAGCAGGGTCCTGGCGCGGCGCACCGGCGGCAGGACGAAGTCGGGCGAGTGGAAGATGTCCACCGGGCCGGTGATCAGCTCCACCCAGAGGGGTAGCTGCAGGCGATGCCACAGGATGGCCAGGGTGCGATCGGAAAGAGGCACCGAGCGCGTCTGAAAATTGGGCGGCCAGCCTCTGTCCGTCAGCCGCTGTCCGCCTGCTGCTGCGAACAGCACGTAATCATTGGCCCGATCGAGTTCCGCTAGCGCCCTCACCAGCTCTCGCGTATAACGCCCAATGCCTGCCCCCTGGCGAACTGCCGCTGTGTAATCAATGCCGATGCGCAATCCTAAATCCCCCGGTAGGTCCAAAGGCGATTGGCGCCGAAGTTCCAAAACAGCACGATGATGGTAGCGATGGCCTTGGACAGGTTATAGGCCAACTTGTAGTGGGCCAGGCCGATGTTGAGGGCTAACGCTGCCATCGGAGTCGCCAACAGGCCCGCTTTACCCAGCACCCAGGCATCCAGGCTGAGGAAGATGGCCTGGTTTAGCAACAGGCCGCCGACGTTGACCAGGAAGAACTGGACGAGTTGAGGCGCGACGGGCCTATCCCTCGCTTCAGGAAATGTCCATAGCCTGTTCCATAAGAAATTGCTGAACACCGCCACCGTGAATGAGCAGGTGTTAGCTAGCGCCTTGCTAAAGCCGAAGGCCAGGATGAGCAGATTTAGGGTGCCAAAATCAATTGCCGCCCCCAGCGTGCCCACCACGGCGAATTTGAAAAAGCGTGTAATCTCTTTGGAATTGGCATGAGCGAAATTGGCGATCTTGGACAGTGCGTCGTTGTTTTTCATGAGTCCATCAAATTCAGGCCGTATTGCGTGTTGCGTATTCCGTTACACGCGCGATACGCCACACGCATCACGTCCTCACGTCTTCACGTTTTACGGCTACGAACAGCAGTCCTAGCAGCATAGCCACATGCAAGTACATGTTGTGCACATACAGGTTATCGAAGAAGTTGTGCACCGAGAGGTGGGTCAGGACACCCAGGATGCCTACCGCTATCCCTCGCCAATAGCCCTGAGTTGCTCGGACGACCTTCCAGGCTTGCCAGAAGGCGGCTCCCCATAGGGCAAGATAGGCCCCCAGGCCGATCAGCCCTGCTTCGGCGGCGATGTTGAGGTAGTAGTTATGGGCATGGCCCAATGGTTCTGGCCAACCCTGCACGAAGTACGCCGGGTAGACCGGCTCATAGTTGCCGATGCCCACCCCCAGCCAGGGTCGGTCGTTGAACATCCCCCAGGCAGCCTGCCAATGAGCCATCCGCTCCACCACGGCGTAGTTTGCATCGGTTAATTTCACTCCCCGTACATCGAAAACACGCAAATAGGGTAGGAAATCGCTGAGGCGCTGGATGATGGTCTGGGGCAGCGCCTGAATGCTTCCCAGCAGCAGCACTGAGGCGACCAGCAGACAAAGCAAGGCGAAGAGAGCTGCGGCTCGCCGGCTGTGTGCCAGATTCATTGCAATGAAAGCGGCGGCAAAGCCCAACCAGGCACCCCGGGACCAGCTCATGATCAAAGCTGCACCCATGGTGGCCAGGCCAAGGATAGCAAGCGGTAGATTGGTAGATTGGTAAATTAGTAGGTTGGTAGGTCGGTAGATTGGTAAACTGGTAGGTTGGTAGATTGGGGTCCCAGTTCCCCAGTTTACCAATATACCAGTTTCCCGATTTCCCAATCTACCAGCTCCCAGCAGCACACCATAGGCCAACGGCAAAACAAGCCCCAAATAGCCCCCATACGGATTGGGCTGCTCAAAGGTGCCGTAGGCCCGCACGAAGCGACCGAGGATGACGAAAGCCGGCGGCCCTACGCGGCCGAAGAACTGGTAGAAGCCGAGGAGAGCCTGACCGATGCCTGCTAGCAGCATCAACAGGACTACAATCTTGGCCTGTTCCTTCTCGATGACATTGGCTACGAAGAGGTAGATGCCCAGCACCTCCACCCACTTGAGGATTTCCTTGAAGCTGTATCTCAATGAGAGGGCCCCCGTTAGCGACAGGAGGATGGCTCCCAGGAAGATGAGTAGGGGCAGAAGCAGCGGTGGATGCGTGGTCTTGATCTCTCTAGCTGCGACCATCTTAGCCAGCCAGCCGGCCAGTACCAACCCCACCAGTGCCTCCGCCGCCCCCACCGTGAAGCCACTGATAGCAATTTCCCTGACCGATCCAAAGGGCACGGCGAGGATCAGAAGGTACAGGCCATACTCAGGGCGGATGAGTGTGGCCAGGAAAACGATACCGCCCAGGATTGCACCTCCTGCCAACGTCAAGGGCAGGAGAGCGAGGCTCAGGCCGACTGTGAGCACAATCAAGAGCAGAGCCGCGTTGAACAGCAGGCTCCCCCAACTGAAGTCCGCGTGCCCGACAAGCGTTTTGATTCTCAAGTTAAAGTCAGATCTGTTCCTTAAACCACTCAATGGTCTTTCGCAGTCCTTCCTCCAGGCCGACCTTGGGCTGCCAGTTCAGTACCTGTTTGGCCTTGCTGATGTCCGGGCGGCGCACCTGGGGATCGTCCTTGGTGCGCTCGTCGGTTGGGACAGCGAAAACTATCTCCGATGAGGAGCCAGAGATCTCCAGTACTTTGTGGGCGAATTCGAGGATGATCATCTCATCGGGGTTGCCCAGGTTCACCGGATAGACCTCGTCGGACAGGAGTAGGCGATAGATGCCCTGCACCATGTCGGAGATGTAGCAGAAGCTGCGGGTTCGGGAGCCATCGTCGTAGACCGTTAGCGGCTCGCCCCGCAGGGCCTGGGTGATGAAGTTGCTCACGACCCGGCCATCGTCTGACCTCATGCGAGGGCCGTAGGTGTTGAAGATGCGGGCGATGCGGGTATCCACGCCGTGGTAACGGTGGTAGGCCATGGTGATCGCCTCGGCGAAGCGCTTGGACTCGTCATATACCCCGCGTGGCCCAACCGGGTTGACGTGGCCCCAGTAGTCCTCGCGCTGGGGATGCACCTGGGGGTCGCCATAGACCTCGGAGGTGGAGGCCAGGAGGAAGGTGGCTTTCTTGGCCAGAGCCAACCCCAGAGCCTTGTGGGTGCCTAGAGCCCCCACTTTGAGGGTGGGGATTGGTTTCTCCAGATAATCTACAGGGCTGGGCAGCGACGCCAGGTGAAGAATGGCGTCCAGGTGTCCTTCCACATAGATGTAGTTGGTCACGTCGTGCTTGATGAACAAGAAACCGTCCCGGCCTGCCAGGTGAGCGATGTTATTTATGGTACTGGTGCTCAGGTTGTCCATAGCGATGACCTGATGCCCTTCGGCCAGGAAACGGTCGCAGAGGTGCGAGCCGATGAACCCGGCTCCGCCCGTGATGAGGATACGCATCATAACTCTCCTGGATTCGGATTAAGCGGTAGTATACAATAAAGAGCCGATAGCGTCAATTCCGTTGAGGACTTAACTCCAACTTTGATCCAGTTGACCTAAAGGTCATTAGGTAGTATAATGATAAGCGGGAAAGATGGCGAAACAAGGGAATATCGCCAGTGAGCATTGACGACGCAAAATGGCCCATCTTCGTAAAAGATAAGCGCAGTAGGGAGATCTATCTCACCGAGGAGCGTTGGAGACATGCCTTGGATCACCCTGGGATGGAAGAACGCTTACTTGACTCTGTGCTCCTGACGTTGAAAGTCGGAGGAAGGAAACAAGAGGCCCTTGATCCAAGCAAGTACAAATACCTTAGACGGTTTGAAGATCTGCCTGAAGATTATACCCACATCGTTGTGGTGGTGAAATTCGGCATTGACCCTGTGGATCCATCAAAGGAGAATAACTTCGTTCTGACAGTCTATCTGGTCAAAGAATATCCGTGAGGGAAATAACATGAAGGCGAAATATGATCGAGAAGGGGATATCTTGTCCCTCTTTTTCAATGATGTGAAAGGGCAAAGGAATACGGGCATTGAGCTGAATGATAACGTCGTCCTCTATTTTAACCCGGATACCCAGGAGGCTCTATGCCTGATCATCATTGATTATTCGAAAATGATCGCCCGTACCGAAAGGGGAGAACTTAAAGCCTTCCCCCTTTCTGGGCTTTCCCAACTACCTCCTGAGGTGAGAGCCACTGTTTTGAGAATCTTAAGATCTGCTCCAGTCAATGAATTTTTAGCCGTTGAAGAGGCATATTCGGGCTATGTGAGGCAACCTCTCTTGCAGAAGGTGCAGGCTGCCATCTCCTAATCTTTCCCCTCATTTCCCCCAGGTTCCTCCACCCTGGCGACGACCCCGAGGGTCAGGCAGAACACGAAGGCCAGGTCCACCAGGAAGTACGAATTGTCTATCAGGCCGTGGGCCAGAAAAGCGACCATGCTGGCCATGAGCCCCAGGAGCAAAGCCTTCAAATTGCGGTCACCCAGTTGACGATGTAGGCGCAGGGCTTTCCTGAAGAAGGCAAATTGCAGCCACCCGATGGCGATCACTCCCAGGATGCCCAACCGGGTCCAGTAGTCCAGGATGATATTGTGGGGATGAGATAGGTCCAACTCCTCCCAGGCCTCGGGCAGCACGTAACGAGTGCGGTACTGGTAGAGGAAGTTGTCCAGACCCACACCGAAGAGGGGATGATCGCGGATCATGTTGAGGCTTCCTTGCCAGAGCTTGAGGCGTAGGAAGGTGGTGCCGCTTTGAGTGTTGAAGAGGGAGGCTAAACGCTCGGTGCCGATGAGGGGTAACAGACTCAGAGCGATAACCAGGATGGCGAGTAATGCGATAAGCAGGGTCTTTTTCCCCCGCATCAGCCCGAGGAAAATGAAGGCGGCTGGTAGCCCCAGGAGCCAAGCGCCGCGGGAATAGGTCAGATAAAGACAGAGGGCGACCGGCAGCCCGATCAAACAGTAGATGGCTCGTCGCCGGAGTGAGCTGCCAAAGAGGGTGACAGCCGCGAGGATAGGCACGATCCGCCCCAGAAATAGGCCCAGATTGTTTGGTGATCCGTAGACGCCGTGGATGCGGCGTACCCCCTCGGCGGTGATGACGTCACTGGTGAAGAAGTACTGGTAGAGGCCGATGAGGGAAACAATGACGGCGGCCAAAATCAGGGCCTCGACGATGCGCCAAAGGTGGCGTCTCGCCAAAGGCGTGGCCCTCAGCAGGAAGTAGAAGAGGGCCGACTCGAAGACGACCACCCGGAACTCCCGCATGGCCACTCCGAAGTTCTCGGCGATGAGCAGGGAGAAAGCACTAAGCGCGACGAAGAAGATGACGGCGAAGTCGAGGCTGGAGGCTGGAGGTTGGAGGTTGGAGGTTGGAAGTTGGATACTAGTTTTCAGCAGCCAGGCGGCGAGGCAGAGCAGGGTCGCGATCTCCACCATTGAGAGGGCCATGCCCAGAATGTGCTTGGGGTAGAGGAAGAAGGGGATGGAGAAGGCCACCAGAGCCAAACCGATGTCCAGGCGCAGACAGATCGAGATCGCCAGGAGTGCTAGCGCTAAAAGGCTCACAAAGGGCCAGGGGGCGAAGTAAAAGACCAGGGCGGTAGCCAGGGTTATGGCCAACTGGAGGCCCTCGGGCATGTCATGGTAACGGCCCACGAATTGCTTCAGCAGGGAACAGGCCGCAGGGAGCAGGTGGTAGCTGGCTGCCAACTGCTTGCTGCTGGCTACTAGAAGCACAACGGCACAGATTCCCAGCAGCGCCCATGCCAACCGATAAGGCAGAAGGTTGGGCTCGCGGGCCACGGTCCAGCCGACGATGGCCCACTGTCCCCAGCCTCCCTCAGCCACCAACTCAGCTTCGTGCACCTCGTCGGCCAGGCCCGAGGCCAGGGTGACAGTCTCTGTGCGGGAGAGGGGATCGTGGAGGACGAGGTAGGAATGGCCTTGGCTATCCCGAGGCAGGCGATTGGCCGGCTTCCCATCAACAGTCACGGAGAGGATTCCCCAGAAGTCGCCCCGCCGCACGGTCAGGTCAAGGCGGGTGCCCTTGAAGGGGATGACCAGGCTATCGCCGGTTTTGCCGATATCGGCTCCTCGGGGGGAGAGGCGCCAGTCCCCCAGATAGCGTGCTGTGTAATGATCGGCTGGGTAGCGGCCTGGGTAGGCTATGGGCGGAGCGGTGGCCAGGTCCCGCAATCGTTGGTAAACGGGGCGCGGTTTCCACTGCTCATCCACCAGGGCGAAGCCCCAGTGAGGGTCGTCGGGGGGCGCATCTGGCTGGAAATGGGCCACGGCTAGAACCCCCAACCAGGGCCACTCGTCGCGGGCGCGCTCGATGGCCGCCACAGTGTAGTGAGCTTGCTCCTCCTCGCTCACCTGTCCCCAGATGGAGGGCTGGCCCTGCCAACCTGGAGGCAAGGCATTCCAGCCGAACTCCACGGCCCAGAGGGCTTTGTTCTCGCCGCCACTGGCGATCATGGCCTCTTGTACCAGTTGGATTCGGGAGAAGTTGAGGATTCCCGAGTTGACTTGACGGTCGTCGGGCCCCGTGTCGAAGCCATAGGGCTTGACGGCTACGATGTCGAAGTAATCGTCAGCGCCAGCCGCGTACAAGCCTCGCAGGAAAGCTACCTCGTTCAGGTTGAGAGGGCCGCCCTCGCTGTTGGGGGCCAGTCCAGCCATCAAGACGAAGGATGAAGGATCGGCGGATCTGACCTGGATGTAGCCCTCCCGCAGGAGGTGGGCATAGTCGGCCGGATCGACATAAGCGTTACCCCAATGGGAACTGAGATTTGGCTCGTCCCAGATTTGATAATAGTCAATCTCCTCTCGATAGCGCCTGGCAAAAGCTTGGGCGAAGCGGCCGAAGTCAGCTATTTCCTGTGGAGGTGAGTAGCGGTAAGCCGCTTCGGGACTTGGTTGGGCCCACCCAGGCGAGGTATCTAGCACGGCAATGAGGTTAAGATTGTGCTCCCGAACCACGGTCACAATTCTATCCCAGGCAGCCCAATCGTATTGACCGGCTTGGGCCTCAATGTCGGCCCAGGGGAAGGTTTGGCGCACCCACTGGAAACCGCCGGCCTCGATCAGCCCTAAGGCTTGTTCCAATTCCGCTTCGTCGTATTGTTTCAAGGCCACATTTACGCCGAAGGGATTCACCGTGGCTTGAGGTACGTCCGGGGGGAGACCGTAGCCATGGCTGCGAATGGCGTCTTCTTGTTTTGTCCACACGACATAAGCCGATAAGACGATGATGATCAGACCCAGGGCGTAGAGAATTACACCGAGGATTGGTCTCCAACCCTTGCTTGTGGAATGCGGGCTTTGGCTGTTGCCTGTCTCGACCGGGGAAGTATTGACCATCTCTTTTAGTCCTGGTGCATATCCTACCATAAACTGCCTTTATCTGCAAACAGAGCTCTCTGCTGAATGCGGCCAAGCACCGCTGCTTGACGAGAAAAGCAAAATGGATTAAAATAATCATCTGAAGCTAGCCTCAATGCCGGGCTCAAGACGAGAAGGTGATGAAGAATGACTATGCATGATGTTACTGTCGCCAGAATTCAAGAACTACCCGAATCCCTAGTTCAGGAGGTGGACGATTTCATTGACTTTCTGCTGATGAAGCATGACAGGGCGCGCTGGCAGTTATGGGTGCATTTCGCTGAAGCCCTGGAAATGGCTGAATCAGACTTTATTGACTACTTATCTAACCTGGAGGATTACGAAAATCGTCTAGCCCGCGGCGAAATCCAATGGTAACCATCCATCGTGGCGATGTGGTTCTGTGCGATCTGAATCCGATAATCGGCACGGAACAAGCCGGCATACGGCCTGCGGTTGTGGTGCAAGTTGACCCTGCGAATGTTGTGAGCCCCCATACGATTATTGTGCCTTTTACGACGAGAATCCGACGGGCTCTTTTGCCTTCGCACGCCTTAGTTTCCGCAGGAGTCGGTGGTTTGAGTAAGGATTCTGTAGTACTTTGTGAGCAGATTAGAGTGATAGACAAACGTAGGATCATCAGGGTTCTTGGCCACTTGGATGACCCACATCTCGAAGAAATAGGGAAAGCTCTGGGTACGATTCTGGGGCTATAGAAGGCTTGGTACGACCGCTAACAGCGGCGGCTTTGCTGTACTTCGGCAACCTGTGAAAAGTTAAAGGAAGCGAGGAAGAAAACATGGCACAAATTGAACTGAATGGGCAGAAAAGGAGCGTGTTGGGCAAGAAGGTGAAAAACCTGCGTCGTGAGGGGCTGGTTCCCGCTGTGGTGTATGGCCACGAGACCGCCCCGGTTCCCCTACAAGTTGAGGAGCGGGAGTTGAATCGTGTCTTGGCCCAGGCTGGGGGGCATCGGTTGATCGCCTTGAAAATCGGCCGGTCTAGAACCCCCCAAATGGCCTTGGCCAGGGAGGTGCAATGGGATGTAATCACCCGTAGGCCCCTTCACGTTGATTTCTACGCCGTGGTTATGACCGAGAAGATCACTACAGAAGTGCCTTTGGTCTTCGTCGGCGAAGCGCCAGCGGCAGTTCAGGCAGGGGCTATCTTGTTGCAGGGGCTCGACGAAGTGGAGATAGAGTGTCTGCCCGGAGACCTGATCGAGGCCATCGAGGTTGACGTGAGCGAGCTAGAGGAGATAGATCAGACCATCTATGTCAAAGATCTTCGGGTGCCTCCTGCGGTAGACATACTGACCGACGCCGAGGAGATAGTGGCCAAGGTTACCTGGGCTGCCGCTGAAGAGGTGGAGGAGGTGGTGCCAGTAGCGCCGGCGGAGGTGGAGGTTATCGCCAGGGGCAAGGTGGAGGTAGAGCCTGAAGAGGAATAGCAATTGGAAGCAGAGTGACCAATGCCAATCGCGTCAACCAGTTACACGCTCAAATCGTGAGCGAGATGAAAGCGGCGGGCTTGATCGAAGATTTGCTTTGGGCGCCACCGCCGGTGGTATCAGTCGAGGAACGCGCACGCTTAGCAAAAAGGTTGAGCCGGGGCAAACCTCTTTCTGAAATCATCATTGAGGACCGGGAGGGGCGTGCGTGACTAACTATTAGCGGGTAGAAAACGGATAGCCGCTGGTCCCATCGAACCGGCGGCTATTTTGATCCTGTCGAGTGCCCACTTTTTCAGCCGAGCCTGGCTATCGCCTCGCCGATTCTGCTCAAGGCTTTCTGTATGTTCTCCACCGAGTTAGCATAAGAGAAGCGCACGAAGCCCTCGCCGTACTCGCCGAAGGATGTGCCGGAGAGGGTGGCCACGCCGGCTTCGTTAAGCAGGAAATCCTGCATCTCGCGGGAGCTTTTGCTCGTGCCCTCGATGTTGGGGAAGACGTAGAAGGCACCTTTAGGCCTCAGGCAGCGGAAACCGGGGATCTGGTTGAGGCCGTCCACGATGACGTCCCGCCGCTCGCGGAAAGCCTCGACCATCTTCCTGGACTCGTCCTGCGGCCCCTTGAGGGCCTCGACGCCGGCCCACTGGCTGAAGGCGGCAGTGCAGGAGTTGGAGTTGACCATCAGATTGGTCACCTGCACTGCCAGCCACTCGGGCATCACACCGTAACCCAGTCGCCAGCCCGTCATGGCATAGGTCTTGGAGAAGCCATCCAAAAGAATGGTTCGCTGCTCCATGCCTGGGAATTGGGTGATGCTGGCGAACTCTCCCTCGTAGAGGATGCGGTTGTAGATCTCATCGGAGAGCACCATGACGTCGTTCTCGATGGCCACCTCGGCGATGGCTTCCAAGTCCTCCTTGGTCAGCACGCCGCCAGTGGGGTTATGCGGCGAGTTGAGGATGATCATCTTAGTCTTAGGGGAGACCAGGCCCTTGAACTCTTCGATGTCGAAGCGGAAGTCCCTTTCCATCAAAAGCGGGACAGGCACGGGTGTGGCACCGGCGAAGTTGATCATTGATTCGTAGATGGGGAAGCCTGGGTTGGGGTAGATGACTTCATCGCCCTTCTCGCACAGGGCCAGGATGGTGAAGAACATGATGGGCTTGCCGCCCGGGGTGACCACTACCTGGCCTGGATTGACTTCGATGCCTCGTGTGGTGGAAATCTCCTCGGCGATGGCTTCCCTGAGCTGGGGGATCCCTGCCGACGGGGTGTAATGGGTCTGGCCCTCGCGCAGAGCCTTGATGGCCGCCTCCACAATGTTGGCAGGGGTGTCGAAATCGGGCTCGCCGATTTCCAGGTGGACGATCTCCCGTCCCTGGGCCTCCAGTGCCCTGGCCTTGACCAAAACCTCGAAGGCCGTCTCTGTGCCTAGCCTGCTCATTCTGGTAGCGAGTTTCATCGTTGTCCTCCTTGATTTTGGGAATTAGCTCCCGGATGGGTTTCGTCTATGATGTCTTGGGGCATGAATGAATCTTGTTGACTCGACACCAGGTAGAACGAGCTTTGCAGGAATGTGAACTGATTGAAGACTACCCCGTGCTACATCGCCCGCTGCCCGATTGCCTGGTTCTGGGCTGGCTGACGCCCGCTGAGCCGGTACACGCAGTGGTCGCCATTGACCTGGAGCGAGATCGTATTTTTATGGTAACGGTGTATAAGCCCAGCGAGGAGGAATGGGAAGATGACTGGCGAACAAGAAAGAAGTGATGGCCGTTGCCCACTGTGTGGGGGACGGTTGCTCCCTAAGCAGATGGCAACCATCCCATTCGTTCTGGAAAACACAGTGGCTGTCATCAAGGACGTGCCAGCCGAGGTGTGCGCTAGTTGCCACGAGTCCTACATGACAGGGGAAGTGACAGACAGAGTGACCGCTCTGCTCAAGCAATTGCGCTCGTTGCAAACGGAGGTCTCGGTCATCTCGTACTTGGCTTTGCCAAGAGCAGCTTGAGTTGCAGCTTTCCCCAACGCCATTCTGAAGCCGCCGGATAACTGGCGGCTTTATTGTTTGCTACTCACAACCCATAGTTCACCGGGTTCGTTTCAACCTGTCGCAGATGGGTCACCTGTTGCTGAAAGGATTTGACCCGTTCCAGAGTCACCTGAAGCTCCTGATCGTTTCTAATCATTATGGTCAAAAAGGTGGGAAAAGCCATCCAGGTGCCAGGCACTTAAGTGGCTACTTTGGCCTTAAGGTTGTCTTCCAAATGGTTTGTACTTATCTATATCTATGGGCGATCCATCGGAAGTGCCTGGCACCTCAAACACCCTCCACCACCCCAATCTCCTCCTCCGTCAACCCATACCCCTCATACACCGGTGCGTCAATCTCCGCATCCTTCGAAAGCGGATAGAGGAATCCCAAGGCCAAGACGCCTGAAGTTTAGCACAGAGGGGACTTTTTGACAAGGCGAGTTCCGCCATACCCACCTAAAAGGCAAGCCCCCGCCGCCTCTGAATGAGGCGAAGGGGCCTGCTAATCAGCCTCTCTATTTGCCGGCTTCGGCTTGGGCCACCCATCTATGCCTTAACCGCCGATGCGGAGATAACTTCCAGACCTCCCATGTAAGGGCGCAGAGCTTCTGGAATGACAACGCTACCAT
This sequence comes from Anaerolineae bacterium, assembly GCA_049589355.1. Lineage (GTDB taxonomy): Bacteria > Chloroflexota > Anaerolineae > VGOG01 > VGOG01 > JBAWAP01. The sequence goes on from JBAWAP010000425.1 coordinate 12,781, forward strand.
CGGCTTGCTGATAGTTCTCCAGGATGGCCAAGAAGGCTCGTCCTACAGCGACGCCCGACCCATTCAGTCCGTGTACGTACCTTGGTTTTTCGCCAGGGGCTGGCCTGTAGCGAACGTTACCACGACGTGCCTGGAAATCCTCACAATTGCTACAGGAGGAAATCTCCCTATAAGCGTTCTGCCCTGGCAGCCAGACCTCTATATCATAAGTCTTCGCTGAAGCAAACCCCATATCACCGGTGCAGACCGTCACTACCCTGTACGGGAGCTCCAGTCTCTGCACAACCTCCTCGGCGTCACGTACCATGCTTTCCAGTTCCTGGTATGACGTTTCTGACGAGCACAATTTCACGAGCTCTACCTTGTTGAATTGGTGCACCCTGATCAACCCCCGCACATCCCGTCCCGCTGCACCAGCTTCGCGGCGAAAACACGGGGTAAAGGCTGTGTAGTACAGGGGCAACTGATCGGCGTCCAGGATCTCGTCCAGGTGGATATTCACCAGACAGACCTCCGCGGTCGGGATCAGGTAGAGATCGTCATCCCGACAGCGATAGAGCTCTCTTTCGAATTTCGGGAGGTTCGCTGATCCAGTCATCGTGCGGCTATTTACCAAAAAAGGCGGCAATATTTGAGTATATCCATGCTCATTGGTTTGTAAATCCAGCATGAAATTGATCAATGCCATCTCCAGCTTGGCACCTAGCCCCTTCAGCATGTAAAATCTGGATTCGGCCAGTTTTACCCCGCGTTCAAAATCTATGATCCCCAGCCGCTCACCGATTTCCCAGTGGGGCAAAGGCTCGAAATCAAACTCCGGAGGCTCTCCCCAGCGTCTTATTTCCATGTTGTCCTCATCACTTTCACCGACAGGGACACTGGGGTGAGGTACGTTGGGGATGTTCAAGAGCAAAGCGTTCAAGCTCTCCTCGCATGCGCTAAGTTGAGAATCGAGCTCTGTGATCCGCTTACTCACGTCATGCACCTCGGCTTTGAGCTGTTCGGCCTCGGCCCCTTTCTTGTCTTTCAGGCTTCCGATCTTTTTGGAGATGCTGGTACGCTGACTCCTAAGCGGCTCGACTTCCTGCAGGAGGCTACGTCGCTCCTCGTCGAGGCGGACGACCTCGTCAACAACTGACACATCAGCACCCCGCTTCCGCATGGCTTCACGAGCCAGCTCCGGATTCTCTCTAATGAACCTTAGATCGAGCATGTTGTCCTCCTTCCAGACATCGTTGGTTTACTCCAAAACAAAGAGCTCTCGATCCTTAAGGACGAGAGCTCTTCTCGTGGTGCCACCTTAATTCGTCATTGCATGACTGCAATAACCTCAGTGAGTACGTCCTGACCTCATCAGGATTATACCCCGGTTCTGTAACGGGAACTCCCGGCTCAGCATACTCTGTCTTGCGACATTTCCGCCTGCAACTCCGGAGTGCTTTTCGGTAGAGTCCTAATGCTGCCTCTCAGCCACGGCAGCTCTCTGTGATTAGGAAATCCTGCCTACTCGTCTCTTTCGTCGTCTTTGTCTTGATTGCAAGCATATCATACGCCAAAGTTACAAAAATGTCAAGTCCAGATCTAACAGCGCAATGATGAAGAAGCTGCAACCCTGGAGGTAGATGAGGGCCATAGCGACTTCCAGCGATCTGGACGTACTCCAGCCGAGGATTAACGAGCTTGCGCCCTGGCACTACAACAGGGCCTCGCTGCAGATGATGCGTGGGATGAGCGGCGCTTCCTCGGCCCGGTCGGCGATGGCGTGGTGGGCCTCCTCCAGGTTGTAGTCACGCACGACGCGCAGGAGCTGCTCAATCAGGGCCCGGCCAGTGATTTTGCTGCGACGCAGGTTGTTGAGCTCACGGTGGGCACGGGCGGTCAAGGGGACGGTGGTGAAGATCTCCGATAGTAGAGCCAGACGTGCTTTTTCCTCCGCGTCCTCTTCGACTTCGAAAATGAGGCGCAATTCCGCGAGGGCGTACTCGCGGCCCAAGGCAGCGCCTGCTCTATGGCGTATCTCGGCCTCGCGGGCGCGGACCTCGGCGTCGAAGTCGCCTTTGACGGCAGCGATGCGCTGGTTGATGCCGACAGGCAGCGGGAGGGTCGGCTCGTCCTCTTCGCAGCGGATGGCGCGGATGGCCCGCTGCGGGTCGGCGGTGCGGAGACCCTCTTCGTCAAGCAGGTAGAGGCGCTGATAGCTGCCGGCCTGGCAGAAAACGAACAGGCCAGGCTCACCAACGGCCTGACGGGCGCTGCGGACGCCATCGGGCATGGTGGCGATTTGCTGAAAGCGGTCGGGGTCGGTGCGCTGGAGCTGGCGCATGAGTTCTTCGGCTTCCAGCAGGTTGAAGATGTCGGGTTCAGGCTCATCCTCCAACACGCTGGGATCGCCACGGTAGATGGCGTACATGGCCTCCTCGTTGATCTGTTCGCTCTTGTGCAGAACAGGGGCATCCTCGCCGATGGTGCGATGGATCTCAGCGATGCGGCGCTCCAGACGCTGCTCAATGCCCAGCTCGCGCTCCAGGCCGGTCTCAGGGAGGAAGTTGTAGGCGTAGATGGTAGTGTGCTCGGTGCCGATGCGGTCCACGCGGCCCACGCGCTGGATGAGCCGGATGGGATTCCAGTGCAGGTCGTAGTTGATGACGTGGTTGGCGTCCTGCAGGTTGAGGCCCTCGCTGAGGACATCGGTGGAGACCAGGATGCGCAGCTCCTCGTCCTCGGGACGGAGCTGGTAGTTGTTGGCTTGGGGGGCGAAGCGCAGAATCACGCGGCCTCGGTCTTTGGTGTCGCTCTCCACGGCGCGGATGCGGCCCAGGTGTTTGAGGTTGTCGTAGAGGTAGTGGGCGGTATCGGCGTATTGGGTGAAGATGAGGACCTTGCCGTGGAGCAGATCGCCGGGCAGGGTGTGCCTCCCAGTCATCATGGCCATGAGCTGTTGGAGTTTGTTGTCCTCCTGGGGACCTATGGACTCGACCAGGCGGGCCATTTCGTCCAGGAGGGCAATGTCGGTGTCCAGGGCGTCCTGGAGCCTGAGCACGGCGAAGTCGGTGATGGGGTAGCGGATGCTGGCTTTCTCCAGGGCCTGGTAGAGGGCAGGCTCGTCGTCCAGGTCGGACTTGTAGAGAATGTCGGTGGCCTCGTCGCCGGCGGGAACCAGGTCGCGGTCAAGGGCTCCCTGAAAGGCACGCTGCAGGTTTCGGAGGCGGTTGACGGTCTGGCGGAAGGCATGGACACTGGACTCGAAGCGCTTGAAGAGCATGACCCGCATCAGGCCGCGCAGGGCAGCGCCGGCCCGTTGAAGCTCCTGGTATTGGGGCTCGTGCTGGTGTTCGGGCCGGACGTAGTCGAACAGGGCGTAGCGGGCGTAGGTGAGCTGGCCCATCAGGTCGTGCAGACGTTGGTAAACGCGGCTCCGTTCAGCGGTATCGCCGGGGGCGCGGTAGGTATCCTCGATGCTGTAGGTGATGGTCTCCAGCTCACGGTCGGGGAAGACCAGCGGCTGGCCGTTGATGCGGGCATCGGGATAGTAGGTACGGATGTGGTGGCGGGTGCGGCGGATGAGGATGTGGTTGAGGATCTCCTGCAGGTCGCGAGTGGGCGGTTCCTCGTTGCGCGGCTCAACCTTATGGAAGAACTCGGACAGGTTGGGCGGGTTGACGGGGATGCTGGTAGTATCCTGGGGGTGCCAGAGCTTGATTTGATAGTAGATGTCCCAGGCGGTGGTGGCGCGGGGGGTGGCGGTCAGCAGGATAGTGGGCCGGGCCTGGGTGAACAGTTGGAGGGCGGCGTAGCGCTGGGTATCACCGTAGCGGAAGTTTTGCGACTCGTCCACCAGCACCAGGTCGCGGTCGCGGTAGTGCCAGTCGTCAACCAGCATCCGCTCGTTGCCTCTCTGGCTGAGGAGGCCCATGGAGATGATCGGGGCATCAATCTGGTAGCGCTCCATGAACCACTCCCACATCTCCACCAGGGAAGCGGGGCAGACGACCAGGGGACGGGCGCCGCGATACAGCGCATAGTGCTTGAGCAGGGTGGTGCCGATGTAGGTCTTGCCCAGGCCCACCACGTCGGCCACGAAGACGCCGCTGTAGGTATCCAGGATCTTGATGGCCTGGCGGACGGCGGCCCGCTGAAAGTCGGCCAGTTCGGGCATTTCCGCTTCCCAGAGGAGCTCCGTGTCGCGGCGGCCTTCCAGCCGGTCCTTGACCAGGGTGTAGAGGGTCTTAAGGTAGATGTCGTGGGGGCTGACGGGCCGCGGGCCTTCTGGGGTAGTCACCTGGCTGGCGGCCCAGGAGCGGCGCAGCTCGTAGATCAGATTCTCGTCGAAGTCCTCCGCTTCGTCCCACAGATCGTTGAACCAGCGGGAGAGCTCGGCGTGGTTGCTGTCTCCGAACACGCGGACGTTGAGCTCGGTGTTGTGGGTGACGCCGCCCAGGGAGAGGTTGGAGCTGCCGACGATGGCCGCGCCGGTCTGGGCGTGGATGCGGGCCGGGTCGAAGTCGAAGAGGTAGGCTTTGGCGTGCAGGCGGCCGCGGGTGTAGACCCGCACCTGCACCTTGCCCTGGGCGATGAAGTCGGCCAGAGAGAGCACCAGAGCCTGGGTGTCGTCGGTCTGGTCCATCAGTTCCAGCGTAGTCTGGATGGAATCGGCCGTCTCGGCGCGGATGAGGGGAGCCTGGGCAGAGGCCATCCATTCGCGGCGGACGGCGCGCTGCAAAGTCGCCAGGTGGTGGTAGCTCTCAGCCAGTTGCTCGATAGTCTGGCGGTTGGTGACGTTGCCGATGAGCAGGCGCAGTTGATCCAGGTGGGGGATGTGCTCGGCGATGGCCTGGAAGCCCGACAGGAAGAAATAGCCCACGGCGAAGTGAGCGCGGATGCTATCGGCCAGGAAGTTGCTGATTTCGGGAGCCAGCTCCCGCGTGCGGTTGTCTATGATGTCGTGGGGCATGAGTCACTCCTTCAGGTGCCCGTCACTTCCAAAGTGACGGGCACCTTGGCACCTCACTCCAGCAAGTATGCTTCAATTCCTTCAGGCAGCTTGTCCAGGCCAGTCAGGTAGTCCAGAACAAACTGGCTATAGGTCTGCGCCGCCGGAAAAAACGCTTGCCCGAAGTCCCGGTCAATCAACGTACCGTTGCGCGTTCCAATCCATTCATGGTAGTTGGAATAGGGCCAATCCTCCAGGCGCGATACCAACCCGTCTTTGACCGGGTTAGCGTGGATGTACCGGCATAGGTGAAGCAGGTAGCCCTCTTTGTCCACGTGAATGGCCTCATACCGTCCCTCGAAGAGAGTACCACTGCAGTCGTAGCGCTTGTTGAACGCCTTGGTGTAGCTGTTGAAAACCCTCTGAGGCAATAGACCTGCTGCTTCTGTACCGTCTTGCCGCAGCAAGAAGTGATAATGATTGGGCATGAGACAGTAGGCAATCACGGAGATATCGAACGCGCTGGTATACTTCTTCACCAGGCGCAGCACGAACAGGTAGTTATCCTGTTCCCGAAAGATGGACCGATGCCCGCTGCCCCGGTTGTAGATATGGTAGTACTGCCCTGGAGTGAACTGAATCCTTCGATACGGCATAGTCAAACCTCCTTCAGGTGCCTCAGGTGCCCGTCACTTCCAAAGTGACGGGCACCTCACTGCAGCTTCCCCCGCACCCGCTCCACAACCGGACGCACCGTCTCCGCGTGCGGCGACCCTACGCGCTCGAAAGTCTCGACAACCCGCTCCAGCAGGGGCAGGGCCTCGTCCAGGCGGCCCTGCCCCTCGCACAGCAGGGCCAGGTTGAACATCCAGATGCTGGCATTGACCACGTCGCCTATCTCCTGCAGAATGGCCATAGCCTGCCGATAGAGTTTTTCTGCGTCCGCCTGGTCGCCCTCGTTGTATGCCAAACGCCCCAACTCCCCCAGCGTTTGAGCGATGACCGCCCGGTTCCCCAGTTCCTCGTTGATGTCCAGGCTTTGCCGGTACAAGCGCCGCGCCTCGTCATACTCCCCCGTGGCCTGGGCCAGCCGCCCCAACTCGTGCAACGTGCGGGCGATGCCCGCCCGGTCCCCCAGTTCCTCGTTGATGTCCAGGCTTTGCCGGTACAAGCGCCGCGCTTGGTCATACTCCCCCGTGGCCTGGGCCAGCACCCCCAACTCGTGCAGGAGTCCTGCCACACTGCTTCGCTCTCCCAGTTCGTCAAATATGGCCAGCGTCCGCTCGTACTCTTGACGGGCTGTGTCTAGGTCCCCCAGGTTCCCCAGCAAGATTGCCTGGCACCAAGAGAAAGCAGCAGCGTCGCGTTGGTGACCCTCGACTTCGGCGGCGCGGACGGCCTGCTCCAGCCGGGTGCGCAACTCGCCCCAGTAGCCGCGCACGCCCAGGTAGCCGCTGTATGGCCGACACAGCGCCCAGGCGAAGCGGCGCACCTGCGCCCACTGCTGCTCCCGGTAGGCGCGGTCCATGGCGGCCAGGACGTTGGGCCGCTCGGCTTCCAGGGCGTCGTAGTCGGCGGCGGTGGGCTGGTCGTGCGCCTCGGCATAGGCCAGGTAGTGGGCGGTGTGGGCGGCGCGGGCCACCGGAGCCTCGCCGGACTCGTCCAGCAGCGCGGCGGCGTAGTCGCGCAGCAGGGGGTGCAGGCTGTAGCGCACTCTCTCCCCCTCTCCCCCTCTCCCCCTCTCCCCCTCTCCTCCCCCCTCCCAACGCGCCAGGGACAGCGCCACCAGCGCGTCCAGCCCCGCCTCGGTTGCCCCCACCTCCCACCCCAGGACGGCGGCCACGTGCTCGGCGGCATAAGGCGCGGGGGTAAAGACGCACAGGGCTCGGAATAGCCTCTGCCCCTCGGCGTCCAGCGCGTCGTAGCTCAACGAGAAGCAGGCCACCAGCCCGCGCTGCCCCTTGAGTCGCAGCGCCTCGGCGGCGCGGGCTTCTACCTGCGCGCACAGGCTCGCCAACTGCCAGCCGGGCTTGCGGGCGCGCAGCGCAGCCAGCTTCCCGGCCAGCTCCAGCGCCAGCGGCAGGCAGCCCACCCGCTCGGCCAACCGGCGGGCAGCGTCCGGCTCCCGCTCCACGGCCGGGCCGGCCAGGGCGGCCAGCAACTCCAGCGCGTTTCTTAGCGGCAGCACGTCCAGGCGGCGCACCGTCGCGCCCAGGGCCAGCGCCAGCTCCTCGTCGCGCGTGGTGAGCAGCAGCGGCACGCCGGGGGGACGGGCCGACTGGAGGGCCCGCGCCCCGTCGAGCCAGCCCCCGCGCACGTCGTCGAGCACCATCAGCAGCCGGCCCTGCTCCTTGACGCGCCCGGCCAGTATCCCGCGCACCGCCTGGG
>JBAWAP010000426.1:0-19182 GCA_049589355.1 Anaerolineae bacterium
AGCGTTATGTGATTGGGGATCGATCCACTCAGGGAAGTCGCCTTCCATCTCATTGAAACGTGTAAGGCATCTCTCTGCGTCAATCAAGAACCTTTCAGTACTTATGCATTGGGTAGGGCAAGCCTCCAAGCAAATAGAGCAGTCCGCACAACTGTCCAGCATTTCTTTCTTTTGCCAGTTGTCTACACTGAATGGGTAGTCTGTGTAGAAAGCCTCCAGCCTATGAAAACTCCCCCTGCCTTCGATATAACAGATGTTGTTTCTCCCATACTTCCCAAGCCCACTTCTGACTGTTAGAAGTTTCAAGGGCAAACTAGCTCTAGCGATCTTGCTGTCCGTTCCCTGCAAAACTCTTGACAGGATACTTCTACAGGTCTCTCTTACTTCTGTATAGACGTAGGTTGGTGGTATAATCACTCTGTGACCCTTCCCGCCTGGTCTAAATTCGACAAGAGTTATTCTCTGTGGGATTGCGATTACGATTATTGACTTAGCACTTGGGGGTACATCGGGTTGCTCGAACCGAAGGAAACCCAGTTGCTCGGCGTAGAACTTCTCGCTTATGTTTCCGTTTTGTCTCCGTTCTTCTATTTCCTCTCGAAGTTCTCTCAGATGGTTGATCGAGACGGTCCTGAATCTGGCACGAAGTTTCCCGAATTCAGACGTTAGCGTGTTTAATATCTCTTCCATTCGATTCTCGCTTTCTACCTTTGATTTCTGATTTCCCCGTAGCCTTTTAGCCGCTACTATACAACGCGGCACGTTCCATCATCCTGTAATCCCTGGTTTCAAAGTCCGTCATCACAATCTCATAGACAGATTGCCCCAAAGCTCCCTTGAAGTGTACTGTTCTCGTCCGGTTCGATGGGATAGTATCGGGATATACCTCGCCGTATCCAGGATTGAGTGTATTGAGACATGTACTTTTTTGGGTATTTAGACATAGCCCAATCCTCCCCTATGATACCACAAGTCTGCGCCGCCGTCAACGTCGTTGCCGGATGCAACAAGACGGGCCGCTCTTACCGGTAGCGGCCCGCCTTGTCATGTAACTGTGTACTCACTCCACGCCGCCCAGCGCGCGGGCCGCCTTCTCCAGCAGAATGAACGCGACTCGCACGCGCTCGATGTAGGAGCGATGGACTGGTTCGCCATCAAGGAAGTTCACAGACGTATGGCTGGCCCTCGCCGAGTACCTCGTGGACGTGCACCATCCACTCGCTGATGGGGATGCTCTGTGGACACTTGTCTTCACACTCGCGGCACTGGGTGCAGGCGCTGGCTCGCTCTTCTTCAGGCAGCCATGGGTACGCCTGGCGCGCTTGGTCGGGTTTGTCGTATATCACGCCCTCGTTATAGACCTCGAGGTTGCGTGGAATGTTGACACCGCTCGGGCAGGGCATACAGTACTCGCATTTTGTGCAGGGAATGGGGCACAGCTCTTGGTACCTGTCGCGCACTCGCTCAATAAGCGCCAGTTCTTCTTCGGTCAGTGTGTTGATCCCTGATACATCAGCGCTGGCGACGTTTTCTTCGACGTGCTGCATCGTGCTCATACCGCTGAGGACGACCGACACCTCAGGCTGGTTCCAGATCCACTGCAACGCCCAATCGGCGGGCGTACGTTTCTTCGCCGCGATGTTCCAGAGATCCTGAATCGGCTGAGGCGGGTTCACGAGCCTGCCACCCAGTATAGGCTCCATGATCACGACCGCTAACCCCTTTGAAGCCGCATATTTCAGACCTTTGGTGCCGGCCTGGTTTTCTACGTCCATGTAGTTGTGCTGGATCTGGCAGAACGTCCACTGATTGTACGCATCTACAATCTCTTTGAAGACCTCAGACTTATCGTGGAAGGAGAATCCCAGGTAGCGGATGCGCCCATCTGCAATGGCCTTCTCAGCCCATCCGAGCACGTCCAGATCGCGCATCTCCTGCCATCTCTGCCCGTTCAACCCGTGCAGGAGATAAAAGTCAATATGATCGGTCTGTAGTTTTTCGAGCTGCTCGTTAAGATACCTGTCAAAGTCCTCAGAAGCCTTGACCAGCCAACAGGGTAACTTCGTGGCCAGCCTGACCTTTTCCCGGTACCCTCCTTTGAGCACCCGGCCGACGAACAACTCGCTGTTTCCGCCGTGATAGGGATACGCGGTGTCAATGTAGTTCACGCCGTGATCCATGGCGTAGTGAAGCATTTTCGTGGCCGTCGGCTCGTCTATGTTAGAGTGATCCTCGCCCTTTGTGGGGAGTCGCATACATCCGAATCCCAGTGCCGAAACCTTCCAATCCAGCTTCCCGAATCTACGGTATTGCATCTTGAACTGCTCCTTTTCTGATTGATGGTTGTTAGAAGATAGTTCCCCCAATAGCGGAGCCGGAGGTTATCTTAATTGCCCGCGTTCGTAACTGCTCAGCCCGTGTCATTGCGAGGAGCGTTTTTTGCGACGAGGCAATCTCCTCCTTGCGGCTTGGGGATTGCTTCGCTTCGCTCGCAATGACAGCCTGACTAGTCACCCGCGTTCAATATCTCTCCCAGTGGATGACCTCTTCCAAGGACTTCTTTTCCTTGGCGGGCCATTCCGTTGGCACACCAATGGGAACCAGCGTCAGTAGCCTCTTCCCTTTGGGAATGCCCAAGAGCGCCTTAAACTCCTCTTCCCAGCGCAATGTGTATCCCTCGAGCCAGCAGGAACCGTAGCCGAGAGCGGTGCTAGCGATCAGCATATTCTCCACGGCAGCAGAGCCATCCTCTACCCACCACCGAGAAGAGGGGTCCATCACCACAGCGATGATCGCGCCAGCCTTCTCCATCCATTCGGCGGCCACTTTGAGTTTATCAATCATTGCCCGATCGGTGACCACGATAAAGTCCCAGGGCTGCCGGTTACTACCGCTGGCAGCAAGTCTTCCTGCGTCCACGATCTTTTCCAAATCCTCCCGGCAAATGGAATCTCCGGTGTACTTGCGGACGCTTCTTCTCTTTCGAATCGCTTCCAGAGCATCCACTGCATCAAACCTCCTTCGTTATGATTACGGCCTCTTTTCGGCGTCCCTCAATGGCCCGTCCGATGATCTCCTCTGTCGGTCCGTCCTACGCCTGGCTCCAGGGATAGCTCCACCCGTGGGTGAACGCATGTGCTTTCAAAGCCTCCAGCTCCTCGGCGGAGAGCAGCCTGCCATCTGAGACGGCGCAGTTGGCTTCCACGTGTGCCGTTCTGCGCATGCCGGGTATGACGGTGGCTACAGCCGGGTGACTCAGGCAGAACTTGAGGGCCAGTGCTGCCAGCGTCGGGCGATCTTTGGCCAGGAACGGCTCTAGCGCCGCCACACGCTGGGCTGCCTCCTGCAGGCGCTCCGGCGTCAGCCAATCCGCCCGCCAGTCCCCTTCATCGAAAACGTAATCCGGGCCCATCTTGCCGGTGAGCAGACCCTCTTCAAAAGGGACACGCACAATAATGCCGACATCGTGCTCCAGTGCTGCCGGGAGCAATTTCTGGGCAGGACGTTGCTCAAAGATGTTGTAGATCACCTGTACCGTGTCCGTCAACCCAGACTCGATCAGACCAACCGGGCCGTAAGGGTCCCAGTCGTTGGCAGAGACGCCGAAGGCTCGGATCTTGCCCTGCTCCTTCAGGCGAGTCAGCGCCTCATGCCACTCCAACTGTCGAGTGTACGGAGGTGTCCAGGCGTGCAACTGTTGAACGTCAATGTAGTCCGTGTTGAGATTTCTCAGGCTCTTCTCTGTGCACTCCACGATCCAGTCGGCTGGGAAGGTCTCAGAGACTGGCTCGTGGGGCAAGGCCGGCCAGCGATAGGTCTTGGTCGGGATTTTGGTGGCGATGACCAAGCGGTCCCGGATGCCTGCCACTCCCCGACCGATCAGACGCTCGCTGTGACCATCTCCGTACCCCAGAGCAGTATCGAGGAAAGTGACGCCCAGGTCGAGCGCCCTCTTCAGCGCGCGTATAGCCTCTTCATCGTCTTGATAGCCCCAGCCACCACCGATACCCCAGCCACCGAAGCCAATCTCGCTCACTTCTATGCCGGTTCTGCCCAGTTTTCGGTAACGCATGTGACAGTCTCCTCCTAAATAATTAAACGGATGCGCTATTTAGCCGAGCCATCTGTTCCGCGCTGAGTTCGATCCTCAGCGCGCCCAGATTCTCTCGCATCTGCTCAGAAGTCCGGTCAGCGCGGGTGTAGGCCCCACTCAACAACGGCGAGTAGGCCAGCAAAATCCGCCCTCGCCGAAGGCCCCTCCTCGCCTCGGTCAGGAGACTTTCGGCGATCGAATTTCTCCTCAGCTATCTTCAAGGGGGAAGATAGGATCGAGCTCTGCGCTGCGCTGGGCAACTTGAGCGGCTTCTTCCTCGGATAGCGGTGTGAACTGGTCGGCCGCGTCGCACGCCCACCATAGAAGCTCGGCGTGACCTGGGCTCACCGCCGCGGTGATGGGCTTGGAGAGCGTAAACCGCAGCGCCAGCGAGGCCTCTTCAAAAGTGTCTACCGGAGAGTACCAGGTTTTGGACCACTTGCGTTCTTCACCCTCCTTCCACTTTCGCTTGGCCAGTGCCTTTAACGCCAGGATGCCTATGCCTTTTTCCTGAGCTTTCTTCAACACCCGAGGGCCAAAATGCCCTTGATGCCAGCACACCCAGTTGAAGGGAAAGAGGATCGAGTCGAATTCGAAGCGGTCCAGCAGTGCCAGGGCCGCCTCCTCGGAGTGGGCGGAGAATCCCAGGTAGCGCACCAATCCCTGCTCCCGGGCCTTCACGAGGACTTTCATTGCTCCACCAGGCCCCATGATCTGCTCGACCTCTTCCATCGTCGTGACGACGTGGAGCTGATACAGATCAAAGTAGTCTGTGCGCAGGCGCTTTAGCGATCGGTGTAGCTCTTTGGTCGCTTCCTCCGCCGTCCGTTTGTCCGTCTTGCATGCCAGGAAGACGGACGGGCGATAGGGCTCCAGCGCCGGTCCCAGCCGCTCCTCCGCGTTGCCATACATCGGCGCCACGTCAAAGTAGTTGATGCCTCGATCTACGGCCTGGGCGACGAAGCGGTTGGCAGCAGATTGTTCTTCGTCCATGACCACAATGCCGCCAAATCCGATCATCGAAAGCAACTCTCCCGTCTTACCCAGTCTTCGCTTTTCCATTTTCCTCACCTCGCATTCCGTGGCTCATGGTCTATGTCCACGAACACGCCCAGCAGATAGACTCTGAGCAGGTCGTCAGGGGTGATCGTGGATTGGTAAACACAACGGCCAGGACGTATCTCCTGGCTTCGTTATGGCGCTGCCGACACAGCCGCTATGGACGAAGTAATTCTATGGTTGACGTCGGTGGGGTCGAATTCGAGCCAGTAGCCTAAAGGCATCAAATCCGCATCCTTGGATCGAGGGCGTCTCGCAGCCCATCGCCCAGGAAGTTGATGCTGAGGACAGTAAAGAGGATGAGGAAGCCAGGGAAGATCCACAACTGCGGCGCGCTCTCCAAGTAGCGATTGGCATCCTCCAACATGTTGCCCCAGGTAGCGGTAGGCTGGCGAACCCCAAATCCCAGGAAGCTGATGTAGGCTTCGGACAGGATGGCATTGGCCACTCCTAGCGTGGCAGCGACGATGATCGGAGCCAGGCTGTTGGGCAGGATGTGACGGAAAATGATCCCCGGGTTCGTGGTGCCAACACAACGCGCTGCGGTGATAAACTCCTGCTCCTTCAACGAGAGGAAACACGAGCGAACGATACGCGCCAGGTACATCCAACTGGTCAGCCCGATGATGACCACAATCACAACCACGCTGCCGCTGAACTCTCGACCGAACACCTGGAAGTTGTGGACCTTGTCCGCCAGGTACTTCGAGGCCACAATGAGCAAGAACAACTGGGGGATGTTCAGCATGGCCTCGGTGAAGCGCATCAGGATGCCCTCTATCGCTCCCCCGTAGTAGCCAGCGAAGGCACCGATCAGAGTGCCCACCCACACCGAGACCACCACCGCCGAGAGCCCAATAGTCAGGGAGATCTGCCCGCCGTAGATTGTACGGGCCAGGATGTCACGGCCCACTACGTCGGTGCCAAAGGGATGTGCGCGCGAAGGCGCTTGCAGGCGGATGCCAGTGTCGTTGTAGTTGGCGTACTCCTCAGAGAAGACTAGCGAGCCTCCTAATGCGTACACGACGAGAGCAGCCAGGAGAAAGAGCCCAAACACCGCCATCTTGTGGCGGCAGAATCGTCGTATGGCCAGTTGGGTGGGAGAAAACGCCGGCCGGGCGAACTCGTAAGTTTCGGATACATCAACCGCAGTTGCCATCGCTTCCCCTTGCTCCAGAGACCCGTTTTCTCCAAGAAAACGGGTCTCTCAGTCATACCGGATGCGTGGGTCGAGGAAGGTGTAGGTGATATCGGTGACGATCTGAAAGATCACCACCGCCACTGAGATCATCATCAGGATGCCCATCAGAACTGGGAAGTCGGAACGCACGGTGTGATCGAGAAATAGCCGGCCCATCCCCGGCCAGGCGAAGATACCCTCGGTCACGATAGCCCCAGCCAGGAGCATAGGCAAGTCCAGGCCCACCAGGGTGACCAGCGGCAGGGCCGCGTTCTTGAAGGCGTGACGATACATGATTACTCGTTCCAGCAACCCTTTGGCCCGAGCGGTGCGGATGTAGTCCTGGTTGATGACCTCCAGCATGGAGGCCCGGATGTAGCGACTATAGGCAGCAATGCTGATGGTGGAGATGGCAGTGACCGGCAACACCATGTGCCAGATGACCTGGGGTATGGTGCGCCCGGTTCCCGGCTCAAACATCCCCACTGTAGGGAAATATGGCAGGCCCCATTTCTTGAAGTTCACGGCGAAGAGGTACATCAGTCCGATGGCCAGGAGGGGGATGGGCATGGAGTATCCAACGAACGACAGCCCGGTCGCTACGTGATCGAAGGCTGAGTACTGCTTGAGTGCCGAGGTGATGCCGATGATCAGCGCCGCGATAAGGATGATGATCTCGCTGGTCAGCATCAACAACAGGGTGTTGGGCAGGCGTTCCTTGATCACCTCGATGACCGGCCGGCGGGTGACGAACGAGGTCCCGAAGTCCCCGCGAATCACTCCTTTGCGTGTCCCGTACGATTCGGGAACCCCATCCCCGTTCAGGTCTATCTTCATCCAATCGTTGCCCACGAGCCAGACCAGGTACTGGACGTACACCGGCTTATCCAGCCCCAGTTGCCGGGTCAGTCGCACGCGGTCCTCCGAACGAAGGACCCGGCGACCGCCGAAGGTAGCCAGAGGGTCGCCCATCTCCTCCATGAGGACAAACAGAAGGGCACTGATTATCAACAAGAGAGGGATGGCCTGCAAGATGCGTCGAATGATGTATCGGGTCATCGCTCACCTTTCAGGTGCATTCAAAATGGGTTGGTAGGGGCGGGTCTTGCACCCGCCCAGGGCGACGGCAAGGGATCGCCCCTACAACCGGATTTGAATACACCCTAATCTTTCTACCTACCTAATGGTGCCCCGGCGGGTAAGCAGCAGAGTAAACCGGGGCAGAGAGGCATATCTCTCTGCCCCGGTTGAGAGACTTACTATTCTGTCTTATCCCACTCGTAGCTGTTCCAGAAAGGTGTGGCGCCAGAGAAGCGAACGTTCTTCAGCTTTTTGCTCACCGTCCAGATGTCCGGATCGTCCCACATGCTGTTCCAGTACACTTGATCCTCCATGCGCTTAGCGATGTCGTAGAAGATCTTGATGCGGGCCGCGGTGTCCACGGTGGACATTTGCTGAGCGAAGAGAGCGTCGAGTTCCTCGTCACAGAAGAACTGCCAGTTGCTGCCAGCCGGGTTCTCGTCTGATGGGACTTCCTTGCATAACCACCCAGCGGCGTCCGGGTCTGGGAAGGCTGGGCAGGTGGACCACTCGGCGACGTCGTACCCGCCGCTGGCGATGGGCCCACCATCACCGTAGCTGTTCCAGAAGATGTCGGAGGAGTGGTTGATCAACTCGGAGTCAATCCCCACCGCTTTCCACATCTGCTGGACGATGACCTGGGTGTTCTTCCGCACCTCGCGGGTGGTAGTGGCGTAGCGTAGCTTGAGCTTGACGCCGTCCTTCTCGCGGATGCCATCAGCCCCCACTTTCCAGCCGGCCTCATCCAGGAGCTTCTTGGCTCCCTCCGGGTCGTAGGGGATGCCCTTAAGGGCGGGATTGGCGAAGGGGGTGCCATCCCAGAAGGTGATGGCCGGCTTGGTCATCCCATACAGCAGGTCCTGGCAGATCTTGTTGCGGTCCACCGCCATGACGACGGCCCGGCGCACGTTCGGGTCCTGGAGAGCCGGATGTCCCTTGGTCTTGTCCTCCCGGGTGCTCAGGTTCATGAACCAGGACTCTTTGTACCCTGAGGACACCTTTGGCAGGTCCACCGTCCCCAACGCCTGCAGATCCGGGATGTCAGAGTAGGCAATGAACACCCCGATGTCGGTGTCGCCGGCCTTGATCGCCGCTACCTGGGCCGCGTCGTCGGGCACGATGCGGATGAAAATCTGATCCACCTTGGGCTTGCCCAGCCAGAAGTTGGGGTTGGCCTCAAAGATCAGGTGGCTGCCCGACTCCCACTCCTTGAACAGGAAGGGGCCAACGCCCACGGTGGGATTGCGGTTCCAGTCGGCGTTGTCCAACGTCCCTTCCTTCTCGAAAACTGGCTCCAGAATGTGCTTGGGCAGGGCGACGGTTGCGTTCACGTTGCTAAAGATCTTGGCCTGCCAGGGAGCGTAGGGCTCCTTGAACTTGACCACCAGGGTGTACGGGTCTGGAGCTTCCACCGACTCCACTGCCACGTCGAACGGATCGCGGCTCTGGATGGTGTTCTTGTCGTTCATGATCATCTGCCAGGTGAACACGTAGTCCTCGGCCGTAAACGGCTCCCCGTCCGACCACTTCACGTCATCCCGCAGGCGGAAGGTGAGGGTCTTGCCATCTGCTGAGATACCACCGTTCTCCAGGCTGGGGATCTCCTTAGCGATCCAGGGAATAGCCTCGTTCTTGTCGTTGTAGACCAGCAACCCGTCTGCCAGGTAGAACTCGCGCAGGATCAGAGAAAACCACATGGCGGTATAGAGGGGGTTCAGGTTATCGGCTTCCTGGGTCAAGGTAATGATGATGATCTTAGGCTTGGCGGGCAGCGGGGTCGCGGTGACCACCTTCTCGACCACCACTTGCTTCTCCACCTCGACGGTGACCGGAACCTCTTTCTCGACGACTACTTCCTTCTCGATCACCTGGGGGGTAGGCGGGGCGCAGGCCACCAGCAGGCTGACCACTGTCATCACTGCCAGAGCGGCAAAAGCTGCTTTCCTGGTAAACATTTCTCCTCCTTGTAGTTGTATTCAAGGTGTTTCCAAAACTTCAATCAATCTAGCATGCAAGCTTATTGATTTTGATGCATCACCCCCTTTTGGATCACACGATATGATCGCTCCTCCCCACTTTGGGCGCTAACAAGCTAGGGCCTCCATACTTCAAGCGAGGATGAGCAAACACGACTAGCTCTCCCGGTTGGAATCCCCCGAGAACATCTCAGCCTATTCTCTCCATAAATAAATATCAAAAAAACAACAACAAGGTTCATTTTGATTGCAAAATAAGTATAGCAGAGGAAAGAGGGAAAGTCAAGGAAGCGGCCCAATCAGTCCTCTCCTCGGATGTATCTTGAGGAGAGGCAAGAGCTTGGGAAACCCCCTTATGTCCTTCCGCTTCTCCCCAGCGCCTGTGGTGCCAGGGCATTGAGTTTCTGATAAAAACCCTCGCCGAAAACGTGTTTCAGTTCAGAGGCAAAGGCCTGATAGAGCAAAGGTCCGTTGGATGACAGAGAGTTCAGACATGGTGCTGTGACCCGTGCTTTTTGCTCTTGGGTAAACTGATAGTTTTCTCGGGTATGCACCGTTAAAAGAAACCGGCCATCGTAAAGAGGAACAAGCGACAGAGGCCAAAGCCAACAGTAAAGAGGCTTGACCTCCCAGAGAGCCAACCCCTTGGCGAGACAATAGCTGTGAATTGCACAACGGGTCCGCCACTTTTCTCCCGCTCTTTCCAAGACGCGGAATATGCAGTTCTTTTGCAATAGCCTTATAGCGGTCACCCCCAGGTCTTTTCCCTCCCGGCTGCGCACTGTCCGGCAAAAAGCCGTCTTATTTCCCTTCTCTCTGGCGAGGTAGACTTCCACGAAATCCCTTGCTTCCGGGGCCATGTAGGGGAGTATCCCCTCCAGATGTTTGGCGATCCTCTCCTGTTCTTCGACTGAAAGAGGCACCCAGGACCCTTGGCAACAGTCGCCTCTCACCAAAACCTGCTTCTTAGAAGGGCAAGACAGACCTGACAACCGCAGACAACAACTGCCATCGCAGAGAAAGTGGCGGCCGAGGAAGTTCTCTACGTCAACAACAACACCGTTGATTTCTGCGGTCTGGTGGGTTCTAAGATACAGCCCCACAGCATCATACTCAAAGTAGCCTTTAAGCTCCGAAGTGATAGCAAACATAAAGTCACCTCCGATCGGCGGCACCTCCCTGGCACTGACGTTCTCGCGCCCATTCCACACGCCCGACGACGCTCTTGCGAATCCAATCTAGGCCATAGAGCACGGGAGCATACAGGCTCAATCCCAACCAGTACATGGGCGGCAGGGGCAGGTGCTCAAATGCCTTGGTCAATGGATGGAAGTAGACCATGAGCAAAATGAGGAGAATTTCGACCCCAACCCCCCACAGCAGGAACCGATTGCTCAGCCATTCCATCCACCGCATTCTGCCGCTCTCACCCCCAGGGCGGCCCGCGACGAAGCCTTTCTCCGTCCGGCAGGCAACGACGTTGCCAATCTGCGCCATGACGACGCCGACGTGGAAGATCGTCGTGGCTAAAACGTACACCCGGCCTTCTGGCGTTACCAGCCGTTCCATGTAGGATAGCAGATCCGAGCGAGGCAGATCCAGGAGATCGGTGTACCCGAACAAACGATACACCCAAAAGAAGCCAACGTAACACAGCGTCGCCTCGATACCTCCCAGCCACAGGTAAGCGCGGGTCAATAGGCCGGAGTCCAACAAGGACTGTGCCCGTCGGCGCGGCGGGCGATCCATCACGCCCGGCTCGGGTTTTTCCGTCCCCAGGGCCAGAGCTGGGAGAAGGTCGGTGCCCAGGTCAATCGCCAGCATCTGCACGACTGTCAGGGCTAACGGGATCTTGAACAGCACCGTGAGCAATAACGGCAGGACCTCTGGCACGTTGCTGGCAAAGATGTACGTGATAAATTTGCGGATGTTGTCGTAGACGGCACGCCCCTCTTCGATCGCGCTCACCAAGTCGGCAAAGTTGTCGTCTGTGAGGATCATGTCGGAAGCCTCTTTGGCTACTTCGGTGCCGGTTACCCCCATGGCAATGCCGATGTCGGCCTTGCGCAGGGCCGGAGCATCGTTCACGCCATCGCCCGTAACGGCCACCACCTCCCCTTGGGCCTGAAAGGCGGCTATCAGCCGCACTTTGTGTTCCGGGGCCATGCGAGCCAGGATAACTTCCTCATCCAAAACCGCCTGCAAGGTACTATCGTCCATCGTATCCAACTCGGCACCGGTGAGGATACGAGGGCGAGGAGTGGTGAGCATACCGATGCGCCGTGCCACCGACTCGGCGGTGAGGCCATAGTCGCCGGTGACCATCACCAGGCGGATGCCAGCGGCGCGACAGGTTTGCACGGCGGCCGTTACCTCAGGGCGTGGCGGGTCCATCATAGCCAACAAACCCAGGAAGATCAGGTTCTGCTCTACCTCCTCGGCTATATACCCCCCCCTCCTCCCCCCCCTGGCAAGGGGGGGCAAGGGGGGGGTGCGAGCCAGCGCCAGCACACGCAAGGCGTTGCGGGCGTAATCGTCATTTGTGGCCAGGATCTCGGTGCGGGTTGCGTCATCCAGCGGATGGACCTGGCCGTGAACCAGAATGTGGGTGCAGAGCTGGAGCACTTCTCTGGGAGCTCCCTTGACAAACGCGATCTCGGCGCGTTCAGTGCGGTGGATGGTACTCATGCGCTTGCGGCTTGCATCAAAAGCGAGTTCATAAACCCGTGGATAAGCCAGGGTTACCACCCGTTCATCAATCCCGCCCTTCAGAGCCACGACGCGCAGGGCCGCCTCGGTCTGGTCACCCAGGCAAGTCCACTGAGGGTGCTCAGGCGAGGGCGGATTGAGGCGCGAGTTGTTACAGAGAACGGCAGCGGTAAGCAGGGCCTCGAGGTCGCCTGCCAAAGGGCCGGACGGAATAAAAGAAAACTCCCCTTGGGGTTCATATCCTACGCCGGAAACGCTGAGCCGTTGTCCGGCCACCCACACTTCCCGAACGGTCATCTGGTTCTGGGTCAGGGTGCCGCTCTTGTCAGCGCAAACGACCGAGACGGTGCCAAGGGTTTCGACCACGGCGAGTTTCTTGACCAGCACGCCGCGCTGCGCCAGGCGCTGTACAGCCATGGCCAGCGAGATCGTGATGGTGGGAAGCAAGCCTTCAGGGACGACGGCAACGATGGTGCCGATGGCGAATAAAAAGGCCTCTATCCTTGGCATGCCGACATCGGTGCTAGCGACCAAGAAGACCAGGATACCGAGGCCGATGGCGACCAGGGAGATAATCCGCGTCACATGCCGCATCTCTTGCTGGAGCCGGCTTGGCTCTTCCTTCACGGTCTGGGTGAGGTGGGCAATGCGCCCGAACTGGGTGAGCATGCCGGTGGCAAACACCACGGCACGGCCTGTGCCCGACACCACGGACGTCCCGGCGAAGACCAGATTGGGTCGTTCCAGTTCGGTGAGCCCCTCGCGCACAGATGCCTCTGCTACTTTACGCACAGGGATGGCTTCACCAGTGAGAGTAGCGTGATTGGCCCGCAAGCCGTTCTCCTCCACCACACGAGCGTCGGCGGGGATGTTATCGCCTTCGGCCAGCACGAGCAGATCGCCAGGGACGACTTCGCTGGCGGGGATTTGGACTTCTGTACCCGCGCGGATCATGCGCGCATAGGCTGGAAGCAATTGTTTGAGCGCAGCCACCGCCCGCTCGGCGCGATGTTCTTGCCAGAACGAAAAGCCGCCGTTGACGAGGACGACGACCCAGATGATGATTCCCAGAGTCGGCCGGCCGCCCAGGATGGCCAGCCCGCCGGCAGCCCACAGGAGCAAAGCCATCAGATGCGTCGTGTGGCCCACGAACTTACGCCAGAGCGGGACCCCTGGTGGCTCAGAAAGGACGTTGCACCCGTAGGTCGAGAGGCGTGCTTGTGCCTCAGCGGGGTCAAGGCCGTCTGGTGAAGTTTCCAATGAGTCGAAAACTTCTGAAACGCGCAGGGCGTGCGGAAGCAAGGAGCTCATACTCAATCTGCGTCTCTTGCTACACCTGGCTCCTCAGCCGATTCAACATCCTGTTCGCCAGATTGGGCATCGGCCTGGCTCAGAAGCGGTGTCTCAGTCTCAGTAATTTCGGCTGGTTGCTCGCTGACGTGTAGCTCAGGCGTGGTGGGTGCGGCAGGTTGTTCGATAATGGGCAGATTAGCCACAGTGACCTGGGCCTGCTGGCTCCCAACGGGCAAATCGGCAGCCCAAACTTGTTCAGGTTGCTCACCGAGTGGCAGCTCAGGCTTGGGCAGGTATTGCTCGAGGAAGGAGGGCGCCTCTGGGTGATCCACGTGGAGCGCGTGATCGTAATCTCCGGCGAAAGGAGGCGGCTCGTAGCGCACCGGCCGGCGCACGCCAAACAGCTCAAAGAAACGCGCAATGCCGATGAGCAGCGTGTAGCGGTATTCCTGCATTTTGAGCGACTGCCACTCGACGATAGAAGCCATCGCGCCTTGCACGCGCGCCTTTTGGCGGACGATGCGGTGAATTTGTTCCGGCGTGCGGTAACCGATGGGCGAGAGGAGCACCAGGTGCGCGGAAATGAACAGCGTGGTGAATGTAATCAATCTGACCCAGCCACCCTCTTCCCACTTTCCGACGATCTGGCCCACGAAGACAGTCCCGGCCATAGCCGCCGCCAAACCAGCGCCTGCCGCACCCCAGGCGCGAATGCGCTCGGAATAGTGCTGCAGGATGTGCTGTCGGATGGCCAGCCCCATGATCATGATGGGCATAAAGACGCCCACCCCGTAAAAGGGCGCAGCAACCGTGGTGCGCCCGCGAACCAGCAGCATGATGAGCACCGCCACGATGTAGGTGATCGTGACCGAGCGGGTGAACGTGCCGCGCCGGTCGCGGTAGATAATAATCTCGGGGATTTCGCCGATGGCCACATCGCGCCACTCGGTCGCCTGCGCGTCCTGGAGGGCAGTCATCGAGGCAGCCCCCAGCAAAATCACGGCCAAAATCTGATAGGTCCAGAACAGAATGATGCCCCCCGGAACCCGGCCGAAGCCGATGTAGGACAGGTTCCCCACGAGCGAGCGGCCTAAGGTGCCATCAAAGACGTCGAAACGTATGGCGAAGAATGTCAAGAAGAACGTTGTCAGCCCACCGTAGAACAGGAACGAGGTCTGTACAAACCGGCCAATGCCCGACTTGCCGCTGTAAAAGTTCCACAGCCAATTGAAACGGGGGAGGCGCTTTTTACCCCATTTGACGATCCTGACATCTTCATTGATCACGAACTGAATGCCGTTGGACATGGCCTCTAGCCCACTCAGGGCAACCATACCTTTCATCGAGGCAGTCAGTATGTGCATCATCGCCTGAAGGAGCGTGGCCGGTTTGGGCACTTCGGTGGGGGGCACAGGCGGAACACCTTTGAAGTGAGCGATGAACAGGCCAATCGCCATGGTCACGGTGAGCATGGCAAAGACCCCCAGCAAGGTGAAGGCCACCTTAGACGACTCGCCCCGGCCCCGGATGGTGATGTACCAGGTCGCAGTGGCCAGCAACGCACCAATGCCGAAGTGCAGCCACCAGTATTTCCCATACAGTCTCAGGACGGAGAGCAACTGGTCTCCGCCGGATAGCGCCGAAACGACAATAGTGAGTACATAGTCTTCAATGAGAGTCACTGCTACAATGAGACTCAGCGTTGGCTTGAGATAGCGCATCGAGGCCGTGTACGATCCGCCGCCTTCATTGAATATTCCCAGCGAGTACATGTAAAGCGCGCCGAAGACAAAGTTGGCCAACGCAATGACGCCGGCGGCGATGTAGCCGTACTTTTGCAACCCATAAGGATGCAGGGCGCTCATCAACTCGCCTGTGCCGTAAAAGAACGAGGTGAAATAGTCCACACCAAACAGAGCCACCGCAGCCAGCAAACCGATCTGCCCAGCGCCATGCACCAGGGCGTGTTCAGCTCGCTCGCGCGGCGCGGCTTTGTAAGACAGGAAAACGACCACTATCAAAAGGGCAATGGAGAACAACATACCAGTAACCTACAACGTGATCCGTGATGCGTGACCTCACGTTTCACGCTTCACGTTTCACGCTTCACGAATCACAAACGCCTGTTCCAGGGTCTTGAGTTCGGCCAGGAGGTGCTTGCGGGTAGAAGGGCTCAGGCGTGTGTCTTGCGCCACCTTGGCCTGCTCCTCACGCGCGGCCCGCACCACGAAAGCGGGGACAAACATGATGCGCCCGGCCGGGATAATCTGGAAATGGCGTATCTTCATTTCTAACGCTTGATCGTCAAAGTAAGGCAGGCTCAGACTTAACCCCCGGTTGAGGTCGTGCGCTGTCGCTCTGCGTTGGATAGTGCGGATAATCTCCTTCGTTTCGTAACGCGCTAACGCCCGGCCCTGATTGACCAGTTGCCCCAGCATGCCATAGCGCTTGCGCTGGTAATCCTCGTCGGCGACGATGTACGGCGCAAGGCCAACGGCCAGGTGCAAAATGGACAGGAAGCGCTGCATCGAAGCCACGTGGGCTTCGGCTTCGTTGACCGAGTTCACCAACAGACGGCCTTCATCATCGAACGCCACCCACTGGGGCAGGTAGAACCGGCGGGCAGCGGGGACGTAGGGGACGAGCAATGCCTCACGGTCTGCCTCACCTTCCGCTGGCTCCTCTACGATGGCGTCCGTCGGCGCGGTGAGCGCCGATGGTGGTTCCAGCCCATCACTAACCGGCAGGCTGGGGATCTCTTCGCCATCGGCGGCAACGTAAGTGACCGGGCGCCCGGCAGGCAACATGCCGTGCACCATTTGCATGATCGTGGCATACCGGATAAGGCCCGCACTCACGGCCACCGCGCGCTCGGGCGATTGGTCGAGTTCGGCCAGCCGCTGGCGTAGCGCCAGGCGGACGTCAGCGCCGGTCAGACGATCCATCAGGCCGCCTGCCAATTGCTCGCGGAACTCAGATGGGACCGGGACAAATTGGCCCTCACCATGAGTCGGCAACTGAACCACCACTTGTTCGGGCAACATAAATCGGGCTTGTGGCAGGCGTTGGGCGAGCGCTTCGGCCAGCAGGCGAGCCTGCGCTTCGAGGAACCGCTGTACCAACGGCGGTTGAGCGTGAAAGAGCGCTATTTGGGCTTTATACTCTTGCCCCAGTTCACTAGCCACACTGGGAACAGGTTTGGAATCTATCATCGTTCACTCCACACGGCCCAAGAGGGCGGCGAATTGGCCCAGTTGTGAGGCGTGCACGACCGCCAGCACTTCGTCGGCCGGCTGCAGTACCAGGCCTCCGCGGGGGATGATGAGCTGGCCTTTGCGGATGATAGCGGCCAGCACGCACTCGGCGGGCAGGTCGAGGTCGCGCAAGGCTTTACCTACCGCCACCGAAGTGGGATCTACCTTCTCTTCCACCAGCGAGTATTGCCCCTTGCGTAACTTGAGCAGGGTCATCATGTCACCCAGCGACATCTCCTCGGCGATCAGACGGGCCATCAGATCGGCCTGATTTAAGGCCACATCCACGCCCATCTCCGGGGTGAACATCCAGGCGTTCTTGGGGTTGTTCACGCGGGCGATGATGCGCGGCACGTTGAACTCAAAGCGCGCCAGGCTGGTGACCACCAGGTTGATCTCGTCCGCGCCGGTCACCGCTGCCACCACATCGGCCCGGCGGATGCCAGCGGCTTCCAGCACATTGGGGTCCGTGCCGCTGCCGGATACCACTACCTCCGTTGGCAGATCGTGCTGTAGCCGAGGGATCTCTTCCCGCCGTTCTTCAATGACCCTCACCCGATACCCTTCACCCAGCAGCAACGAGGCCAGGTAAGTGCCCACCTTGCCTCCACCCACAACGATCACTTCCATGCCCATTGCCTCCTCTCTTTACATCAACCCCAATAACGCCCTGAGACGGTCAGCGGAGGCCGCCAATACGACCAAGTGAACCAGATCGCCGTTCTGGAAGACTGTGCCCAGTGTAGGCAGAAAGGTCGTGCCGCCCCGGCTGATCGCCACTACCTGGATTTCGCCAGGCACCGTCAACTCGTTCACCGTCCGACCCGCCAAGAGTGGTGGAATCTCTGTCTTCACCAGATCCACTTCGCCACTCCCCAGGCTCAGGACGGTGTCCAGCGGGGAATAGCAGAGCAGGTCGGCGATTTGGTGGATGCCCCAGGTGACTGGGGCGATGGTCTGCAGGCCCAACCGCCGGTAGATCTCCGCTTGGCGCGTGTCGTACAGGCGGGCGACGACCCTAGGGACCCGGAAAACCTGGCTGGCCAGGCGGGCGGAGACCACATTGGCCTCGTCGCTGTCCGTCACCGCGGCCAGGCCATCGGCCCGCTCGATCCCGGCCTGGAGCAACACATCCCGGTCGAACCCGACCCCCACCACAGTCTGGCCCTTAAACGCAGGCCCCAGACGCTCAAATGCAACCGGGTCTTTGTCTACCACGGTCACTGAATGGCCGTTCAGGTTCAGAGTCTGGGCCAAGCCAGCACCCATCCGGCCACAACCGATAATGATAATTCTCATACATCACCTCCTGTAAAGGAACAGCGAGCCTTGTCCCCACCCCGTTCCCACCAGCGCAGCAGCGCCTTGCGCAACTCGTCGGCCAACAGCAACGAGGGGGTCCAGGCGAACAGGAACAACCAGTTTCTCAAAGGGAAGGGCCCTGTGCCAATGAACCCCTGGAAAATCGGCACATAGGTAATCAGGGCAATAAGCGTCAGCTCGGTGGCGATACCCACCCATATCAACCGGTTATTGAACAGGGGGATACGAAAGAAAGAGGTGCGCTCCGTGCGCTGGGCAAACAGGTTGCCGATCTGGGTGGTCACCACGGCAGCCAGGGCCATGGCCGTAGCCGAGCGATATAGTGGCCCACTGCCTGGCAGATCGAGCCACTGCCCCCGGTAGCCGTTCGTCCAGTACGTGAAGTAGAAAGCTGCCATCGCCGCCAGGCTCTGGATCATGCCCAACCAGGGATAGGCCCGCAGAAGAAGGGGTAAGGTTATAACGTGCTCTTTCAGGTTGCGCGGCGGCTGGTCCATCACCCCAGACTCGGGTGGCTCCGCTCCCAAGCCCAGGGCTGGCATGATGTCCGTTCCCAAATCAATAGAAAGGATGTGCATGACGTTCAGGGCCAGCGGAATACGCGCACTGCTAAAGGCAAAAAGGATAAAGGGCACGGCTTCGGGGGTGTTGCTGGTAAAGATGTAAGTGGTGAATTTCTTGATGTTGGCATAGACGCCGCGACCCTCTTCCACAGCGTTGACGATGGAAGCAAAGTTGTCGTCGGTCAGGATCATATCGGCGGCCTCTTTGGCCACGTCGGTGCCAGCGAGGCCCATGGCCACGCCGATGTCGGCTTTCTTGAGCGCGGGCGCGTCGTTCACGCCATCACCGGTGACGGCTACGACGTGCCCCATCTCCTGAAGTGCGCTGACCACCCGCAGTTTGTGCTCGGGGGTCACGCGGGCAAAGATGACTTCGCCCCGTAGAGCCTCTTTCAGTGCTTCCTCACCCATCGTGTCCAGCTCAGCACCGGTGATAATACGCGGTCGGGCCCCCCGGATGATGCCGATGCGCCGGGCGATGCTCTCCGCCGTCAGCTCGTAGTCGCCGGTGATCATGACAATGCGGATGCCGGCCCGGTGGCACTTCTCCACTGCCTCGACCACCTCCGGGCGGGGCGGGTCCATCATGGCCATCAATCCCAGGAAGGTCAGGTCGCGCTCGATGGTCTCGGGGGTGTAAACCTCACCCACC
>JBAWAP010000427.1:0-5934 GCA_049589355.1 Anaerolineae bacterium
ATCCTCAACGACGAGACCGACCGGGCGCTGGAGATCACGGCCAGCCAGGCGCCACGCCGACGGTAGCAGCACGGCCATGAAGTGGCCGTGCTACAAAGCTCCCGCCCGATGAATCGGGCTCAAGAACCCCGTTCACGGGGTGACAGCTTCGTAGCCGTGGGGCACTTCATGCCACGGCGGGGCGGCAAGTATACTACGACCAAGACTAGTGACCAATGACCAACTGACCATTTGACCATCGAAAAGTGATCTGAGGAGTAGAGGTGGATGAAACGTAAACGATTAGGCGTAGTAACCGACGGCGCGTTTAACGCGGGGTTGACGGTGCGGCTGGATGCGGGCTGTTCGACGGAGGATTTGCGCATCGGCGATTTTGTGATCGTGGAGGGGGAGCATAACCGCTACTTCAGCATGATTTCGGACATGCAATTGCGGGCCACTGACGTCAGGCTGCTGGCCGACCCGCCCCGGGATGCCTCGCCCTTTATCGCCCAGGCCCTCTCCGGCATCAACACCTACGCCACGGTGCAGGTCAAGCCGATGCTTATGCTGGAGAAGGGCGAAGAGCTTACCTTTCTCGATGAACTGTCGCCGCCACAGCCGGTGCGCACCATCCCCATGCACTTCGCTGAGCTGTGCCAGGCCGATTCCCTGGACTTCGCCACCGTCTTCGGCCAGGAGGGCAAGCTGAATTTCGCCGTAGGCACACCGCTGACTATGGACATCCCCATCTGCCTCAAGCTCGACCGCCTGGTGGAGCGCTCCAACGGCATCTTCGGCCAGACGGGCACGGGCAAGAGCTTCCTGGTTCGCCTGATGCTGTGCGGGATCATCCAGGCGGGGGTGGCGGTCAACCTCATCTTCGACATGCACGATGAGTACGCCTTTGGCAAGCGCTCGGAGGACGGCCAGTGGGTCAAGGGGCTGCGCCACCTCTTCGGCAGCCAGGTGCTGATCTACTCCCTGGACGAGAGAGCCGCCGGCCGGGAGGGGCGCAACGTGGACGTGACGCTCAAGATCGGCCTCAACCAGATTGAGGCCGAGGACGTGCTGCTCCTGGGCGAGGAGCTGGACCTGAGTCCAACGTCCAGGGCAACGGTGGGCCTCCTGCAGGATAGCTACGGCAAAGAGTGGCTGAGGGAACTGCTCAGGATGAGCCCGGAGGACATCGCCGTTTTCTGTCAGGCCAAGGCCGCCCATCAGGGAGCTACCGAGGCCCTGCAACGTAAGCTGAGGGACATCGGCCGCCTGGACTACGTGGTGGACGAGGTCCCGTTCAGCGTCATTGACGAAATGGTGGCCGCATTGGACAAGGGGAGGCACGTCATCCTGCACTTCGGGCGGCACGACCGACCCCTGGATCACATGCTGGTGGCCAACATCGTCACCCGCCGGGTGCGCCACCTCTATCAGGGGAAGGTGGAGCGCTACGAGCAGACCCAGGCCGCCGCCGATCAGCCCCGCACTCTGGTGATCACCCTGGAGGAGGCCCACAAGTTCCTCAGCCCTGCGGTCTCCCGACAGACCATCTTCGGCACTATCGCTCGCGAGCTACGCAAGTACTACGTCACCCTCATGGTCGTAGACCAGCGGCCCAGCGGCATTGATCCTGAGGTGATGAGTCAGCTCGGCACCCGGGTCACCGGCAAGCTGACCGAGGAGCGGGACATAGACGCGGTCTTGACCGGGGTGGCCAACCGCAGCTTCCTGCGGGGGGCGCTGGAGAGTTTGGATACCCGCGAGCAGGTTCTCCTCATGGGCCACGCTGTGCCCATGCCCATCCCGGTGCGCACCCGCAAGTACGATGAGGAGTTCTACAGGGCGATGGGAGCAGGGGAGAGGCGGAGCGCGGTGCAGGACATCAAGGAGTTGTTTGGGGAGTGAGGGGGCAGGGATTAGGGATCAGGGATTAGGTAATCAGGAAATTAGGAAATCGGTTTCCCTCCACCCTGATTTCCTGATCACTCATTCCCTGATCACTGGTTCCTCGTTACTCATCAAAACACAGAGGAGGCGAAAATGAGCTTAAGTGGCAAGCGTGTAGCAATCCTGGCGGAGAACAACTACCAGGACTTGGAGCTTTGGTATTCCCTCTTGCGGCTGCGAGAGGCAGGGGCCGAGGTGAAGGTCATCGGCACGGGCAGCGCCGAAACCTACACCAGCAAGTACGGCTATCCCGTGACGGTGGATGCCGCAGCCGATGAGGTCGAGGCGGCCGACTTCGACGCTATCATCGTGCCTGGTGGCTACGCCCCGGATCTTTTGCGGCGCTACGAGGCCGTGCTCAACCTGGTTCGGGAGGCTCACCAGCAGGGCAAGGTGATAGCCGCCATCTGCCATGCCGGGTGGGTGCTGATTTCGGCGGGCATCTTGAAGGGTCGCAAGGTTACTTGTGTCAGCGCCATCAAGGACGATGTCATTAACGCTGGCGCGACCTACGTAGACCAGGAGGTGGTGCAGGATGGCAACATCATCACCTCTCGCGTTCCTACCGATCTGCCTGCCTTCTGTCGGACCATCATCGCTGCCCTCGAAGGCTAATATCCGTCAGGTGCCCGGCACTTTGGGCTTGAACTTCAGAGGCAGCGAGGTGTGGAAGGCATTTGAGCGGCTCGCTCCAGCTCGGCAACATCGACAAGTGCCGGGCACCTCGGCACTTGGTTGGACCATCATCGCTGCCCTTGAAGGCTGAGAAAGAAGTAGGATTAGGAGGAGAGAAATGGCAAATGAACTGTCTGTTGATAAGCTCCGCAGGATCTGCGATCCCCAGATGCTGGACTATGAGACAACCGAAGAGATAGAGCCCCTCGAAACCATCATCGGCCAGGAGAGGGCGGTCAGAGCTCTCGAGTTTGGGCTGGGGATCAAGGAGTTGGGGTTCAACATTTACGTGGCCGGACCCCCTGGCACAGGGAAGACCACGGCCGTCGAGCGCTTCCTGGAGGAAGTAGCCAAGGATAAGGCTGTGCCTCCCGACTGGTGCTACGTGAATAACTTCCGTGGCCCCTATCGCCCCAAAGCCCTCCGCCTGCCCCCGGGCAGAGGGCGGGAATTCCAAAAGGATATGAAGAACCTGGTGGATGGGGTGCGGCGAGAGATTCCCAGAGCCTTCGAGAGCGATGAATATGCCGCTAAAAGGGAGGAGACCGTTCAAGGCTTTCAAAGACAGAGACAGGAGCTCCTCTCCCAAATGGGTGATAGGTCTCAGGAGGAGGGATTCCTTCTCCAAATGAGTCCTATGGGCCTGTTGATCATTCCTGTGATGGAGGGGAAGCCTCTCAGCGAAGAGGAGTTCAGAGCTCTGAGTACGGAGGTAAAAGAGGACCTGCAGCAAAAGCGGGAGAGCCTGCAAGATGAGCTAAAGAGGGCTATGAGACAAGTGAGGGGTCTGGAGAAGAAAGCCACCGAAGAACTACAGGAGCTGGATCAGGAAGTAGCCCTCTACACTGTGGCCCCCTCGGTTAGTGAATTGGTGGAGAAATACGAGGACCTTCCGGAGGTTGTGGCCTACCTGAAGGAGGTGCGGGGTGACATCGTGGAGAACCTCTCCCAGTTCAGGGGGGAAGCTGAGGCCCAGCTCACTCCTGCTATTCCCGTGCCCGGGGCGAGTGAGCTGCCCTTCAGGAAATACGAAGTGAACGTAGTGGTGGACAACTCCGAGCTCGAGGGGGCACCGGTAATTATGGAGTTCAACCCTACCTACAACAACCTCTTCGGCCGGATAGAGAAAGAGGCCCAGTTCGGTGCCCTGATCACCGACTTCACCATGGTCAGAGAAGGCTCCCTCCACCGGGCCAACGGTGGCTACCTGGTGCTCCCCGCCGAGGAGTTGTTGCGCAACCTCTTCTCCTGGGATAGCTTGAAGCGAGCCCTCAGGAATAAAGAGATCGCCATAGAGGAGGCAGGCGAGAGGTTAGGTTTCATTACTACCAAGAGCCTGCAGCCCGAGCCCATCCCCCTGGATGCCAAAGTAGTTATCATCGGGCAACCTATGCTTTACTATCTCCTCTACGACCTGGATGAGGACTTCAGTGAGCTGTTCAAGGTCAAAGCCGATTTCGACACCCGCATGGATCGCACGGACGAGAACATAAGGGACTACGCTGCCTTTGTCTGCACCCTTTGTGGTGAGGAGGGTTTGAAACACCTCGATGCCTCGGCATTGGCCAAGGTCATTGAGCACAGCTCCCGGCTGGCCGAGGATCAGGAGAAGCTCACTGCCAGGTTTGGCGAGATATCAGACATCATCAGGGAAGCTGGCTTCTATGCGACCCAGGAAAACTCGGTGTATGTGACCGCCGCTCACGTGCAGAAGGCCATCGAGGAGAAGTTCTACCGCTCGAACCTCGTTCAGGAAAGGGTCAGCGAGGCGATCGAGCGGGGTACCATCATGATTGACGTGGTGGGGGAGGAGGTGGGCCAGGTGAACGGCCTCTCTGTTATTAGCTTAGGAGATATCGCCTTCGGGCAGCCTTCTCGGATTACGGCCAGCATAGGCCTGGGCCGGGAGGGGCTCATAGACATCGAACGGGAGGCCAAGCTGGGTGGCCCTATCCATACCAAGGGGGTGATGATCCTGAGTGGCTATCTGACCGAGAAGTATGCTCAGGATAAGCCCCTCAGCCTCTCGGCGCACCTGGTCTTCGAGCAGAGCTACTCCGAGGTGGAGGGGGACAGCGCCTCCAGCACGGAGCTTTACGCTCTCCTCTCCAGCCTCTCCGGCCTCCCCATCAAGCAGGGCATCGCCGTCACCGGCTCCATCAACCAGAAGGGGGAGGTGCAGGCCATCGGCGGGGTGAACGAGAAGATCGAGGGGTTCTTCGAGACCTGCACGGCTAAAGGGTTGACTGGCGAGCAGGGGGTGCTCATCCCCGAAAGCAACGTGCAGAACCTGATGCTCAAAGAAGAGGTAGTGGAGGCGGTCAGGGAGGGCAAATTCCACATCTGGTCGGTGAAGACCGTTGACGAAGGGATCGAGATCCTGACAGGAGTCAAGGCCGGGGTGAGGAAAGAAGACGGGACCTTCGAAGAGGATTCGGTGAACGATCGAGTGGACAGGCGTCTGAGGGAACTGGCGGAGAAGATGAGGGACTTTGGCAAGGAGGAAGAAGACGCAGGGGAGCAAGGGAGCAAGGAAGAAGAAGAGCAGGGGGAAGAGGAGGGTGGGGAAGAGCTGACCTGCTCAAGGCCCGGTCTTGAAACGAAAAGGAGGAATCATGGGTAAAATTCTGTGCGCCACCCGAGGTGGCGAAGCCAGCTACCGCACCCAGGACGCAGCCATCGCCCTAGCCAAAGAGCGGGGCGATGAACTGGTCTTCCTTTACGTAGTGGACACGAGTTTCCTGGACAAGACGGCTGCGCCTATTGTGATAGACATCGAGGGTGGCATCGAGAAGATGGGTGAGTTCCTGCTGGCCATGGCTCAAGAGCGGGCAGCCCGGCAGGGGGTGGAGGCTCGAGCCATTTGCCGTGAGGGAAGAGTCCGCCAGGAGATCAAGACGGCCGCCGTGGAGGAGGGGGCCACCCTGGTGGTGTTGGGGCGTCCAAGTGGGGAAGCCAATGCCTTCGCCCTGGAAGCTCTTCACGCCTTCGCCGACGAGATCCAACGGGAAACGGGGGTCGAGGTGGTGATTGTTTAGCTGCAAGGAGGTGCATGTTTCGTGTTTGTCAAAGATAGGATCGTGCGATGGGCTCGGCTGATCGCCCTCTTCTTTTTGGCTTGCCTTTTTCTCTTTTCCCCTGTCCTGGCCCAAGAGGATGAAGTGACCCTGACTGTGCTGGGCCAGGTGGTGAATACCCAGCAGTTAGCTGTCTCTAACGCCCGGGTCCGGCTTTTCGTAGGGGGACAACCACTCACCTTTCTGAACTCCAACGGTGAGGAGACGGATGCTGTCGAGACCTTTGTTGATGGCTCTTACATCCTGGGGGTACGGC
>JBAWAP010000428.1:0-5955 GCA_049589355.1 Anaerolineae bacterium
GCTGATAGCAGATAAGACTATCAGCCATCAGCTATCAGCTATCAGCTATTAGCCAGAGGGAGCGGCGGTCGGCGGACAACTCTCTGGTATGGAGAAAGGAGGTGAATCTTATGACATTACCCGATGAAATGCGCCGGTTAACCCGGCACTTCCTGGACACTTACGACACTCGGATGGAGGCGGTTGTTGGCATTCGAACCGCGACGGGGCAAGAACTGGCCGAGTTCTACACTGTCCGTCAGACCATGGCTGCCGAGCAGCAGCAGCAATTGAGCGAGTACATGGACGAGCTCCGCCACAACGGGGATGAACTGCGCCGCGATACCGAGACATTTATGAGGGAAGCGGACGCTGCTCACCAGGCCATGGCGGCTGAGCAGCGGGAGCGGCTGAGTGAGGATCGTGACCGCCTGGCCTCTGACACGGCGGCCTTGCTCGAGGAGATGGACGCTGCCCGCCAAGCCATGTCCACCGAGCAGCAGGAGCAACTGAGCGAGTACATGGACGAGCTCCGCCATAACATAGATAACCTGCGCCGTGACGCCGCGACCTTCATGGAGGAACTGGAGGCCGCCCACCAGGCCATGGCCGCCGAGCAGCGCCAGCGCCTGGCTGAGGATCGCGACCGCCTGGCCTCGGACACGGCGGCCTTGCTTGAGGAGATGGACGCTGCCCGCCAAGCCATGTCCACCGAGCAGCAGGAGCAACTGAGCGAGTACATGGACGAGCTACGCCACAACGTGGATGAACTGCGCCGCGATGCCGCGACATTCATGAAGGAACTGGACGCCGCCCACCAGGCCATGGCGGCTGAACAGCGGGAGCGGCTGAGTGAGGATCGCGACCACCTGGCCTCTGACACGGCGGCTTTGCTCAAGGAGATGGACGCTGCCCACCAGGCCATGGCTGCCGAGCAGCAAGAGCAACTGGGCAAATACGTGACCGAACTTCGCGTCAACGTGGGTGGGCTGGTCCTAGACGCTGATACGTTCGTGAAGGAAATTCACGCCGCCCATCAAGCCATGGCTGAAGAGCAGCAGCGGCACCTGGCTGAGGATCGCGATCGCCTGGCCTCGAATGTGGCCGCGATGCGCGACAGGTTGCAGACAGAGCGCGACAGGTTGCAGGCCGATCTGAACGAGGCCCGGAGGGTGTGGGGCAACTTTACCACGCTCATGCAGCAGCGCAGGGCCAGAAAGCCGGCTGCTCCACCGCCACGGCCCGTAAAAAAGGCTCCGCCCCCACCGCCGGTGGAGGCAGTGGCACCGCCGCCCATAGAAGAAGCGCCACCAGCGGAAGAGGTGGCCCCCGATGATCTCACCACCATCCGGGGGATCGGCTCCAGGATGCAGAAGCGCCTGAACCAGGCCGGTATCTACACCTATGCTCAGTTGGCCGCAAGCAAGCCGGAGGAACTGCGCCAGACTCTAGGAGCAGTAGCCCAACTGGCCAAAGTGAAGGAATGGATCGAGCAGGCCCGGGAAATGGCGCAGGGGTGAGAAGACGCCCACCACTTTTGAGCAGAGGGGCAGAGGAGCGGGAGAAACTCTTCACCCTTGTACCCCAGCACTTCCGCACCTCTGCTCAAAACGCAGCCCCGGTGTAGCTCCGCGTAGAGTCAAACTTGACTTGACAGGGGGTACTTTTTGTGCTATTATATCTGCTAGATAAATTGCTAGGCGATGTAGCACAAAGGAGCTGCCATGTATCTGGGAACCCGAGGGATTCGCTCTGCCGGCCGTACCAGTGGAAGCATCGAGATCACCCTGCCAGCCCAACTGCAGGTGCTGGAGGGGGTAAAATGCCGCCTGATGGTTCGAGACGGCTCCAGGCCGGAGATCGTGTTGCAACTGGATCTCTCCGCCGCCCAGACCCTCTTCGACACACTGTGGCAGAAGCTGCGCCTGGGTCTGGGGGAGATTGATGAGATCGGTGATTTCTCCCCCGCCGATTTCACCTTGGCCCTTTTCCCGCCCCGCCACTGGCAGGAGCGTCCCCCCCTGGCCTACGCCGATGCCCTGGCTGTCCTCCATCAGCGGGCCGGACAGGAGGATCGAGAGCCGGAGGCCCTGACCCGGCTATTGGCCTTCCTAACTGTGGCCGCCGGCTACCGGCTCGGCCTGGAGGGCACCCTGGCTCTGGCCTTCGGCGATGCCGTGGCGTATCTCATCACCGGCACCCCAGCCGGGTTGGGCACCGACTTCGAACGGGGGATGGCCCATCGGACCTTCTGGGGCGAAGGCCATGCGCTGCAACCCCCGGGCTCCCCCTTCGACGACCGGGTCTGGCAGCAGGCCCAAACCGGCTTCCAGTGGGTCTACGACCAGTTTCGTACCTGGCAGGAGGACCCCGAGGCCTATGCTGCCGCCCGCGAAAAGTGGTACCGGGCGCTGACGGTGGAGATGGGGGTGCGGGTATCATCAGTAGAAGAGTATGTTAGCCGATAGCTGATGGTAGATAGTGGAGGGAGCATCCACCGTCGGCCATCGGCCATCAGCTAGTAAGGAGGCATAAAGATGGCAGTTGCAGAGAGAACCATAGTCGAGGGAGCGCCGGTTGCCCTGTCCGTGCGCCCGCGGCCCGACTTCGTGGAAACGCCCACTATCCAGGAGTTGACGGAACGGGCCCTGGCCTATCTGGCCGCTGGCTTTCCAGTTCACTTCCGCGGCCCGGCCGGCACGGGCAAAACTACTCTTGCCCTGCACGTGGCCGCGCAGTTGGGTCGCCCAGTGATGCTCATCGCTGGCGATGAGGAGTTCGCTACCTCGGACCTCATCGGCGGGCAATACGGCTACCGCTACCGCAAGGTCGTGGACCGCTTCATCCACACTGTTCTCAAGTACGAGGAGGATGCTACCCAGCGTTGGGTGGACCACCGCCTGACCACCGCCTGCCGCGAGGGCTTCACCCTGGTCTACGACGAGTTCACCCGCTCCCGGCCCGAGGCCAACAACGTCCTCCTGGCAGTGCTGGAGGAGCAATTGCTTGTCCTGCCCACCATGAGCCGAGAGGACGCCTACGTCAAGGTCCATCCCAACTTCCGGGCTATCTTCACCAGCAACCCCCAGGAGTACGCTGGCGTCCACGAGGCCCAGGATGCCCTCAGCGACCGGCTGGTGACCATTGATCTGGACTTCTACGACCGGGATACAGAAATCGCTATCACCGCCGCCCGTTCCGGCCTGCCGCCGGAGGAGGCGGCCAGGATTGTGGACCTGGTGCGGGATTTCCGGGCCTCGGGGGAGTACGACCAGACCCCCACCCTGCGGTCCTGCGTCATGATCGCCAAGGTGAGTGCCATGCAGGACCTGCATCCATCGGCCCAGGATCCGAAGTTCGGGCGCATCTGCCTGGACCTGCTGGAGTCCAAGACGGCCTTCACCAGCCAGGCCCGGGAGCGGCGCCCCCAGCAGCGCAAGATGCTCCTCAGCCTGATTGAGCATCATTGTGGCGGAAAGGAGTAGGGTCGGGATGAAGATCAAGAGCGTCAAGAGCATGCGGGACATTCCCACCATTCAAGGGCTTCGCCACCGTTCACTGCCGACTACCCGAGAACAGGCCGTGGCCGAAGTGGCCCGCATGGAACACGAGAAAGCTCGCCTGAAACGAGAGTTGAACTTGTGGATTAACCATCAAAAGAGGACGGAGGGCCAGCTCCAGCAAGTGGAAGAGCGACTTACCATCCTGCAACAGATTCTGGGCCAGACGGCCGAGGACGACTCAACGAAGCCTTCGGGCCGAGGGCGCGCCAGGGTCCGCCAATCACGGACGGAGAAAGGCGATAGCGGCGAAGGCGAGGCCCAGAGTTGGCGGGAGATCCCGCTGGAATACTAGCCGATTTTAGATTTGCGATTGCCGATTTTCGATTGTCAATCGGAAATCGAAAATCGGCAATCGAGAAGGGAGGATAACATGAATGGCTTCGGCGCTTTGTGGCGCATCCGGACGCACAAGCACATCCGCACCAAGCGCTCCATTCCCACCAACACCGGGCCTGCTCGGGCGGCCTGGCCAAGGCTTCAGGAAACGGAGTCCCTGACGCTGGAGGAGGAACGGCTGAAAGCTCGTCGGGCCGAGCACGAAAAGCGGCAGGCCGGTTGAGCGGAGGTGCCAGGGAGCGGAGGGGCAGGGGAGCGGGGAACAAACGAAATTGGAGATAGAGAGGTGTAGAGGTGACAGAGAAGAAGAAAAGGGAAACGAAAAAAGAGGAAGAGGCCAGGGTCTCCTTTGACCTGGGCTTTGGCGGCCTGTTCAAGGGCCTGGGCGACTTTATCGATCTGCTTGGGGAGATGATCGAGACGGGCGAGGAGGAGGTCACCCGCACCGGCGATTTCCGCATCAAGGGGCTGGGCGACAAAGCTCGGGGTGTCTATGGCTTCAGCGTCCGCACCGGCATCGGCGGCATACCCCAGGTAGAGCGCTTCGGCAACATCCGCACCACCGAGGAGGGGCCGGTGGTGGCTGAGGTGCGAGAACCTCTGGTGGACCTCTTCGACGAGGAGCAGGAGATCGTCGTGGTGGCCGAACTGCCCGGTGTGGCCGAGGAGGAGGTTCACATCGGGATCCAGGACGACATTCTCTCCCTGGAGACCACCGGCGAGCGCAAGTATGCCAAGGAGATTCTGTTGCCTGAGCCGGTAGATGCAACGACGCTGCAGAAGGCGTACAAGAACGGCATCTTGGAACTGCGGCTGAAGAAATTTTAGATCGGAAATCGGTATGGTGCGCACGGTCAAACACTTCAGTCTGCATCGCATCACTGGAACGGAACTGCGGGTAGTCGCCGACGTGGAGGCCGGGGTGCTCCCGGTTGTTCAGGTAGAGGAGGCGGTCATCCGGGGCTACACCCAACAGGGGCTCTGGCCCCACCGCTGGGTGACCCTCTTCGTCCTGCAGGACCTCCAGCCCCTGGTCCGACAGCTCACCCCCACCCCACCCCTCCCCCTGGCAGGGGGAGGGAGCAAGGGTGGAGCTGACCCTTCGGGCTTGAGTATCTCAGGGCGAAGCCTCCCACCAGGGGGCGCGGCGGCCCTAAACCACCGGCCGGTGGTTAACATCTACGACCTGGCCGATCCAGCCGGCTGCCATGTCTTCGTCAACCGGCAGGCGATGGCGAAGGAGGGCTATTGGGACGACGCTCTGGCCATCCAGGGCCTGCTGGCTCATGAACACGCCCACCCCCTGGCTGAGAACGAGGCGACCCGGGCCTCCCGCCAATTGAGATTTGCGATTTCCGATTTCGGATTTCAGATTGAAATCGAAAATCGAAAATCGAAAATCCGAAATCTGTTGACCTTATTGGCCGACAAACTGTGCCTCTACGCGCCGCGGGAACTCTTCGCCAACGAGATGACCATCCGCAGCGGCTTCAGTGAGGCCCTGCTCCACCTGGATCGGCGCACCGTGGCCAATGCGAGCCGTAGCGTGGCCGGGCGGGAAGATCTGCGCCGGCAGTTGCAGCAGGAAATAGCGAGTGGCAACCTCACCCCCCAGGGAGCTGACCTGCTGCTGCTCATCGGCGACCTGAAAGGCTACCTGGACCTGGCTCTGGAGGTGGCACCCTTTTATCGCACCGGGCGGGAAAGCGACGCCCGGGAACTGGAAGCGGTCCTGGAAGCAGAAGTGTTCCCCCATCTGGAGCCGGAGGTGCCCCGGGCTTATATCGCCTTGCGGGAACAATACATCGCCCTGCGCGCCGACCTAACGCCACCCAAGCTGACGGCGTGGGGCGAAGGGGTGTTGAACATCCTGGCCGAGGCCCTAGCCGAGAAGGGGCTGGTGCTGCAATACCACTTGCGGATTGATAAGGGTGATGCGTGAAACGTGAAACGACTCCCCTGAAAAAAGGGCAATTTCCAAATCCTTTGGGTGAGGGTGGTGTTATAGATGTTGGATTCTATTCTATCTAAGTGAGGGAACGATGTTTCGACCAAATAACTCCCATCTCCAGAGACC
>JBAWAP010000429.1:0-7800 GCA_049589355.1 Anaerolineae bacterium
TGTTCAATTGGAAAAGTTCTGTTTTTGCCCCGGTTTGCACGGTTTGGGCTCTGGTTGCACAATTGTTACGCTAGCTCCTCATGATCACCAGTCCTGGCGTGAACATCAGGCAGTAATATAATGAGATCACCGATTTGTCAAAATAAAAGCCCCTCACCTGCCACATTGCATTTATAGGGGCATCTACCTCTGACCGCCCGGGTTAGGCCCATCCCTCAGGGGGCTCTCCTTCATGCACGAGACAAGCAGACGCAAGACAGCAGATTCCGATGGGTCAATTCCCGTACCAGGTAAGCCACAGCCAGCCCCACGACGAAGCCCACGGCCATGTTGGTGACTGCCGAGACGGCGGCAGTGACCAGGGCCAGCCACAGCTTCCACCCTCGCAACCCCACTACTACCTTACCCAGCTCGATCCCCACCAGAAACATCATCGCCCCCACCAGCGGCATGGGGAAGGCAGCCAGCAAGTTGCCGATGGACTTGCCCAGGAACAGCCCCAGAGAAATCTCGATCAGCCCTTCGATGATGTTCGTTCCACCGGTACGTGCTCCAAAGTAGTATTGCCCGGCCAGTCCCCCAGCGCCATGGCACAGAGGCATCCCACCTAAAAAAGCAGGGATCGCGTTCATGAAACCCATGTTCAGCATCAGTCGCTCTTCCCTCACCGGCTTGTCCGGGAAGTAGTCCCGGATGAGAGCGGCGGTGGCGATGACAGCATTGGTGAGGGATAGCGGAATCTGGGCGAAGCCAGCCAGGAGCATGGCCCGCCACACGTCATCCAGGTGGGGCACGGTGAGGGGCGGCAGGGTGATAGCCAACTCCAGTGACCGCCCCAGTCGGCCCTGCCAGGCGATGATGCCTGCCCCTAACAGCATCAGCACGATGGCCGCCGGGGCGTAGCGGTTCTCCCGCAGGAGGAGCACGATGGCGATGGCCATAAACCCCAGCAAAGGGCTGGGCCGCATCATCTTGAGCCCCTCCCAGGCCAGCATGATCCCCAGGGCCAGTTGGATGCCCCGCACCACGAACATGGGCGTCCAACGCACGATGTGGCGCATCAGCCCGGTCAATGCTAGGACGAACCAGGTGATCCCCAAACCCAGGCCGGAGGCATAGACCAGAGGAGCCGGCCACTTCTGAGAGATAGCGACCACGGCGACGACCTTCTTTGGCTCCACGGGCATGGGCAGGCGGTAGACCAGGCCGGTGGCGATGTTGACCAACCCCATCCAGATGAACAATCCAGCCGGATTGAGCCCACATACCACGATGTAGCCGATGGCCAAGGGGAACAGGGTGCCGAAATCACCCATGGAGCCGGCCAGTTCCCGCAAGTTGAACTCGAAGTCCCTGTGCTTAGCCATGGCTCCTCTTCATTCTATCCCTCTAACATCCCGCGGATGATCACATCCACGGCCTCTTCCTCGCCCAATCCACGGGCCATCAGCGTCTCTAACTCTTTTTTGTTTACCGTGCCAATGGCCGCCTCGTGGGTCACGTAGGCCCGGTCGTCCCGCACCCGCACCACCGGGATGGCACTGGCCACCGCCCGATCGCGCACCACCTCGATGCAGTCCACGTGACCTCGGGCGAAGGGGGCATTGCCCTCGGTGGTGCCTATCACCTCGCTGGTAGCTTCATCCCGCACGGCAATGCGGGACTTGGCCAGCCCCCGCGCGTGTTCCCCGTTCAGGCGAATGGTCTCCTTGACCGAGATGGCATCATCCCCGTAGCCGTAGGCCTTGGCGGTCAGTTCGGCCACGCCCTGCGCGGCCACGTCCACCACGTAGTCGAAGTCCAGTTTCCCCACCCGCCCTGTGGTCAGGGCGAACTCCGAGCTATAGTGCCCGCCTTCGTCCACCGTTACCTGGGCCTTGGGCACCACCTCCACCCCACCTTCTTCACCGTGGTAGTGGGTCTCGCTGTACTTCATGGTGGCGTTCTTACCAACGTGGATGCGGGCCTCCATCAGGTGTTGAACGCTGACCGCATTGGGAAAGGTGCAGTGGGCGATGAACTCGGCCCATGCCCCCTCACCGATCTCGAACTCCGGCAATATCTCCTGCACCCCCTCGGCGGGGATGACGCCGAAGCACAAGTGAGCTGGCGTCTCTAGCCTTGTCCCCGGCTCGACGAACAGTTTGATCCGCACGCCACGGTCGAATTCCTGCGCTTCGACGTGCACCCCCGGAACCTCGTTAGCCCCCAGCACCCGGTTGCCGCTGATGACCAGGCTAGCAACCTTGGGTGACCTCAGGAATTGGGGATCGCCACCCGAACGCTCGTAAGCTCTCAGGATGGCCTCAAAGTCGCTCATAAACCCCTCCTGTCGGTTCCACGAGCTCCGCTATCGGGCACGGCCGACAGCGACGGGCGTAGTGATGGCGCACCTCGGCTGGATCGCCCACGCGCACGATCTCCCCTTCGCACATCAGCGCCGCCACGTCGGCCACGGGCACCATCTCGTCGCGGTGGGTGATCAGCAGCACGGTCGCCCCCTCGTTGGCCATGCGCCGGATGAGCTGGCCTATGTCATCAAGGGATAGGACGTCAATTCCCGAGTCCGGCTCGTCGAGGACGGCCAGCTTTGGCCGCATGGCGTAGATAGCGGCCAGCTCGATGCGCTTCCGCTCGCCGCCGGAGAGGGTCTCGTCCACCGAGCGGCTCAGGTACACGAATGGCAAAAGGGCTACCGCTTCCAACGCCTCCTCCATCCGCTCCTGGGAGGGTTCTTGCATACCCAGGGCCAGGTAGTCCTTCACCTTGAGTCCCTCGAAGCGTGCTGGATCCTGCCAGGCCAGGGTCAGCCCCAGCCGGGCCCGCTCGGTGATGGAGAGGCGGGTGATGTCCTGGCCATCGAACAGGATACGCCCGGCCGTGGGAACATAGCCGTCACAACCCATCAGGGTATAGGCCAGGCTCGACTTGCCGGAGCCGTTGCGCCCCAGGAGACCATACACCTGCCCAGGCGCTATTTCCAGTGTCACCCCACGCAGGATTTCCTGCCCTCCGCGTTCCAGGTGCAGATCACTCGCCATCAAAAGGTGGTTGTTCATCCCGGTTTCTCCTCTTCACTCACCGTTCGCATGACCCGTTCCCTATTTCCAGTCAGTTGCCCGACCAGGCGACAGGTGCAGGCCTCCAGGCAACAGCGATTAGCCGTGTAATACACCTGCTGACCCTCTCGCCGGGCCAGCACCACCCCCGCTCGGCGCAAAAGACCCAGGTGATAGGAGATGGTCGGCTGTGTCAAATCGAAACAGGCCACTATCTCTCCCACATTCATCTCGCGATCCTTCAACAACTCCAGAATCGTCTGGCGGGTTTCGTCAGCCAGGGCTTTTACAAAGTCTTCGTACCGACAACAGGTGATCTCATCCACGTTACACCCAGTCTAGCATCATCACTTGCACCCGCGCCCCGGCGGGCAGGTGATTCCGGTCTTCGGGGATGATTGCCAACCCCTGCGCCCGCACCATCGAGAGCAAAATGCCTGACCCCTGGTCGCCGGTCAGCCGAGCGAAGTACTCGCCGTCCCGTTCTTCAAGCATGACCCGCAAGAAGTGACGGCGGTCATCCTTGCGCGTGATCGCATCCAGCAGCGTGGCTTCCACCGTCGGCTTCTCCAGCTTCGTGTTCCCCGACATCTTAAGGATGGCCGGACGGGCAAATAGCTCAAAGCTGACCATAGCCGACACCGGGTTGCCCGGCAGGCCCAGCAGTGGCACCCCCTGGATGTGGCCGAAAGCCAGCGGCTTCCCCGGCTTCATCCGCACCCGCCAGAAGCCCATCCCCCCTTCAGCCGCCAGGACCGTTTTGACCACGTCAAAGTCGCCCACCGATACCCCGCCCGAGGTGAGGAAGAGATCAGCCCCCTGCTCCAGCCCGGCCCGGATTCTGTCCGTCAGTTCCGCCACATCGTCGCGGGCGATACCCAGCAGAACTGGCACCCCGCCGTAGCGCACCACCTGAGCGGCGTTGGAGTAGCTGTTGGCGTTGCGGATCTTGCCCGGCTGCCAGGGGGCGTCTATCTCGATCACCTCGTCGCCGGTGGCCAGGATGGCCACCCGCGGCCGGCGATGGACCCACGCCTCCTTATGGCCCAGGGCGGCCAGCATCCCCACCTCCTGCGGGCGAACCTCGGTGCCCCGCGGCAGGATGAGGGCGCCCTTTTTCACGTCCTCGCCGGCCTGGCGGACGTTCTTGCCCACCGGCACGCCTTTGAAAATGGTGACCCACTCACCATCCTGCTGCGTGTCCTCGAACTGGACCACGGCGTCGGCCCCCGGCGGGATGGGCGTGCCGGTCATGATGCGGATGGCCGTGCCGGGCGTCACCGCCACGTCGGTGGTGTAGCCCGCTGCCAGGTCGTAGATGATGCGCAGACGCACGGGATGCTCCGGGCTGGCCCCGGCGGTGTCGGCGGCCCGCACGGCGTAGCCGTCCATGGCCGTGTTGGTCAAGGGCGGGATGTCCATGTCGGCGTAGACGTCCTCGGCCAGCACCCGGCCCATGGTCTCCAGCACCGGCACGCGCTCCGGCGGGAGCGGCAGGAAGGCAGCCAGCACCCGCTCCAACGCCTCTTCCACACTCAGCATGGGATACAGTTCGGTCATGGCACCTCTGGATCA
The DNA here is from genome assembly GCA_049589355.1 of Anaerolineae bacterium. Taxonomy (GTDB): domain Bacteria; phylum Chloroflexota; class Anaerolineae; order VGOG01; family VGOG01; genus JBAWAP01. The sequence continues at coordinate 4,635 of JBAWAP010000429.1, forward strand.
GAAATTTCGAATTTCGAAATCCGCAATTCGCAATTCTTCTTAGCCGCCACCCATGACGGCGATCACTTTGATGGTCTCTCCATCCTGCGGCCGATACTCTTTAGGCACGAGATCATCGCCTCGCACCACGGCGGCCACCAGCGCCGGCGGGATGCCCACTTCCTCCAGCATCTCGGCCACGGTGGGGCCGGCGGCCAGCTCCAGCCGGTCCTGGCCGCCGGTGTACTCCTTCAAGAACCCCACTGGGATCAACGTGACTCCCATCGCGGCTACGCCTCTACCAGTTCGGCCAGCCCCAGTCGCTTCAGCGTCTCCGGCGTGGGAATGCCGTTGGCGTCCCAGCCCCGCTGCTGGTAGTAGAAGTCGAGCATCTGCTGGGCCGCTTCAGGGGACGTGAACTTGCCGTCCGTAGCGCCACCAATGGCCGGTTCCTCCACAAAGCGCGGCGGCGGCGCATCCCAGGCCCGCCCGAAGTCCTCCACCTCCCGCACCCAGACCATGCGGGTCAGATTCCACACCCGCTCTGAGGTGTGCAACAGGTCCGCCCACGAGTAGTCCACACCGGTCAGCGCGGTCATGGCCGGGGCGTAGTAATCCAGCGACAGGCCCAGCTCGACCCACTGCAGCCGGCAGCAGCCCAGGCAGTCCATCAGGGGACGGATGTGCTGCAGTTCGATAACCTTGGCCGCTTTTTCAGGCGTGACCTTATCGCGGCCCACGGCGATGTCGTAGGTGATGGCCCAGGCCCGGTTGTGGTGCGCGCCCACGTCGGCGGTCATGTAGGCCAACAGCATCGAGGTGGCGTCGTGGGTGTCGTAGGCGCTCTGTTCCATGCCCTTGACGTGGACGGCCCACTTCTCGCTGCCCTGGCCCACCTCCGCCGATGCCTGCTTGACCCCTTCGGCCAGCAGGTTGCCCAGCCAGCCGTCCCGCTGGGCGATGCGCTCGACGAGGGTGAAGACCGCTTCGGCGTTGCCAAAACGCAGGTCGAGTCCACCGGTCTGCTCCCGACTCAGAACTCCTTTCTCATAACACTCCATGGCCCAGGCAATGGCCCCGCCGGCTGAGATGGTATCCAGCCCCAACTCGTCGCACAGTTGGTTGGCCTTGGCGATGTCCTCAATGTCGCCGATGCCCAGATCGGAGCCCAACATGCCGTTGGTCTCGTACTCTGGCCCCTCCACATAGATGTCATGCTTTTTGGAATGGGAGTACTTCCCGCATGGCGTGGGGCAGCCAAAGCAGCCTTTGTCGGTCACCACGATCTTCTCGCGGAAGACAGGGGCGTAGATGTTGGGGCCATCCTCAAAAGAGCCGGATTGGAAGTTGCGCGTGGGTAAAGCACCGTTTTCGTCGCACCAGGAGGTGACCATCATGGTGCCATAACGGGTCCAGGCATCAAATCCCCCGGCCTCTTTGCAGGCGCGGTAGGCTTCCCTGGCTACCCGGGTGAACTCGGCCACGTCGGCGATGGGGATGCCGCCATTGCCGCGCACGGCAATAGCCTTGAGCTTCTTGGCCCCCATCACCGTGCCCACACCACCCCGGCCGGCCTGCCGCCCGAAATCGTGGTTAATGCAGGCGTACTTGACCAGGTTCTCGCCGGCCGGGCCGATGGTGGCGATCTGGAATTCCTCGCCTAGTTCGTCCTTCAGCATCTTTTCCACGGTGAAGGAGCCCAGGCCCCAATAGGCGTCCGCATCGCGCAATTCGACGGTTTCGTCGTCAATGTGCAGGTACACCGGGCGGGGGCTTATGCCTTCCAGGATGATGGCATCGTAGCCAGCATACTTGAGCTCAGCGGTCAGCATGCCGCCCATGCTGGCTCCGGCGTAGCCGCCGGTCAAGGGCGATTTGGTAGCAAAGTCCATCTTGCCTGCCCCGGGAAACAATGTACCAGATAGCGGCCCGGTCGAGATGAACAGCTTGTTGTCCGGCCCCAGCGGTTCGGCTCCCTGGGGCACCTCGTTCCAAAGCAGATAGGCCCCCAATCCCCGGCCGCCCAGGTAGTCACGGACCACTTCAACCGGCGTCGGCTCTTTGGTGATGGTGCCATGGGTCAGATTCACGCGCAGAATACGTCCTGCATAGCCGTACATGATTATGCCTCCTCTTGCTCAGCGATCCATAGCACGCCAGGACCGCATACATCCACACACTCGCCACACAGATCGCACTCCCAGACGTAGTCCACGTCGGGTCGGGTGAAAACCACGCCTTCGGGACATTCGTCCACGCAGGCCATGCACAGGGTACATTCGTCGGGCTCAATGTAGTAGGCCCCTTTTTCGTTCTGGTGGATGGCGTCCACCGGGCACACCGCCGCGCAGTCCCCGCACTGGGTACAGACCTTCACCTCGAACGTACCTGGCACTGGAAAGTGTGGCACGATGGTCAGGGCGGCCTTCTTGGGGTTGTTCTCGCCAAACAGGTGCAGCGAACAAGCCACCAGGCAGGCCCGGCACCCGGAGCATTTCGCATTGTCGGCATAGAGTCGCATTCGTTGGTCTCCTTTTCTCAGCTTAGTCTTTTGATCTGACTCACCAATCGTCTTCAGTGCCGAACACCGGCACCCGCCCCTCGGTTACACAATGGTAAGCATAGACGTACATCCCCGCCGACCAGGCCTGGTGCGGATAGCCCATTGGCCGGCCGGTGCGGCCGTGGCACCACTCGTTGAACTCCCACTCCTCGTTGATCCCCAGGCAGTTCACTTCGGCCAACTTCTCCAGTTGCCGTCTCGCCTCGTCCAGTTGCCCCGTCTTAACCAGTACCGCCACGTAGAAACCGCCTACGAAGGGCCAGATGCCGCCGTTGTGGTACTGGTCGGGCAGGTTCAAGTTGTTGTTGCGGTAATACTCTCGCCAGTCCTTGGAACCGGGGTAAATGGGCGGATGCAGCACCCGCACCGGGTAAGGCTCGGCGATGCCCACCTGGTAGAGGTAGTCCAAGATACGCCTCTCCTGGGCCGGGTTGGCCACCCCGAACAGCACCGCCAGCAGGTTGCCAAACACGTCGCAGTAGTCACCGTAATCGCGAAAAGCCACGTAGGGCAGGAAGAAGGGGCGTTTGACCAGCACCGGATCCACCTGACTGAGAGTGTGCTTCCACTCCGTGTGGCCCGGGCAGGTAGGTCCCCATTCGTCAGCGTTCTCCGGCCCCACCC
>JBAWAP010000430.1:0-5769 GCA_049589355.1 Anaerolineae bacterium
GCTGAGTGGAGGACTGGTGGGTGCCGTAGTTGTCAACCGTACGATGGTAGCTAGAGCTATGAAATTACGTGAGATTAGATCACTACTAGGTAGTGAGATTGTTGGAGTAGTGCCCCCAGCAGCAGAAGCTTGCATAGCAGCTCAGGAGCGGGGTGTACCACTTGTAATCTATCAACCAGATAGCACGGCTGCAGCTAACCTGACTGAAATGGCTAATAGGCTCGTTGCAGGCGAGGTAATTTCTATGAGGTTATGAAGATGTCTAGGCAGGGGGTAAGGGATGGACGACAAAGAGCGCATCCTAATCGTTGACGACGATGAGGGCATCTGTAGAAGTCTGATGCTCATCTTTGAAACGAAGGGCTACGAGACAGAGACGGCTAGGACGGGGCAAGAGGCCATAGAGAAGGCGCAGGGGAGATTCTTCAACGTGGCGCTGCTGGACATCAGACTGCCTGATATGGAAGGGATAGAGCTACTAGCGCCTCTGAAGGAAATGCACCCTGACATGGCTTTGATCCTAGTCACCGGCTATGCCTCTCTGGAAACCGCAGTGCAAGCCCTGAACGAGGGCGCATCGGCCTACATCACCAAACCCTTGAACATGGATGAGGTGTTGGCTAATGTCCGGGAGGCCCTTGAAAAGCAGCGACTCATTAAGGAGAAGCGACAGGCAGAGGAGTCGCTGCGACAGCGCAACTACGAGTTGGCGCTGCTCCACCGCGCCAGCCAGATGCTGGCCTCCACCCTCGACCTAGATCAGGTGCTCACTAGCATCGTGGGAGAGGTGTACCTTCTGCTGAATGTGATCAGTTGCTCGGTCTGGTTGATCGTCCCGGAGACGCACGAACTGGTCTGTCGGCAGGCCGCCGGTTCCCGAAGCGAGGTCGTGCGCGGCTGGCGCCTGGCATCGGGACAGGGGATTGCCGGCGGGGTGAGTCGCAGCGGCGAGAGTCTGGTCGTGCCGGACACACGCAGCGACACGCGCCACTTTAAGGGTGTAGAGCAGACAACCGGAGTGGAGCTGCGCTCTATCCTATGTGTGCCCCTGCGACTAAAGGAAGAAGTGATCGGCGTGCTCGAGGTGCTGGATAAAGAGGTGGACCGGTTCCGGCCAGCCCACCTGAGGGTGGCAGAGGCGCTAGCCGCGAGTGCAGCGATCGCTGTCCAGAACGCGCGCCTGTATGACTCGGCTCAGCGAGAACTGACCGAGCGCAAGCGGGCAGAGGAGGCGCTGAAGGAGTACTCAGAGCGGCTGGAGGAGATGGTAGAACAGCGCACCAAAGAGCTCCGAGATGCCCAAGAGCAACTGATCCGTGCGGAGAGGCTGGCCACCATTGGGCAGCTCGGGGCTAGCGTGGGCCACGAGCTGCGCAACCCTCTCGGCGTCATCAAGAACTCCACCTACTATATCAATATGAAGCTGGGCGATACCGATGAGAAGGTGAAGAAACACCTCAAGATCATGGAGAGGGAGATAGCGACCTCGAACAAGATCATCAACGACCTATTGAGCTTCGCACGAGATAAGAAGCCAGCCCTACAGAAGACCCAAATCAACACTGTAGTGCAAGACGCACTATCGCGCACCACGGTGCCGGACGCAGTGGCGGTGATCACCGAGCTGGGGGAGTACCTACCGCCGCTCATGGCTGATTCCGATCAGATAGGGCAAGTGTTCATCAACCTGATCCTGAACGCGGCTCAGGCCATGTCCGATGGAGGGAGACTGGAGATCGCCACCAGGGCAGAGGACGGATTCATTGTCACAGAATTCAAGGACAATGGCTGTGGGATATCGGACGAGAACCTGGGGAGGCTCTTCGAGCCGCTGTTCACCACCAAGGCCAAAGGCATCGGTTTGGGTTTGGCAGTCAGCAAGCAGCTTATAGAAGCACACGAAGGCACCATCGAGGTGGAGAGCCAGGTGGGAAAGGGGACGACCTTTAGGGTCAGGTTGCCTATATCGGGTGGTTAGGTGAAATCGCTGCCTGTTTTAAAAGATACACCAGCAGGCCGTGGCAGAAGCGATTGTGGGCCTGGGGATTGATCGGAGTGGAATCCAGACGCTGCTTGATTTGAAACGGGGCTGCGAGCTAAGCAGGCCCAGTCGGGGCAGCGCATCGTGAGATAAACTAAGCAAGGAGGTACGACGGCTGTGGCAGACGACAATCGGAAAACAAATTGGCCAACCCTTACCAGGCGGCAAGGCAAACGTCCGACTATCGGCTTCATAACAGCCCACCTCTCAACGAAGAACTGCTATACGATATGGCAAGGAGTCATTGATGCGGCCAGGGAACGAGATGCGAACGTGATTACCTTCATAGCTCACGACCTGGACACGTCCATTGGATTTGATGGACAGGCCAACGTGCTCTACGACATGGTCAGCGCCGATGTGCTGGATGGCCTGGTCGCCTGGAACGCTACGTTGATGAACTATACTGGTCCAGAAGGCGCAAAACGCGTGTTGGAACAATACCGTCCCATCCATATCGTAACCATAGAGAGCGGAGGGCCGGAGGATATTCCACGGGTAGAGATAGATTCCTACCAGCCGATGCGTGAGATGGTTGCTCACTTGATCAAAGATCACGGTTACCGCCGGATTGCTTTCATCCGGGGGCCTGATACCACCCATACAGGGGCGCGACAGCGGTATCAAGCCTACCTGGATGCTCTGGCCGAGTATGGCCTGCCGCTTGATCCGGATCTGGTTTCGCCGCCCAGCAAAGGGCTGTGGGGGCCAGAGGTGGGTGAGGCAGCCATCTCTCTGCTGCTTGACCAGCGGCGCGTAAACTTGGAAGCGGTGGCGGCGGCCAATGATCTAATCGCCATTGGGGCGATGCGGGCATTACAGGCGCGGGGAATCCATGTGCCGAACCAAGTCGCCGTGACCGGCTTTGACGACGAAACGATCAGCAATAGTGTCACGCCTCCTTTGACGACGATTTCGCTGCAAGGTTACGAGCACGCACGCCAAGCCACGGAGATGCTATTGACGCTGCTGGATGGCGGAGAAGTACCCAAGCGAGTGACCCTGCCACCCAAGTTGATCATCCGCCAATCGTGCGGCTGTGGCAACCCGGCCGTGGCGCAGGCAGCGGCAGGGCCGGTGACGGTTAAAGACGAACCGCTCGAGGCAATGGTGGGTGCCCAACGAGAAATGATGCTGTTCGAGATGAGGCAAGCGGCAGGGACTGCGATTGAGGGGCTAAACCCTGGCTGGGCCGAGCAACTCCTGGAAGCCTTTTTTGCCGAGCTGCAAGCAGAGACGCCAGGCGTTTTCTTGTCCGCGTTGGATGGGGTTTTGCGCCGGGTGATAGCAGTTGACGGGCAGGTGGCGGCGTGGGCGAATGTCATATCGGCCCTGCGCCGCTGCGTGCTGCCCCACCTGGGCGATAATCAGATATTGCAGCGAGCCAATGATCTCTGGCTGCAAGCCCAGGTTATGGTTGGAGAAACTGCCCAGCTAGCACAAAGACGTCAGGCTTTGCAGGCTGAACAACGGGCGCAGGTTCTGGACGAGATCAGCGCGGCGCTGATTATCACTTTTGACGTGGAAGCATTGATGGACACCCTGGCTGAAGAGCTGCCCCGGCTGGGCATTCTCGGTTGCTATCTCTCGTTATACGAGAATCCACAGCGGCCCACCGAAACGTCCAGGCTGATTATGGCTTACGATGAGCGACGAGGGCAGCTTGAGCTAGAAGCTGGAAAGCAAGTATTTCCTTCGCGGTGCTTGGTGCCGGAGGGGATGCTGCCGCAGGACCGGCCATACAGCATGGTGGTCGAGGCGCTCTATTTCCGGGAGCATCAGTTGGGGTTTGTCTTGTTCGAGGTGGGGCCGCGGGATGGACCGATATACGACGCGCTGCGAGAGCAAATCAGTAGCGCACTGCAAGGGGCACGGATTACACAGCAAGTGCAACGTCGTGCGCTCCAACTCCAGACCGGTGCTGAGGTTTCCCGCGCGGCCAGCAGTATTCTCGACCCAGACGAGTTGATCTCGCAAGTAGTGGGCCTGATCCGCGAGCGGTTTGACCTGTACTATGTCGGCTTGTTCCTGGTGGACCAGACCGGCGAACCGGGCAGGTGGGCCGTGCTGCAGGCGGGTACGGGCGAAGCGGGCCGCCAGATGGTGGCCCAGGCCCACAAACTGGAGGTAGGCGGCGAATCCATGATCGGTTGGTGCATCGCCAACAAGCAGGCCCGCATCGCGCTGGACGTGGGCGAGGAGGCGGTGCGCTTCGAGAACTCGCTGTTGCCGGAGACGCGCTCCGAACTGGCGCTGCCACTCGTCAGCCGGGGTGAGGCCATAGGTGCGCTGACTATACATAGCGCCGAGGAAGCCGCCTTCAGCGAGGAGGACATCGCGGTGCTCCAGACCATGGCCGACCAATTGGCCAACGCCATCGCCAATGCCCGCCTGTACGAACAGGCTCGGCGAGACATCGCCGAGCGCAAGCGGGTGGAGGAGGCCTTGCAAGTCAGTGAAGAGCGGTTTGCCCTGGCCGTGCAGGGCTCGAATGACGGGATATGGGATTGGGATATCAAAAACAACTCGCTCTACTGGTCCCCGCGTTTCAAGGAGTTGCTTGGATATGCTGATGATGAACTCGAGGTTGACTTTGACACGTTTGAGTCAATTCTGCACCCAGACGACAGAGAGCATACGGGGGCAGCAATAGAAGCTCACTTGAAGGATAGGAGTGGGCTGTATAACGTGGAGCAGCGACTACGCACCAAATCGGGCGAGCATCGTTGGTTCAGTGCTCGGGGACAGGCACTCTGGGACGAGGCTGGAAATCCCATTCGCATGGTCGGCTCTAGCACCGACATCACCGAGCGTAAGGCGGCGGAGGAGAAGATAGAACACCTCAACCTGGTGTTGAGTGCCATCCGCAACGTCAACCAACTCATTACCAGGGAAAGGGACCGTGGCCGTCTGCTCCAAGGCGCCTGTGAGACCCTCATCGAGACTCGTGGCTATCACAGCGCCTGGATCGCCCTGTTGGATGAGTCCGAAGGGCTTGTGACGACCGCCGAAGCCGGTTTGGGCGAGGATTTCTTGCCCCTGGTCGAGCAATTGAAGCGCGGCGAGCTGACCGATTGCGTGCAGAGAGCCCTGAAGCAATCGGGCGGTGTGGTAACCGAAGACCCGTCCACCACCTGCGCCGACTGTCCCCTGTCGAACATCTACGGCGGCAGAGGGGCGATGACCGTCCGGCTGGAGTATGGCGGAAAGGTCTACGGCCTGTTGTCTGTCTCCATCCCCAGAGACCTCGCCGCAGATGAGGAAGAACGAGCCTTGTTCGAGGAAGTCGCCGGAGACATCGCCTTCGCCCTTCACAATGTAGAGCTGGAGAAGAAGCGCAAGCAGGCGGAGGAGGAGCTGGCCCACGAACGGTACCTGCTAAAAACCCTCATGGATAATGTTCCTGACGCCATCTACTTTAAGGATGCCGGCAGCCGCTTTATCAGAACCAACGAGGCTCACGCCGAGCGATGGTTCGGCCTGAGCGACCCCGCGCAAGCAGTAGGTAAGACAGATCTCGACTTCTTCTCGGAGGAGCACGCCCAACAGGCATACGCGGACGAACAGGAAATAGTGAGGACCGGCCAGCCTCTGATAAACGTAGAAGAAAAGGAAACGTGGCCCGATGGCCGCGTGACCTGGGTCTCAACAACCAAGATGCCCATGCGTGACGAGGAAGGGCAAATCATCGGCACCTTTGGCATCACCAGAGACATCACCGAGCGCAA
>JBAWAP010000431.1:0-26700 GCA_049589355.1 Anaerolineae bacterium
GAGGTTGGTACTACGCTTGTTGCCGCCGGCTCCTGTTGAAGCCCAGGTACCAACAGGGCTGCCAAGCCCGTCAAGATAATGGCAGCCAAAAAGGCCGCTGGAACGAAGACTGGAATTGAGATCCGTCTTTTAGGCTTGGGCCTCTCCAGAGAGGCCCCGCATATCAGGCACACCTTGGCGCTCAGGGCAACCCTGGCCCCGCAGGTCGGGCAGTGTCTTTTCTCCTCCGCCATCCTAGCCCGCTTTCATTGCCAGTTTCTTCAAAGAAGCATTCCCACGAGCCAAACTAAAACAACCTCCGCTTTCTTTAGTGTCTGCTGTGCAGGGAGGGGATGGAGCGCCCCGCTACGTGGTCACCCCCTGCGCAGGGGCGGCCCTCTGTCCGGGCACTAGCTAGTTCCTCTCAGACCGAGATCGTCGGCGATGCCTTGCATGGCCGAAAGGACGATAGCGATGTGGTCGTTTAGATCCACGCCCAGGTCTGCGGCCCCTTTCTCGATGTCTTCCCGATGCACTCCTCGGGCGAAAGCCTTATCCTTCCACTTCTTCTTGACTGATTTGAGCTTAACGTCCATGATGCTCTTGGAAGGCCGCACCAGGGCCACAGCCACGAGGAGTCCTGTTAGCTCGTCCACGGCGTAGAGGGCCTTGTCCAGCAGGCTCCTGCGCGGCAGCCCCAGGTGGTCGCCGTGGGATTTGACGGCGTAGACGATGTCCTTGGGCCAGCCTCGTTCCTCCAGGAGTTTGGCTCCCCAGGCTGGGTGTTCCTCAGCGGTGGGGTGCTGCTCGTAGTCGAAGTCGTGGATGAGGCCGGTGATGGCCCATTTCTCCTCGTCCTCGCCGAGCTTGCGAGCATAGGCCCGCATGGCCGCCTCTACTGCCAGAGCGTGCTTGATCAAGTTCTCGTTTTTGGTGTGCTCGTTGAGCAAAGCCCAGGCTTGTTCTCGATCCATGTCTCAGGTCGGTGCCTCCTTGTTTAGTACCTGCCGTTTAGTACCTGCCATATTATACTCGAAAAGCTCAGAGGAGGGAAAAAGACAGGTAGCCATACAGGGGATAGTATATTACAAAAAGCCATCTACGTCAAACGCGCATGTTTGAATCATCCTTTCCCTTACGCACCATTAAGGTTTTCCCTGATCCTGAGGTAGGGTTTTCCCTTAGCCAAAAATCAGGGTTTCCCCTATTGCGGTTTGATGCATTGGATGTTATAATATAAAGAGGGGACACAAATGCCAGGGATGCTCACTTGAGGGCACTTTAAGAATCCAGCCCGGTTGTTGCGTTACCTGCAACACGCCTCCTGTATAGTGATGATGAATCACAGAACAGGAGGCGTACAATGGCACGGAGGACAAGCAACCGACAGTTGGAAATGATCGCCCAGGCAGTGCAGAGCAACCCAGGTAAGTGCGCGGGATTCATCGCTCGAAAGCTTGAGTTGCACCGTTCATCGGTGATGCGGACGCTACCAGCATTGGAGGAAGCTGGTATATTGCTGGCAGAAGATGACCATGGCCGACTTTTTTACGTTGGACGGCGAGAATCTTGAATGCGGCAGTGAATGTTGCGGAATGGACGAGAGAGTGTGGTATAATAGTAGCAGATAACATCTTTGTTGCATCGGAGGCAAGCGTATGGAACGAGCGCCCAATAAGGCCGAACGGTTGTTGCAGTTGGAGCAGTTATTGCTGGCTTTTCCCGAGGGATTGCACAAGGCAGAAATCGCCCGACGCTTGGGCATACACCGCTCAACAGCGGGACGTTACATCGAGGAACTGAGTCTACACATTCCCATCTGGCAAGATGACAATCTGTTCGGCATCAATCGCGATAACTATCTGACCCACGTAAGGTTAACCATCCACGAGAGCATGGCCTTGCACCTGGCGGCCCGCCTGATGGCCACTCGTACCGACAAGCACAACCCCCACGCGGCATCGGCGATGCGCAAGTTGGGTTATGCCTTGCGCCGGATTGCCCCGTTGGTGAGTCGCCACCTGCTGGCCTCGGCTGAAGTGATGGACGACCAGGCACGGCGGCACGACCCCGTATATTTGGAGGTGCTGGAGACACTGACCCGGGCCTGGTCGCAGGGCCGAATGGTGCGCCTGTGGCATCGGCACGAGAGCGGGCGCGTGTACGATTATGAATTCGCCCCTTACTTCATCGAGCCCTACGCCATCGGTCGGACTACCCACGTGATCGGCTGGCGGGAGCCGCCGGGAGCAATACGAACATTCAAGCTGGAGCGCATCCAACGCATTGAACTGACCACCCGCCCCTACGAAATCCCGGTAGATTTCGATCCTCGTGAGCAACTGGCCGACGCCTGGAGCATCTGGTTCACGGAAGGCGAACCGGTAGAAGTAGTCCTGAAGTTTCATCCGCGGGTGACAAACCGCGTGCGCGAAACCTGTTGGCACCGTTCAGAGCAAGTGGAGGAACAGCCCGACGGCAGTCTGATCTGGCGAGCGCAGGTGGCCGAAGTACAAGAGATGGTGCCGTGGATCCGGGGGTGGGGGGCGGATGTGGAGGTGGTGGAGCCAAAGAAATTGCGGGATCGGATGACGGGTGAGGCGCGGCGGTTGGCAGAAGCCTATAGTTGGCAAGTCAGTCGGAGCAGCGCGATAGAGAGCGATACGTTAGATGAAACCTTTGCCAGTTACTTTGGAGAATGATCCATGAGCCTGGTTCCTTACCCCTTTCAGCGGCGTGTGTCCAAGTTACTCTTGAGTGGCCACAGCGTGATATTGCAAGCCCCCACCGGTGCAGGCAAGACGTTAGCGGCAATGCTGCCTTTCCTTGAAGCCATCGAGTACGGACGCGAATTTCCCCATAAATGTCTGTATGCTGTGCCGATGCGCGTGTTGGCTAATCAGTTCGTAGACGAATATAAACACAGGGTCATAAAGGCCGGTCGTGATGACCGCATTCGCGTGGCTATCCAGACTGGAGAGCACGCCGATGACCGAGAGTTAGCCGCTACGCTGACCTTCGCCACGATAGACCAGGTGTTGAGCAGCTTTTTGCTCTCACCTTACAACTTACCCCGTCGGTTGAGCAACCTGAACGCTGGCGCGGTAGTCGCATCGTACCTTGTCTTTGATGAGTTTCACCTATTCGACCCCATCTCGACGCTGCCCACAACGCTGGAGATGCTGCGTATGCTGCGCGGCGTGGCGCCCTTTTTGTTAATGACAGCCACCTTCTCGGCCGACATGCTGGAGGGTCTGGCCGGTGCGTTAAATGCCGTGGTGGTGCCCGAGGACGAGTTCGCACGCCTAGCGATGCAGGCGCTCCCATCGCAGCAGAAAACTCGTTGCTACCACGTGGCCAACGCACCTCTGTCCGCCAAGGCTGTGCTAACGCAGCACCAGAGCCGCACCCTGGTCGTCTGCAACGTAGTGGATCGTGCCCGCGCCTTGTTTGAGGCGTTGCGCAACCATCCCGACCGGGGTGATGCACAGGTACTTCTGTTGCACAGTCGCTTCTTGCCGGAGGATCGCGAGCGTATCGAAGATGGGATTCTGAGATTGTTTGGCAAGGATGGCAATCAGGGCGAGAGTTGGATCGTGGTTGCCACTCAGGTGGTCGAGGTCGGGCTAGACATTACCTGCCAGACGCTCCACACCGAACTAGCCCCGGCCAATGCCATCCTGCAGCGCGCCGGACGCTGCGCTCGCTACCCGGGCGAGGAAGGGAATGTATTTATCTACGCCGAGACATCTGACGCGGAGGGCGAGAGGGTTGACCTTACAGAGCGTGTGATGCCCTATAAGGGTCAAGAGGATGAGATTTCCCGCACGCTGGCCGAATTCCAGTCTCATCACGGCGACACCTTGACCTTCAGCGATGAGCAAGCCATCATCAGCGCGGCGCACGGCTCCCGCGACCAGGCCATCGTAGAGGGGCTGGTCGCAACCAAGGAGATGCACCGGCGTAGGATGAACAGGGTTATGGATGGTCAACGATCCGGCGAGGCGGGCGATCTGGTTCGCGCAGTATCGTCTAGGCTGGTAGTGGTGCATGATAACCCACTGGCGGTGGCCGAACGGCCTTTCGCTGCCGAGGCTTTTAGTTTATACCCTGGCACGGTGTATGGCCTGGTGGAAAAGTGGCTGAAGCGGGAGTGGGATCTCGACCTGGAGGGCTACGGGGTGCAAGCGTTGCACGAACTTGATGATGTAGACGAGCACGGGCGCTCGGTCTACCGTTGGCTGCCGGTGCAGGACAAAGATGATGTCGTCGGCTCCGTGCTGGTACTGGTGCATCCAGCACTGGCCGGCTATGACCCTGACCTGGGCTTTGTGCCTGATCGGGGCACTGGCTACCGGGCCAGGCTGGCCCCAGCGCAAGACACCGCGTCGCGCGGTGGCTATGCCTACCAGTTAGAGGGCTATGCCAAGCACGTGCGGCTGGTCTACCAGACTTTCCGGGGTCACGTGTGGCCGGAGTTGGCGTCAGCTGCAACTCGTCTGGAGCGCGCGTTCGGCTGGCCGGCCGGCACGGTAGAGCGAGCAGCTCACTTGGTTGTGCTCTTGCACGACGTGGGCAAACTCAACCAGGGATGGCAAGATTGGGTGATGTGCTACCAGAAGGCCACCGGGCGGCCCGCGCCAGCAGGATTCTACGCTCACACCGATTTTGACCCCAATAATCCACTGCACCAGGAGAAGCAGAAATCACTGCGCCTCAAGCCGCCGCACGCCGTGGAAGGGGCGATGGCAGTGGCCCCGCTGCTGGCGGCGGCGTTCGAGATGTGCGAGCCAGTTTTCAACGCGGCCTTTACTGCCATCGCACGACATCACGGAGCGTTCGCCAAACAGGGACAGCGGTATGCGTTAGCCCCTGCCGCTGGCCAAGCGGTAGCCGAGACACTAGATCTGCTACCCACCCACTTGGCGGCCGGGCTTGATGCCAAGAACTTGTGGACAAGCGAGGATCCGAGCGAGGCATCCATCAGGGATTTTCTCGTGAATCCAGGGCATGACGAGGAGTTTCTAGCTTATGTGCTTTTGGCGCGAGCTTTGCGTCGAGCAGATCAGTTGGGAACTATGATGGGAAGTTCATAACGAAATCGAGGAGGTGAAAATGTGACCCAGATGCTATTGATTGACAAATCCACCGGCACATTTGCCGACCCGCTGCTCGCCTATGGTCTGGCGGTGGTGGTGGATGATGTGCTGAAACGCGCTGGTGGACGCGGGCAATCCTCGGTGCATCTCAGCGACAAGGGCGCGTATTACTGCCTGGACTTCACGCCAACGCTGGACGATGCCCGGTTGACAGCGGTGTCAGCACCCTATATGCCAGCCCGGGTCATCCGCACCCGCAAAAACGCCGCCAAGCTGCCACCTGGCCTGCCGCCGCAGGTGATAGTGGATTACGAGGTCGAGCGCGATAAGCGGACCGAGTTCTTTGAGATCCGCAAGGGGTTGCCCAAGGAAGCCCAGATTGCCCTGGCACGGGGCGAAGACCATCCAGCGTTGGCAGCCCTGCGTGGCAAGGATCCCCACGAGCACTGGGAGGTCTTCCGGGCCATCAACCCCCCGGCGCTCATCGGCTACAACAAGTTGATGATCCAGTGGTGGGTGGTTCAGGAGGCGCTGCCCGAGGTGTTGATGTTGTTGCGCGACCTCTTCGCCCAGACGCCCAATGACTTGGCTGCGGCTGGTACGGCATGGAAAGGCCTGGACAAGACCCACGGCTGGGGGATCAAAGCCGAAACGACGGTGGCGCAAATCTACAACCCCAGCCAGGGAAAGGGGCAGAATCGGGCCAAAGCGGACAATCTACGGATGGATAACATCAAAGATGCCTTTTGGCTGGTGGAGTGGCTCAAGGCGGTGGGCTTTTACCATGCCGCCCTGACCAAGCAACTGCGAGGTGTCAGAGATCGCAAAACCTACGTACTGGCCCCCTCCAAGATCGACTTGGGGGAAAGTGATAAGATTATGCGTGTCTTCCAGGGGCGCATGGCCCGCGTCGAGACCGCCATTCGCTCCGACGTGCTGGCTTCCATCCGCTATACCCAGGCCATGCTTGAGTTCACCCGCCAGCAGGAGGGGGCCAGCCTGAAAGCACGACTGTTCAAGCACCGGCAGCCCTCTCGTGTGGTGTTCGGTTTTCACAGCGCATTTTACAAAGACCTGGGCCAGTCAGTAGCGACGATGAACTTGTCCTTCATCGGCCTGCCTGGCTGGATTCAGGTAGAGGGCGAGGGCGACGTGGAGGACGCGCTGAACGTGCTGACCGAGCACGAGGCGGTAGTGGATCAGTTTGACGAGAGCCACGGCGACGCTTACAATCTGCTTTTGCTTTACCGTGATTTTCTCTCTGGTAACGACCTGCGCCCCTTCTTCGAGTTCACCACGGCCTACAGTGGTTATCTCATCAGCCAGAAGGAACGGGGAGGCAGTTATGTCCCCCAGTTCACGACCACAAATCTCAGGAGGTTGATTATGAGCAGTCAGGAAGCACCCCATTTGAGCAAGATACTGGAGACACCGGGCTTCCAGAACGTCGCCTACGCCATCCGGCAGGCGACGGTCACGGCCCAGTACCGCAAGCAGCAAGGCGACCGACGGTACGACGTGCGCTACGGGCTGGGACAGCAGTTAACACGTAAAGCGGCTTATCCTAATGACTTTGTCGCCGAACTGGCCGACTTTCTGGCCAAGTACAACGCCGAAAACGCACAGGTAATGGAGAAGCGCCCCGGCCCCTATCGCCGCAGCATTCGCACCAGTGACATTGATGACATCGTGGCGCTGATTGACGACTTTGGCGACTCGCGGCTAATCTGTAACCTGCTGGTGGCCTATGGCTACGCTCGCGTGCCACGGCAAGATGATTCAGAAGAAGCTACTGACGAAAGCAATAACCCAATCAAGGAGGAGAAACGATCATGACTAAGAACGTGTATTCACTTTCCATTTCTGCCCAGGCTACCCTCAATATGCACAGCCTGAACAACGAGGGAGGCGAGGGCAACCAGATCACCACTCGCATGGTGAACATCGTTGGTGAGGACGGACGGCTGCACAACGTCAATGCCATCAGCGGCGACATGCTCAAGCACATTGAGGCTGAGCACCTTTTCCGATTGCTGTCGGGGCGGGAGAATGTTCCCTTGTGTGCTGGTTGCCGTGAATTCAACGCCAACCGCATTAGCGCCGATCCAGACTTCCGCAATAAGGCTACAGCGAAAGAAGGCAAGGGCTGGGTGATGACAGATGCAGCAGCGATTGAAGAGATGATTAGTCGCTGTGCCCTGGACGATATCGCTGGCAACCTTTTTACCGAAGCAGGTAGATCAATCCCTCGAAAGTCTGTGGCCGAATTCAGTTGGGTGGTTGGGCTGCCCGAGCTGACTACGACCGACAGCTACTTCCACGTCAAGTACGCTACAGAACGGGCTGAGGCAGTTTCGACCGAGGCAACTGAGGAACGGCGCAAGGCTAACCTGGGACAGGCCATCTTTCACCGTCCGGCCTCAAGCGGCGTCTACGCTATCGTGGCCAACTTTGAGGTGGCTCGCATCGGCTTCAACGATATCACTCAGATCTACGCGGTGGACGATGCGCAGCGGGCGGCACGCTATCGAGCATTGCTGGAAAGCATCCTTTACACCTTCATTGAGCCTAACGGCGCAATGCGTGGCACACAGAATCCCCATATCGTGGACTTTAAGGGGGTGGTAGCGGTTAGCAGTGATGTCGTCCCGGCCCCCACGATGAGTCCCATCAATGGCAACTACCGGCAACAGTTGCAGGGTATCCGAGAGGCATTGGAGAAGGTGCGCCCAGGTGCGGTCACGCTGTCCGAGTTCGATTCACTGGCCCAGTTCAGTGGAGTGATGACAGAATTGATAGAAACGACAATGCCTTACACGTTGAGTTATCGGGAGGCATAATGTGGTTGATCGCAGAATACCAGCCCACTGCGCTCTTTAGCCTGAAACCGGCCTGGGCTACATCGTCGGGAGGCAAGAGCCTGCTGGTGCCGACGCCATACGCAGTCAAGATGGCCTTACTGGACGCGGCATGTCGCACGGCAGGCGTAGCGGTTGCGAAAGAGGCGTGGCCCTGGCTG
Source organism: Anaerolineae bacterium (assembly GCA_049589355.1). Lineage (GTDB taxonomy): Bacteria > Chloroflexota > Anaerolineae > VGOG01 > VGOG01 > JBAWAP01. Next base: position 8,098 of record JBAWAP010000431.1, read on the forward strand.
CGCGATCTGTCGGTGGCGTTGCGGCCGCCGAAGCGGGTGGTTGTGACGAATCTGTTCACCAGGATCCTCAAGCCCCGTCGTACTCCGGCCAAGCCGGGCACGCAGCATGCCGGACCGCTGGGCAAGACCATTGGCTTCCGAGAGTACGTCTACTTTGACGAACCATTGGGGATTGCCTTGGGCCAGACGCTGACCGATCCGGCGCGCCTCGAAGAGTGGCTATTGCAAATCAACTATCTGGGGAAACGGGGTGGGTTCGTGCAACTTTTGGGCCCACCCATGCCAGTCGAGATGCTCCCGCCAGAGTTCATCGTAGTAGATGGCGACCCGACCCGGTCCTTCCCTGCCAATGGGATCATCCAGCAATTAGATGATTGCGACTCCAGCCTGACGTTCGAGAAAGCCGACATCTACAGTGGCAAGAATGTCAAGCTGGGCAAGGAGCGGGTGCTGCGCCACGTCGTCCTCCCCTACCGCCTGGTCCGCTCCAGCAAAAGCTTCAGCTACTACGAGCGGATATAGCGCAACGGATGCACAGCGGATAAGTGGATAGCCGACCGCTGTCCCCATCCGCTGCCTGGAGGTGCACTTGTCTACCCACATTGCCGTCCGCGTCTCCTACCCGGAACGCGGGGACTATAATTGGTACGAGGCCCTGGCCAGCTACGCCGAGGTGGGGTGTGTGGAGGTGGCTTTCTACCGGCCTGAGCTGTTCCTGCAAAGGGTGACGACGGAGAAGGTGCTGGCTCCCTTCTCCAGGCTGCCCCTGCGAGCCACCTCGGTGCACATGGCTCAAGCCCGCATCGCTGAGTTTGATACCTTCATGGAGGTGCTGCGCAAGACTATCCCCATCGCTCAGGGGCTGGACTGCTCGCTTATCGTGGTCCACCCCACCAACGCCCGTCTCGAAGAGGTCGAGGGGAAGATCACGGCGATGGTGGACCCGCTGTTGGCCCAGGCCAGGGTGACGCTGTGCTGGGAGACCTTCGCTGGCCGACGGCGGTTTCTGTCGGGCATCGAGGGCATCGCGGCCTTCTGCCAGGGACGGGAGCACCACGCTGCCTGCTACGACACGGCCCACTTGCACAAGCCCCAGGCCGAGGTGCTGGCCGACATCGTGGGCTATAACGATTGTATCCGCTGCTTCCACTTGTCCAATCGGGGAGCAGAGGGGAAACAACAACACCTGCCGCTGCGCCACCCGGAGGGGGCTCTCGACTTTGAGAAAATCGTCGCCGCCATCGTGGAGAGCGGACTAGAGGGGCCGCTGACGCTGGAGTATTTGCCGCAATATCATCACTACCTGCTCGAGGATGCCTTGTGGGTGGGTCAGATGCTCAGGAGGTGAAGACATGCCCGCTCTCTCTACCCCACCCGGCACCGCCCAACTGGCGTTCACGCTGGAACTGACCGGGTGGGAAAGCTACCCGGTGGACGAGCGCGGCGAGCTCATGGCCGGCCGTTCACCAGAGGAACGCGCCGCCGCGCCCTTCCGCAAGTACTCAAACGAGTGGATCGAGTACCGCTTGGCCCTGGAGATGCTGGACCAGACCATCCTGGAAGGCCATGGCACGCTGCACGCCGACTACGACTGGACATGGCTGCTGAAGGGGCTAGAGAAGCTGGTGGCTGGCGAGGAAAACGAGTTGCGTTTTGAGCCGATGGAGCCGGACTTTCGGCTGCGCATCGAGTCGGTGCCAGAGCCCCAAGGGGAGCCGCTGGAGGGGGAGGAGGAGCCGCCAGCCCCAGAAGAGCCACGGGACGACGACCTGTTCGACGTGTACGCTGAGATTGACCTGGAACAAGCTGTCCGTCGCCGTGGCTACGGCGGTGAAGGGCCGGCCGCTCACCTGGTCCTGGAACGGGCCGAACTGCACCGCTTCCTGGAAGAACTGCGGGCCGAACACGCCGCCCTCGGCCAACCACCAGATGGACCGGTGACTGCCTCTATCTGAAGCCTTGATGTAAGTCCGCATCATCCTGGTGGGATGCGGGCAGGCGGGAGCGAAGCTAGGGCAGGCGGTTGATGAGGGCTTTCAGACGAGGGAGGTCCTTGGGGTCGAAGATCAGGCCGAACTCGACGCTGCGACCGCGCAGCACCTTCCAGGCTGTCTGGAGACGATACCAGAGCGACGAGTCGCCGGTAAGCTCGGTCAGGTAGAAGGTGACACCGAACTCGTCCTGGGCCAGTTCTACCCAGGCCCCGAGCCGGGTGTGATCGCCACCGCAGGCGCAGAGGAAACGCTCATCGAAGGATTGACTGGTGTTGTAGACTTCTTCGTCCAGAAGGGTACGCAGGTCAGGCAGGTCGGCCTGGCGGCGTTCCTCTTCCAGGGCTTTCAGTGCTTGGACGATCTCTTCACGGTTCATGGTAGGCTCCTAGTCACTAGCAGACGGCCCGATGATCATGCTGTCACCCAGGGCGATGCAGTCGGCGATCAGCGCGGGCAAGTTGGGGGCATGGAAGTTGAGGCCGGGGGCAGGGCGGCGGTTGTGCTTGATGTTGGGAAGGTCGTGTAGATGGTGGGGGAAGGTCGAGGCCAGTTCGGGGTTCTCAGGATGGGGTTGCGAGTCGTACCAGCGAATGGGTTCTTCGCCTCGGAGGAGAGCGTAGCGATAATCAAGTAGCTCGCCATCTGAGAAATCGAGATATTCGAAGACGCGGAGCTCCAATCCACTCTGAAACCAGATGCTCCCCCGGACAAAGCAGGTCGTCGGACTGTTGGTGTAAAGGTGGAGCGTTGAGACCCGAATCTCGGGATACACAGCGGGGAGCGAGTAGATAAATCGCTCGTATGCTTCGCGGGGCGGGAAAGCCATCAGGCCAGCTCCAACACGGGTTCCTGGGGGGCCAACTCAATGATCTCACCAGCCGCATAGCGCTGCAACTGTTCGACGCGCTGGCGTGACAACTGTTCCAGCGCCGCCTCCCGTTTGAGCTTGAGCTTGTAGTGGCCAGCCCATTCGGCGAAGTCTTCGGCGTAGGAACCGTCATCCAGGAGACCCTGGGAGTAGAGCTCATAGAAATGTGCAGAACTCATCCAGTAACGGCGCTCGAACTTGTGGAGCCCCTCCTCTGCTGCCTGTATATCATCCAGAATCTCACTAAGGGTTATGGTTGCCATTTCTCTCACCTCGTCAATCAGCTTGAACCGAGTCCTATTATACTCCGAAACAGTACCAGAGGCAAACTGACGCATGTACCAAAACCCACTCTGCCCCACCGACCTGGGCATTATCATGAGCTATCAGTGCCAGTGCGCCTGCAAGCACTGCCTGTATAACTGCGGCCCCCGCTGGAAGGACTGGATGTCGCCCCAGACGCTGCGGGATGCGCTGCAGGCCACCAGGGCCTGGAATCACCGCTTCCAGATTCACCTGACCGGAGGCGAACCGTTCCTGAACTTTCCCCTCCTGCTGGAAGGGGCCCGGCTGGCGGCGGAGTTGGACATTCCCTGCTACGTGGAAACCAACGCTGGCTGGTGTCTTCACGAGGATGATGTGGCCGCGAAATTCGTCGCTCTGAGGGAAGCAGGGCTCAACGCCATCCTGATCAGTTGCTCGCCCTTCCACGCGGAGAAGATTCCGCCGGCCCGAACCTTCCTGGCCATCCGCAAGGCGCTGGATGCCTTCGGCCAACAAGGGACGATCGTCTACCTGCCCCACTGCCTGGAGCAGGTTCAGCTCTTCGACGCGGAGAAAACCACACCCCTCGAGCGCTACGTGGAGAGGTTTGGGCTGGAACGGGCAGGAAGGATGCTCTGGGATGGCTACAGCATCATCTCCGGCGGACGGTCGGGGTACGCTCTAGGGCACCTGACCCGCCAGCGGCCGGCAGCAGCCTTCAAGGGCCAGGACTGCTTTCTGGAGATCATCCACGCCCACCATTCGCACTTCGACCTGTACGGCAATTACATCTCCTGGTTCTGCGGCGGGCTGACCATCGGCGACTGGCACAATCTGCCCCAGGTGCTGGACGACTTCAGGGCACGCCACTATCCACCTCTGGTGGACATCCTGGTCCACTTCGGGCCCTTCGGCCTGTGGGAGATGGCCGTGGAAGAATACGGCTACCAGGAGCTGCCCGATGGTTACGCCGGCAAGTGTCACCTGTGCGTGGACGTGCGGGGGTGTCTCTATCAACGGGGGGAGTTTGCGGAATTGCAGCCGGGAGGGTTTTATGAAGATGTCCTACCTGCCAAGCTTGTCCAGGGTGATGCAGTCAGCGATCAGTGTGGGTAGATTGGGAGCCTGGAAGCTGAGGCCGGGGGCAGGGCGGCGGTTGTGCTTGATGTTGGGAAGGTCGTGTAGATGGTGGGGGAAGGTCGAGGCAAGTGCGAGGTCCTCGGCGTGAGGCTCAGAGTCGTACCAGCGAATCTTCTCGCCGCTTCGATAGACAGTGTAGCTGTAGCGTCGGATACAGCCACTCTTGAAGTCCAACGCTTCAATGATCCGTAACTCTAGACCATTGTGCAGATGCACGCTGCCTTCGACGGTGGCTGTCAGCGCACTGGTGCTGTACAGCCGCAGGGTGGAACTGGCGATCTGGGGATAGGTCTCAGGCAGGCTGTAGATCAGACGCTCATACTCAGCCCATGAAGGGAATTCCATAGCAGAGCCTGCCTATGACGGAACGACTTCAAGTGCTGGTTCTGACGGTGCAATCTGTACCACACCGAAGCGGGCCTGTTCTCGGAATCGGCGCATCCGTTCCTGAGAGAGTCGTTGCAGGTCCTTTTCCCGGTCCAGTTTGATCTCGTAGAAACCAGCCCAAAGAGCAAAGTCTTCAGTGTGCTCGCCGTCATCCAGGAGACCCTGGCTATACAATTCGTAGAAGTCGGCCGAGCTCAGCCAGTAGCGCCGCTCGAAGCGACGGGTGATCTCATCTGCGGCACGTAGGTCATCGAGGATTTCGGTAATTGTAATGGTCGCCATTTCACTCACCTCGTCGGTTAGCTTGGATCTATGGTTATTATACCCCAAAACAAGGATGGTGACAAGCTGCGAATTGGGTAATGGGAGGCGGTTAGGTAAACCGACACTACACCATGAATGGTGTAGATTGGGCAGTTAGCAGCCTTTCTGACGGTGCAAGGTGGGCCAAACTATAGCTTTCAAGCTGTAGTGTTGCTATGCAAGCCAGCCCGCGGTTGCCCGAATGATTTTTCAAACTTCATCAAAACGATCCGATACAGGATACTAAAAAGGAGTGAAGGCATGGAGAACTTTACCGCTCATCAACTGCACTTCACGTGTGAGGTGCAAACGCCGATCTTGCTCAACGAGCATCAGGGCTCGGCTATCCGTGGGGCGCTGTTCCACGCCCTGCGAAATCAGTTCTGCTTCAGCAAGAAGACAAAGGACTGCGGGGAGTGCGCCCTCTGGGCCACCTGCCCCATCTGCTTCCTGGTGGCCACCCGCGACCCTCAAAGCGAACGGGGTGTCGAGGTGCCTCGGCCCTACACCATCGAGCCACCAATGGAGCGAATGAACGAATCCACGAATCTACGAGTCTACGAATCTACGAATGCACAAACGGCTCGTAAATTCGTAAATTCGTCAATTCGTCGTTATGAGCCCGGAGAGACCCTGGAGTTCGGCCTGACCATGTTCGCCCAGGCGCTCAACCTCTTCCCCTATGTGGTGCTGGGGAGTCAGGCGCTGGAACGAGGTGGGCTGGGGAAGCGAATCAACGAATCGGCGAATGGGCGAGTCGGCGAATTGGCGAAGGGGCGAGTCGGCGAATTGGCGAAGGGGCGACAGGGAGGGGGAAGACGGCGAGGGACGTTTGTGATCCGCGAGATCGCGGCAGTGAATTCGCTGAGCGGGGAGCGACAGCTTGTGCTGCGTCGGGGGGATACGATGGTCTCGGTGCCCGACCTGCCTGTAACCAACGAGCAGGTGTTGGCGCGGGCGGCACAGTTGCCCAGGGATCGCATCACCCTGATGTTCAAGACCCCCACGCGCATCATTGAGCGGGGGAAACTGCTGCACCGCCCGACCTTCCGTCCGCTGGTCCAGCGGCTGCACCGGCGGCTGCGCGACCTGACCCGCCAGTTCACCGACGCCCCCTGGGAGTTCGACTTCCGCCAGGTGATGGCCCAGGCCGAGGCAGTGCAGGTGGTGGAGGATCAAACCTGCTGGCTGGAGCTGGACAGTTTCTCCACACGGCGAAGCACCAGCATGCCCATGGGCGGCTTGGTGGGCCTGGTGACCTTCGAGGGGGCTCTGGAGCCATTCCTCCCCTGGCTGGTGTGGGGGGAGATCGTGCACGTGGGGAAGGATGCGGTGAAGGGGAACGGGTGGATGCGAATCGGCGAGTCTCAGTAGATGGAAAATTACTAGCGGAGGCGGCTCCCACGCCGCCGATTCGCGGGCATGGGAGCCAAATTGCACTACCTTTTCAGACTGCGCGGGGATGATGAAGTTTGAGAATTTGTTCGGGTAGCCGCAGGGTGATTTTTATCGCAATACTACAACTTGAAAGTTGTAGTTTGTACCAGTTCGTATCGCCAAACAGGCTGCCTACTGCCCAAACTACATCATTCATGATGTAGTGTCGCTTTACCAGATCACCGTCTCATTACCCGATTATTCTCTCAAAGCAATGCAGCACAAGAACGTTAGTGCCATTGGGCATAGGAGCCCGCCCCGCTTCAGAATTTCCATCTACTGAGTCTGCGAATCGGCGAGTCTGCGAATGGGCGATAGGGAGGAGGTAGTGGGATGATTTATGAGGAATGGGAGGCAACGGTTCACGAGCGGGTGAAGAAGGAGCCGGAGTGGGAGTTCTGGGGGTATCGCAAGGCGCTGTTCTTGTACGATCTGGCTTGGCAAGATTGTGAGAGACTGATGCAGGACGTACGCGGGCGGGCTGTGGCTGAACAGTTGATTGGCAGCGTCGGCTCCATTAGCGCCAACATTGAAGAAGGACATGGGCGAGGTTATGGTAAGCAACGAAACTGGTTTCTCGCAGTAGCCATCGGGTCGGCGCGCGAAAGCAAGGGATGGTATTCGTTGATTCGCTGATTCGCTCTATCATTGATTCGCTATGGCCATCATCCAACATCTGATTGTAGACCAATACGGGGCCTTCGTCGGCAAGCACAGCCAGCGGCTGCAGGTGAAAGTCAAAGGGGAGAAGGTCATGCAGGCCCCTCTACTTCACCTGGAGCAGGTGCTTATCACCGGTCGGGGGGTGAGTCTCTCGGCCGACGCTATCCAGGCCTGTTGTCAGGAAGGCATCCCCATCCACTTTGTCTCTACTTCCGGCCAGCCCTACGCGGGGCTCTACGCCGCGGGCCTCACCGGCACCGTCCAGACCCGCCGGGCGCAGATCATGGCCTACGAGGATGACCGTGGCCTGGCGCTGGCCATGGCCTTTGCTAGCGGCAAGGTCGAGAACCAGTCTCGGCTGTTGAAGTATATGGCCAAGTACCGCAAGGAGGCCGACCCGTCGCTGTACGAAGAACTCCGCTTGGCTGCTCAGGAGGTGTTGGATCACCTGGAGGAGTTGCGACGGTTGCGGGCCGAGCGAGTGGATGAGGTGCGGCTGCAGATTCTGGCGGCCGAGGGGCGGGCGGCCCATCGGTATTGGGAGGCGCTGAAGCTGGTGGTGCCTGAGCAATACGGCTGGCCGGGGCGTCGGCGGCGGGGAGCGAAGGACCCCCTCAACGCCGCCTTGAACTATGGCTACGGCATCTTGTACGGTCAGATTGAGCGGGCCGTCGTTCTGGCTGGCCTCGATCCCTACGGCGGCTTCATCCACGCCGACCGGCCGGGCAAGCCCAGTCTGGTGCTGGACTTGATCGAGGAATTTCGAGCGCCGGTGGTAGATCGCACCGTGCTGGGCCTGGCCAACAAGCGCACCCAGTTGGCGCAGGATGAGAAAGGCCTGCTGACGCTGGAGACCCGGCGGCTGCTGGCCGAGAGAGTGCTGGCGCGACTGGAGGCGGCGGAGCGGTACGAGCGCAAGCGCCAACCCTTGCGGATCATCATCCAAAGTCAGGCCCGGCACATCGCCACCTTCGTGCGGGGAGATCGAGCTCAGTACAAGCCCTTTCTAGCTCGATGGTGAGGCGAGGGGACGAATAGTGCATGGTGAGTGATTCGTAGATTCGTGTATTCGCTGGTTCGTCCGCGAGGTTGATTTCTATCGAGGAATGAAGTATAATGGGATCGGGTAGATAGAGATGGGGGCTGCTCGAGCGATGGAGGGGCAGGAGATGGTTACAAAAGCGATTCGCGCATTGATGCTACAACTAAGGGAGCGCCTGGAAGACCGTTCAGAGGTAATCGCTGTGTATCTCTATGGCTCTCACGCCGAAGGCCATGCCAATGCCCTCAGCGACATTGACATCGGGGTTCTGATAAAGGATGGCCTGGCGAGAGAGCGTCTGTGGGAGATAGAAGGCGCCGTGGCTGCCGATTTGGGGCGCGCCTTGTGCGCAGACAACGTTGACCTGATCGTGCTCAACCTGGCTCCTTTGCGTATCCGGTATGAAGTCATCACCAGGGGAGAAGTGTTGTATTCGGCCGACGATGGAGCACGCGCTGATTTCGAGTCCTGCTCGCTCCGTCGCTACTGGGATTTCAAGAAGTACCTGGAGGAGTACAATCGCTGCTTTCTCACCAGAATCAAGGAGGCCATGGATGAAACTCAACGTCGCCAGTATCAAGACACGTTTGCAAAAGTTAGAGCAGTACATCGCCGAGTTAAAGAAGCAGCGGGCTCAGTTTCGAGCAGTTTGAGAGGTTCAGAGCTTTTACGCTTCAGATCATGAAGCTGAGGAGGCAGGCGATTGAAGGAGGGCGAAGGACATGACGCCGATGGAGATTGAACTGCGGACATTGACGCCACTGTGGACGGGCGGCGTGGATCAAACTTGCGACCGTGTGCACGAGACCGGGCTGATCGGCTCGCTGCGCTGGTGGTACGAGGCCATCTTGCGAGGGTTCGACGGCTGGGCATGTGACCCAACGGAGCACGGCTGCCCAAACAAAACCGGCGCAGTCTGTGCCGCCTGCCGCCTCTTTGGGACCACCGGTCGGAGCCGACAGTTCAGGCTCAGGGTGACCGGGGAACAGCAACCATCGCCGGAATTCAGGGAGATCAGAATAGACCCCCGGCAAAAGCGGGGCTGGCGGCTGGGAGCCGGAGTACTATCGGATGAACTGACTATAACCGTTTTGCCGATGCGCCCTACGGACCAACACGAGTTGAACGCCTTGGCTTTTCTTGTCTACTTCGTGGCTTGCTGGGCGGCGTTGGGAGCCAGGACCCAGATGGGTTATGGGGTAATCGGCCTGGATACCATCGCTCTGGCCGGCAAAGCCCTCTCAGCTCAGGAAATAACCGACAGCCTGAGCCTCATCGAACTTGCCGCCAGGGAGCATCCTGCTCCTGGCCCTGTGGCGGAAAAACTGCCTGATATCCGGGACTTTTTCTTTGCCCGCCTAAATCTGACAGGTACTTTTGACGAGAAGGCAGTGTGGTGGGCGCGACAACTGGCTGAGAAGCGTGAGTATGTAGAAGCCAAGCAACAAGGCTTCGTGCCCAGTGCACCAGCCGTACGCTACGAGATGCGGTCTTGGCTACGAGACCCGGCCTTCGTCCCAGAAGCACGCAGGTTGGATGACCTGCGCCATGACTTAATGGGAACCATTCGAGGCAGTGCTGGCCTGGAAGCTCCCAGGGGCTCCAAGCTCTTCGCCTCTCATCTCTATCGTGCCGAAGACGGCTGGGAGTTTCGGGTCTGGGGCTGGGTCCCAAATCTCTCAGCTTACAATGTACAGAGGGATATCCTGTTACAGACCATTCGCCAGCGGCTGGAAGGGCCCCAGTTTGCAAGGGCTGTCTTCGGGTTAAATCAACCCCTGCAAGTGGAATGGCACAGCTTTGACCGAGAGGGTGCGCAATCTTTGGCCGACTACCTTAGGAGTCTGGTCTACTAAGAGGAGGGCAAGATGACTTACGATTTTGCTGCCCATGTGGTCCAACAATTTCACTCAGTTGACCAAGCCATCCGGCGACGCTTTCAGCAGGAGACTCAGGGTTTGAGCAAAACCCGTGCTGAGGAGCAGAAAAAGCGTATCACTGCCGAAGAAGTGAGCGGCTTCGCTCAGAGGATCACAGGGGGCGATTTGCGGGTGATGGACACGATTCTGAGCCTGATCCAGATGCACCATGCTGATTACAAAGAAGGCATTCGTCAGGCTTGGATGGATGGCGCCACCAAATCTCTGGCCCCTTCCGTGCAGATGAGCCTGTTCGCGGAGGTCTCAGCCGTGAGCCGGCGACTCAGCACGGTGCTGCCCACCCTGCCATCCCACTCCTGGTACATTTCTCTGCCTGTGCGCCTGGCACAGCCTTTCACCAGCAAAGACGACAGCGAGATGCACGTGCTGGAGAATCCGATCTGCCGGGAGCGAGTCTTTGGGGGACCCATGGTGCGCCCCTCGACCTGGAAGGGCAACCTGCGCTGGATGGCGGTGATGGCCGGCCTGGACGAGGAAGTCCGCGAACGGCTCTTCGGCAACGAGACCGACGAGGAAGAAGAATTTCGTGCGGGGCGACTCCTCTTCTTTCCAACTTTTTTCGACCGCATTGACTTCGAGGTTTTGACCCCTTTGGACCGTGAACGCCGCTTTCCCGAGACCGGACCTATTCTCCTGGAATGTGTCCGCCATCATCCTGACGACAGAGCCAGGCCTGGCGAGTTCGGTCTGCTCTACCTGGCACCCTCCAGCGCCTGGCAAAGCCTGGTTGAGATGGCGAAACAGGCCGCGGCCGACTTGAAGCACACCGCCGCTATCCTGACCGAGATGTTGCTTTCCTACGGCTTCTCAGCCAAGAAGACCAGCGGCTTCGGGGTCATTGAGGACAATTTCCGGGATCAGCAGGGACGCAAACAAGGAGTGCTGGCTATGGTGGGCATAGCACTCCCAGAGGTCGTAGGAACGACAAAGTCTGAGCCTGCGAGACAGCCAGTCACAAGTTTACCCTTTGGCAGTTGCGCCGAGATGCGTTACCAGGCGGAACGACTGGCCCAGGCTTTGGAGGAGGTAAGCTATGAGTGATCCTATCGCTGCCATTACCCGGAATCAGACTCTCATCTTGCTTGCTGAGTTAGGAGCCCTGTTACACGACCTTGGAAAACTGAGCGAAGAGTTCGTTGATCAGATGTCAGTCAGCCCGACACCAGTTTCCACTGGGTTCAGTCACGAAGAGGTCCTCACGACCAGGTGGTTGAAGGCCCATCCTAACTTTGTGTCCCCAGACCTTGTCACAGCCTTGAACGACCCCCAGTGGAAGAGCAAGCTCCACCTGCCGATTAAGGGAGCTGTGCCGGCGGAACGTTTAGAAAGACTAATCACACTTCATCATAAGAGCCCCGCCAGCCGAGTAACCCTTGTCTGGGTTGTGGCTAATTGCGACCGGGCCGACTCCGGTGTGGACAAGGCCATCCCTCAGGCCAAGCAAGCCAGGGAGCAAACCTACATCGCGACGGTTTTCGGCCACGAACCACCCGGACATCCTATCAGCCTGGCAGGTTTAACCGTTGTCCGAGATAGGGTTTGCCAACAGTTGGTCCAGGCATTTCAGGCCTATCTGCAAGGGCAAATAGACGTGGTGAAGTTACGGGAAGAAGTACTGCATGTACTTGTGTCCTCTGATGGGCAAGGTGGTTTCTACGCGACGCTGGGCGATACTCGCCGGGCCGCCAACGACGTCACCCTGGCAGATCATTCCTACTCGGTAGCCAGCATCTTCAAGGCTGCCATAGCCGAGACACTGGTCAAAGGGCAACCACCCGGAGGCCTGATCCACTGGAAGCTGCTGGGAGTCAAGTGGGACGGGTTGGGAATCATCAGCAAAGCCTTCCGGGTTAACGATGTGCTGGGACGCTGGGAGATGATCCGCCGGGTAAAGGAGGCATTGCGCCACTTCATTGAACTTGAGTTCCCCATTGGCAACAAGGTCTACGACGATGAGGATGGCATCTACTTCACGGTGCCCAATCTGGACTACGAGGGTGCTCATGCCGGTGTGGCCGACTATCTGCGAGATCGAGTCCTGGAAATTGTCAATCGGGAGAGCGATGGTGAGATCGTTCCGTCCCTGTTGCTCCTTAAACAGGAGACCAGATCCCTGGTACACATCACTTGGCTCATCAAAGGCGAGGACCAGCAGCATGTCGTCAACCTGTTGGAAAACCAGAGTTTTGAGCCTCAGTGGGTTGACCGTTGGGACGCGGCCAATCGAGTTCAGGTGGATGTCTGCCCCCTTTGTGCCCGTCGACACTACGATGTGCCAGGCATGGAAAGTCGTCCTCTGGATATTTGTCCCGTTTGCCAGGTGCGGCCCAAGCGTGAGGGGATCGAAACATGTCCCTTCTGCCAGCACTGGCGGGAAGTGGGGAGCGAGGTCCGGGAGCGAGAAGGCATCCAGTGGTTGGACCTCATCGCTGACGACAACAACCAAGTAGCCCTCATCACCGGGCGCTTTTGGCTGGAGAGCTGGTTGCACGGCGAGCAGACAGATACTCTATTCAGCAAATCCCTAGACGATTGGGAGAAAGGACAATATGCCGACCTGGTCGGACAGCTGGAGCAGGCACTTTCAGGGACAGACACCAGTGTACTAGAAGAGGTGGGAGGTGAGGCTTGGAATAATCCACGCTATCGAGGCCGGATAACCGGTAATCCGTCGAATGATGCTCAGGTGGCGGATGAATTCTATAAGGCTGTGGTTCTGGAGCGAGATGTGCGAGAATTGTCTGGACAAGCTCATACGCCTCAAGAGCGAGCCCTCTGGCTGGCGCATTTCCTGTTTCGCAAACATCCCTCACCAGCCCGCTTGCGCCGGGTGTGGCGCACCACGCAGCTCTTCAGCCAACAGATACAGGATGACCTGGAGGAGGCCCTGGAGTTCCGCACTACCTGGCGTTTTCAGTTGGACGGAGAGTTCGAGAAGGGTAAGATCTACGAAGATGCCACCATAGACAAGATGCCTGTTGAACTGTATTTTGATGGCCGCTATTTCCACATCATCCAACGCCTGAAAGAGGCACCGAGAGTCAGGGCAGAGGTGCGTATTGGCGAAAGGACGTACACTCTGGCTGGACAGCCCGAGGAGAGGGTCTATCGCCCCTATGCCTCGATCCTCATCTCGCCTGTCACCTTCCAGTTTCTCGTGCCCGCTGACAAGGCGCTGGACATCGTGAACAATCTCCGAACCAGATACCAGGAGGAAATGGGCAAGGTGTGGAACCGACTGCCCCTGGATGTAGGGATTGTCTATTTCAAGCGTAAAACACCGCTCTACGTGGCGGTGGACGCTGCCCGCCGGATGACGGAGATGCGTGGGGGAAGCCTGCGTCCAGAAGAATGGATTGTCCTTGAGCAACCTCAGGTGGATAGAACCAATCGTCAGGTGCATCTGGTGTTGCACACTGCTGGTGGACAGCGAGTGGAATGGCAGGTCAGTTACCAACTTGGTGATCCCACCAGGGAAGACGTTTATCACCCCTACTTCGTCATTAGCGACTGCGACCCAACTACCCCACCAGGCCAGAGAAAGAGCTACTTTCAGGTGCCGGAATTGGGTCACCTGGTGCACGTGACGGAACTACAAAAGCACGACCGTATCCAGGTTGTCCCTGGTCGCTTCGACTTTGAGTTCCTGGACAGCTCCACGCGCCGCTACGATGTCCGCTATACCGCACCAACAGGCAAGCGCCGTCATCCAGTGAAGGGCGAGATTGGCCCCCGGCCTTACTACCTGGACGAGTTGGATACCTTTGCCCGGATCTGGTGGATGCTGAGCGGTCAGGGGGACTTCCGGCTGGCCGATGGAACCTGTTGGCGGGGCCTGACGATCACGCAGATCAAAGGGCTGGAGGCAGTACTGGCTGAGCGGTTCGCCCGATGGAATCCAGAAAGAATGCCCCCAGAATTCGTTGCTGCTGCTCTCGCCAACACCTTCGGCTCGGCCTGGGGCAGATTCAACGATGCAGACCGAGAGGCCATGCGGAGGGCTTGTCTTTCCGGTCAACTGTTTGATGTGACCGAATTGTACATCCGGCTATGTGGGCAGAAGCCCACAAGAACAAGAGAGGAGGAATAAGAATGAGCTACCGAATGCGCACCTATATCGCCTTGGCCCTGGATCCTATCCATGTAGGGGCTGGTGGCTACCGTCTGGGACGGGTGGATAACACCATCATTCGTGAGCCGGGAACCAACCTGCCCAAGATTCCTGGCACCAGCTTCTCTGGTGCTGTGCGCTCTTACGCCGCCATGCGGCTGAACAGCGGATGCGCCGGCACTCAAGGGTGTGGGGAGGACACCTGTCCCATTTGCTATACCTTCGGCTCGACACCTATGGAAGGAGAGCCGGAGACCAAGAAGAGCTACCAAGGAACTGTCCGCTTCAGCGACGGCCAGGTGGTTTTGTTCCCCATCCATTCCATGTTGGGGCCCGTATGGCTGACCACAGCAGGACTCCTGAAAGAAACCTTTGACATTGAAGGTGCCGCTCCACCGGACGATGAGACCCTGCGCACCACCCTGGACACGACCGGCGTGGGGAATCACCTCAACCTGAGCTGGTTGCTCCTGAGCACAGGGGAGCGTCTCAGCCTCTCGTCTCAGAACGTTTTGTGGATTGGCTTGCCGGAGGACATCCGAGGACGGCTGGCCACGGTCTCGCCCAAGCTCTTCAGCCAGATGATAAACACTAACCTGGAAGTCCGCACCTCGGTGGCCATCAACCCGGCCACCGGGGCGGCTGAGGAGAAGAAGCTTTTCACCTACGAGGCTCTGCCTCGAACCACTATCGTCGCCTTCGAGATCGTCGAGTACGATTATCGGAGAGCTTTCCCTTCCCAGACCAATGTGGCCACGCCTTTGGATGTGGTAGAGCAAGGACTGAGCTATTTGGGGGTCTTGGGCATCGGCGGGATGGGCACCCGTGGCTTCGGGCGGCTGGAGGTCCGGGCTTACAATGAGAGGAGGGAATGAGATGACCGCACCCAACCTGGACTTCATCTGTGCCGAGTACGGTCGGCGCATTGGGGACGATAAGACCATCGAGCCAGAGTTGCTTGAGAGGTTGGCGAACAAAGCGATCGGTGTGTTGCAGGGAAATGGGGTGTATGCTTTGATGCTCTATCTCTCGTCCCGAGGTAGCACAGAGCAGACAGCGGCAGAAAAGATCAAAGCCACCCTAAAGAAACTCTGGTACGACCGACGGCTGGCAATCTGCACGCCGCCAGAGCGAGATGAATTCGAGACAGCTCAGCAACTTGCCCAGAACCTGGACAAACTCCTTCTGGTGAAGAATCTGTGCGAGCAGACCCTCATCTACGCCCGCTATCACGCCAAAGCAAGGGGGTGAGGCAATGGCTTGGCGGTATCTTTCTCTGACCTATCGTGTGTTGAGCCCGATCCACATTGGTTACCGAAGCGTGGGGATCATTGACCGCACGCGCTACTATGTGCCAGCCAAGAACTTCTGGGCGGCAATGACAGCCAGCCTGACCCCTCAATTGCACCCGAAGCCACGGGCCAACGACTACCGGGCGGTGGGAGAGTTGGTTCAGCGGCGCCTGCACTTCACTTACTTCTTTCTCGCCGCCCGACCAGGGGAAAGGCCCCTGGCTACCTTGAAGTGTTATCTGCCGGAGTATCGGAAGGGTCGTACGGTCTATCTGGAACATCATGGCAAACGGGAGGCTGACGTGGAGGCCATCTTCGTGAACAGTTACGTCTCCACGGCGCTGGATCACGGTCGTCAAGCTGCTGCAGAGAGGCTACTGCACGAGATCGAACACCTTCAGCCCCACGCGCGGATTGAGGGCGACTGTTGGGAGACCCATCTGGTTGGTGGAGTTTGGATTGCACCGGGAAGTGATCAAAGTGGGGTGGAAATACGGCTTGAAGATGAAACGCTGCTGATAAAGAACCTGCCAATCCTGGACCGCTTGACCATCGGTGGCGAGCGGGGCTATGGTTTCGGTCGCTTGCAGTTGACCGAGGACCATACTGATTACTTGGGACTGAGAAGCTGGGAGGCTCAAGAAGGCGGTCCTAGTGGCCTGCTCATCGTGCCGCCGGAACGGTCAGCAACGGTCCTGGCCCATGTAAAGCACGAGGCCGGCAAGCATTATGAAGGCCTGTTGGAACCGGTGGTGGGCCGGGAGTGGGACGCCGACAAAGGAGCAGGGCGATTATTAGCTAGGGGCACAGTGTACATAGCTCCCGGAGGCCGTTGCCCAGCTTCGGCCTATGCTGTTGACGGCTGGGGATTTTGGATTGCGCTGCCATAACTTCCCTGGCCGAACTCCACGGTCGCTGCGGCTACTTTCCCGCCCACCTGCGCCTGCGGCCCAAGGGCGGCTTTGTTCCGCCCCAGTACGAGTAGGGTGTTGGGATGATTTGGAGAGGCTGATGAAGTGCCTACTGGTCTACGACATCCCCGATGATAGCATCCGTACCAGGGTAGCCGACATCTGCCTGGACTACGGCCTGGACCGCATCCAGTACAGCGCCTTTCTGGGAGACCTGGAGAAGACGCACCAGGAGGAGTTGATGATAAAACTGGCCAAGCGGCTGGGCAAGCAGCCGGGCAACATCCAGCTCTTCCCCCTCTGCGAGACCGATTGGCGGGGGCGAAAAGTCATCATTCTGGAGGCCAAGGCCGATGGCTGAGACTGCGGTGAGCGGTTCGGCTGAGCCCCGCCCTGAGCGGGACGAAGGGCTCACCATCGAAGCCTCAGTCGAGCCGCGACCGACTTTTTTAGTGACCGACTTGAAACAGTTTGCGTATTGTCCAAGAGTGGTGTACTACAGCTACTGCCTGCCCCTGCTCAGGCCCGTGACCTACAAGATGGAGGCTGGCCAGGAAGCTCATCTGGAGGAAAAGGGGCGGGAGCAGCGGCGCAGTTTGCGGGCCTATGGACTGCAGGAGGGGGAGAGAACCTTCAACCTGTGGCTGGAGTCGGTCGAGCTTGGCCTGCGAGGCAGGATGGACATGGCGGTCAGGATCGGGGATCGGGAAGCGATTCCGGTGGAATACAAGGATTCGCCGGGGCGGGCGGGGCCGCATTTGGAGCGTCAACTGGCGGCCTACGGGCTGTTGCTGGAGGAAGCGTGGGGATTGCCGGTGCGGCGGGGGTTTCTGTACTTTATCCCGCAGCGGCGGTCGAAGGAAGTGCCTTTGACGGCGGAGCTTTACGGGCAAGTGCGGGGCATGGTGGAGGCCATGCGGCGGATGGTAGAGGCAGAGGCCATGCCTTCGCCGACCCGGCAGCGTCGCAAGTGTGTGGCCTGCGAGTTTCGTCGTTTTTGTAACGACGTGTAGTCCGTGTTAACGATATTTCGCAAATCGGGCCTTTGGGGGAACAAAAAGGCATTTGCGAAACAGCGCATGGTGGCAGGTTCAATTGGAGCAAGGAAAGGAGTGAAATGGAAGCCGTAAGAGGCTCTTTTAGCACGTTTTTCGCCCTTTCAGGGTATCCGGGGAGGGATCGCCGCATCGTTTAGGCTGGGTTGCAGCCCATTCGATCCGACACAGGATACTGAAAGCATCGAGCTGTTCGGCGAAGACGGCAACGGGGACAACGTTGCAGCCCATTCGATCCGACACAGGATACTGAAAGACACAAAACTGTTTGGGTAATTCGCCGAAGTCGGCGTTGCAGCCCATTCGATCCGACACAGGATACTGAAAGGAGCATGTCGAACACGGCGGCCTGGTGCTCATGCGGGTTGCAGCCCATTCGATCCGACACAGGATACTGAAAGTGGTCACAACACCGATTCCCAGGGCTGTGGTCAATTGTTGCAGCCCATTCGATCCGACACAGGATACTGAAAGCGGAGATGGCCAAGCCGATGCGATCCTTGCTACCAAGTTGCAGCCCATTCGATCCGACACAGGATACTGAAAGTGTCGCCCGAAGAGGTGGTCCACTTCAAGCGGTTTCACGTTGCAGCCCATTCGATCCGACACAGGATACTGAAAGTAGAACTCAATTCTTGCTTGCCATTGCTGGCTTTCAGGTTGCAGCCCATTCGATCCGACACAGGATACTGAAAGTTAAAAGCCCAACCACCAATTCATTCAGATTGGTCTCGTTGCAGCCCATTCGATCCGACACAGGATACTGAAAGGAACTGGATCCACTGCATGTCGTGCGTAGACCCATCGTTGCAGCCCATTCGATCCGACACAGGATACTGAAAGCGGGCCCCGGCGCTGGCCTGGTGGCCTTCGTGGCCTCGTTGCAGCCCATTCGATCCGACACAGGATACTGAAAGGGCGGCTTGTAGGCGGGGGGAGATGGCTGGCGGAGAGTTGCAGCCCATTCGATCCGACACAGGATACTGAAAGACCAGCCGGCGCGAAATCGGATTCTTGCGCCAGCTCGTTGCAGCCCATTCGATCCGACACAGGATACTGAAAGACGGATCCGACTACGCCGCCCGCCTGCAGGTGCGGCGTTGCAGCCCATTCGATCCGACACAGGATACTGAAAGACAACGACCACGAGCTGGAGTTTGTGAACCTGGGCAGGTTGCAGCCCATTCGATCCGACA
>JBAWAP010000432.1:0-4045 GCA_049589355.1 Anaerolineae bacterium
CCCCCAACGTTGGGGGGGGATGGGGGGGTGCGTCGCACCTATCACCTAATCCACCACAGCATTAGCGGCGATGACTCGACGATACCAGTGCGCGCTGGTCTTCCACACACGCCGCTGCGTCAGATAATCCACGTAAGCCAGACCGAAGCGTTTCGAGTAGCCGTGCGCCCACTCGAAGTTGTCCATCAGCGACCAGACGAAGTAGCCTCGCAACGGCACCCCTGCGGCGATAGCCTTGGCCGCTTCGGTGAAGTGGGTCTTTAGATACGCCACTCGCGCCGGATCATCCACCCGCCCGTCGGGACCGATCTGATCCGGGTAGGCCGCGCCGTTCTCGGTGACGTAGAGGGCCGGGAACCGGTGATCAAAGTGGAGTCGCCCCAGAAGTTCGTACAAGCCCTCCGGGTAGACCTCCCACCCCATCTCGGTTCTCTCCGGGTTGGGGAAAACCGTGCGGGGGGCATTCTTGGCCTCGGGAACCTTGGTGCGGCGCACGATGTGACGGGTGTAGTAGTTCACCCCAAGGAAGTCGAGGGGAGCGGCAATCGCCTCCAGATCACCAGCCTGCACAAAGTCCAGTGAGCGTCCGTAGTGCTGCACGATGTCCGCCGGGTAGCCCCGCGCTGAGAGTGGATCGAGAAACCAACGGTTGAGGATGCCATCCCCTCGCCAGGCTGCGGCCCGGTCGGCGTCGCTGGGGGAGGCCGGGGTCTGGCCGCTCAAGTTTAGCGCGATTCCAACTTGAGCATCCGGGCTGTTGCGGCGGATGACGGGAACGGCCCAGCCGTGGGCCAACAGCAGGTGATGCGCCGCTGCCAGCGCCTCGTCGAGATCGGAGTGACCTGGAGCGTGTCGCCCCTCCAGATACCCGACAAATGCGCTGACGTAAGGCTCATTGAGCGTCATCCAGTATGTCACCCGGTCTCCCAGGGTGCGGGAGGCCAGGTCCGCGTACTCCACGAAGGCTTCGGCAGTGGCCCGGGCGGGCCAGCCGCCCTGATCTTGCAGGGCCTGCGGCAAGTCCCAGTGGTAGAGGGTGACGAAAGGCTCGCTCCCCGCTTCGAGCAGCGCGTCCACGAGCCGGTTATAGAAGTCAAGTCCGGCAGGGTTGACGCGCCCTCGTCCTTCTGGCAGCAGGCGAGGCCATGCTACCGAGAAGCGATAGGCTCGCAGGCCGATCTCTTTCATCAAGGCCACGTCCTCACGCCAGCGATGGTAGTGATCAGAAGCAACATCGCCTGTATCGCCATTGGCGATCTTGCCGGGCGTGTGACTGAAGCGATCCCAGATGCTCTCGCCCTTGCCGTCCTCGTCCCACGCCCCTTCGATCTGGTACGACGCGGTGGCTGCCCCCCAGATGAAATCAGGTGGAAATGAAGTGATCGTTGACATTAATGCGTACCTCCCCTATCTTGAAATTTCTGCTCACCGCGCAAACGCTCGAAATGGATTGATGCAGGTTATCTGCCGAATCGTACGCTCGTCAACACCTGCTGCGCTCAACTTGGGTAGGAAATGCTCACTGATATAAGTGTAGGGCCTGGGGACTCCCCCACCCGGTTGGGATGGATCGTACCAGCCGCGATCGTGACTGATTAGTAGGTGGTGGCCAAGACCGGCATCCAGGATACGCATCATTCGCTCGACAAAGTATGGATCATCAATGTCTTCACTACCGATGGCATCATACTCGAGCCAGGCGCCTAGCCGCGCGACCTCTAAATGCAATCGGAAATCGGGCTCGGCCTGTGTGTGGATCCAGATAAACCGCTCTGTCGCGTACCCCTCTTTCTCAATGATCGCGAGTTGTTCCAGAACAACCGCGCCGCGGATAGTATGGCTGCCGATGACGGCGTTTGTCCTGGCACCGGCCTGCGCAGCGGCTCGCAGGATTTTCTCCTCACATCGGGTAAGCCCGGCATCGCTGGCACTGAGCTTGATCCAGGCGGCCTGCACGCCGCTACCCTCGATTTGACCGATCAGTTCGCCCAGCATCCAATCGCGTATTTCTTCCGTATCGGCCTCCTGCGCCCAAAGTGGAATCCAGGGCTCCCGGTAGATGCCGGTTGGCACGACGATAGGAAAATCCGTCGCCTCTGAAACGGCACGGACGATGTCGGTGCGGCGCCCAACGCCCACCGGCGTGCATTCCACCAGCGCCGTGATATTCAGCCGCTTGATCTTTTCGATTTCCGGCGCCATCAGGGTGATCACAGCCCCGGCTTCTGCCGAAAGATAACTGGCGGCTTCCATCGCTCCCAGCTCAACGAAGACGTGCTCGTGGGGCAAGATCATGCCCAGACTATCAGCGCCGATGGGACCCAGTGTTGTGATTAGTTTAGCCATATTCTAAGCGACTGCTAACGAGTGGGAACACTTGTCTCAATCGTCGTCGCCGTACCACAACTGGCGCAGGCGGTGAGCGGCCATCTTGGGCCGGCGGTCGCGCGTGAAAACGCCCTTGTAGTTTATCCCACCCATACGCCTGATCCCCTGGCACGTTTTGAAGTCGCACAGATTCCAGACGTGTTGTCCCACAACGTAGGGTTTGCTGTTCAGAACCTCGATGTAGCGCGTCAGAAACTCTACCTGGTACTCCTCGCTGAACATCTCCGGCGGCTGGGCATGCCAGCCGGGAATGGTGTCGGCCCCGAATTCGGCCAGGATCAGCGGCTTGGGGTACTGCTTATGCAAGGCGTCCAATTCGGCTGAAAGCTTGGTGCATCCATCCTCAATACGCCCCGACTCGGTGTACCAGCCCAAATAGCGATTGAGACACACCACGTCGCAAAATTCGAACGCCTCCTCCGCTGCACCCAGAAAGCTGACCACGGTCACTGGGCGCGTTGGATCGAGTGCCTTGGCCAGGGCGTACAGTTCTTGGAAGAACGGTTTGGCTTCTGGCCTTTCGGAGTGGGGTTCGTTGGCCAAGCTCCACATAATCACGCAGGGGTGGTTTTTGTCGCGCGCGATAAGCTCTTGTACGTACTGGCGGCACAACGCCCGGTGGCGCTCCAGACTATCTTCGCGAAAGTAGAGGCCCACGGCCGGGGTCTCGTCAATGACCAGGAAACCGAGGCGGTCGGCCAGCTCCATCATCTGTTCCGAATATGGGTAGTGGGAGGTGCGGAATGAGTTCGCGCCAGTCCACTGCATAAGCGCGTAATCCTTGACGATCACCGCCGGGACCAGGCCACGCCCCGTCACCGGGAAGTCCTCGTGGCGACCGAAGCCAGTGAGCTTGATCGGTTCGCCATTGAGCAGCAACCGGTCTCCCTCGACAGCGATGGTGCGGATGCCGACGGGCAGCGTGTAGCGGTCGAAAGACTCGCCACCGCGGGCCAGTTCTACCATCAGGTTGTATAGGTTGGGCGAACCAGGCGACCACAACGCTGCGTTGGGTACAGTTAGAGTCGCCTCCGTCGTTCCTACAGCAACCGGCACCTCGGTCACGACCTCGGCACCGTGGCCGTGCAGGGTGAAACGGGCAGTGGCAGCGTCTCCGCCGTCCCGCTCCAACCGCACGCGGACGTGGCCATCATCGCCCTCAATCTCCGTCGTCACGATCAGGTCAGCAATCGAGCCGTTCGGGACAGCGTAGAGCAACACGGGCCGGTGGATGCCGGAAAAGGGGAAGAAGTC
Source organism: Anaerolineae bacterium (assembly GCA_049589355.1). GTDB lineage: Bacteria > Chloroflexota > Anaerolineae > VGOG01 > VGOG01 > JBAWAP01. The sequence continues at coordinate 3,643 of JBAWAP010000432.1, forward strand.
GAACTGAGCCTGGGGGTAACTACCGAGGCTGCTTACGAAAATGTCAGTTGCATCTCCTGAGACGTATCCGGGCGGCACGCGATCAGGGGCGAGATTGCCGTCCACTCGCACTACCAACCGGTTGTCCTCGGCTTGAATGTGGGCCGTCACGTCAAATTGAAACGGCAAATGGCCGCCTTCGTGCTGCCCCAGCCGCACGCCGTTGAGCCACACATCAGCCAGATAGTTGACCGAGTTAAAACGCAAGATTATGCGCTGGTCCGACCACCTCTTGGGGAGGTCAAAGTTGGTTTGGTACCAGGCGGGCCCCAGATTGTCGCGCTCGTCTTCAAGCTGGTCGTTCCAACTGGCGGGCACAGCGATAGGACGACCGCTATCAAACCCTGTGGCCCAGCCCAACCTC
>JBAWAP010000433.1:0-3224 GCA_049589355.1 Anaerolineae bacterium
TGACTATACCTTCCAGGTCACCGCGCCTGAAAAAGTAGGCTATGCCCTTGGGATCTATAGCATTATCAACGCCCGTGCCACCCCCGAATGGGCCATTACGGCGAGCGGCGATGTTTGGACCGAACCGGAGAACATCAATACCTTTGGTCCTTTGGCCCTCAAAGAGTGGGTTCATGAAAGCAGCATGACGATGGTAAAGAACCCCTTCTGGCCGGGGTCTAAAGGTATTCAGCAGGCGAAGCTTGATCAGGTCACCTTCCGGTTTATTGATGCGGCCGTTGGACTTCGGGAGTATGAGGCGGGCAACATTGATGTCACCGACATCCCTAGCGATCAAGTCGAGCGTCTACGAGTAGATCCCAAACTGGGCCCGCAACTCAAGATCGTGCCTGGCATGTGCACTCAGGCCTGGGGACTCAACACCACAAAAGCTCCATTTGATAATGTCCACATCCGCCGCGCGTTCAACTACGCTGTTGATCGCGAGAGCCTGGTTAAAGACGTCCTTGCGGGTGGTCAGATCGCAGCCGGATTCTTTACGCCTCCCAGCATTGCTGTGGCTCCATCGGCATTAAAGGAATATGCGGATCTTGGGAGCAAAATGTTCGATCCGGACAAAGCCAAGCAGGAACTCGCACTGGGGTTGAAAGACCTGGGCCTGGCATCCGCCGATCAATTGCCGAGCATTACCGTCGAGTTTGGCACAGCCCCGGAGCTGACCGCCGTTTCCCAGGTCCTCCAAGCCATGTGGCAGAAAACGCTCGGCGTCAAGGTCAACCTATCGCAGATAGACAATAAGGTATATTGGGGCAAGCAAGAGAAGGATGCAGGCCAGATCTTCCGCGCGGGCTGGTGTCCAGATTACAACGATACGAACAACTACCTGCTTGACGTCTATCGGTCCGATTCCATCTGTAACTATGGAAAATGGGCGAACGCGCAATATGACAAACTCGTCGACCAGGCGCGTGTGGAAACCGATCCAGCCACGCGCTTGAAGCTGTATACGCAGGCCGAGCAGATCCTGAATATAGATGATGCCGGGACGATGACGCTCTACTATCCTACTGGCGCTTCCCTGACCAAGCCCAATATCAAGCGAACCTACTCACTAATCGGCATGGATTACTATTGGGATTGGGACCTCACTCAGTAATTCCGGCTAGGAGTTCGCATACTCGAGGCACCGGAACTGTGAGCCTCGTTGGTGGGAGAGAGGGCAGCCACTACATGAAACACACGATCGTCTCGCCTTTTCAGGCTTGGATCGTGTGTTTCTGTCCTCGCGGCTGCTCTCTCTCCCCGTATCCTAATCTACTCACCTTATCGGCAACGCCCATGCGGGGATCATGGGGGTAAACGTGGCGAAATTCATCGTTCGACGAATCTTGTGGATGTTTCTGGTCTTATTTGCGATTTCGCTCATCACCTTTGGGTTGATGCGCGCGATTCCCGGTGGCCCTTTTACTGGAGAAAAACGACTTCCAGCAGAAACCCTTGCCCAGCTTAACGCCAAATACAAACTCGATCGGCCCTTGTACATCCAATATCTCACCTTTATCCGTGATATTGTAATACCTAGCGTGACGACCGGTGAACAGTCCAATTATCTCGACCACGAATACCTCATCAACATTTCGCTTCCCTTCGGCGATAGGGCCACGTTGCGTTGGATGAACTTTGGTCCGACGTATAGCACCATTGGTCGCACCGTTAGCGATATTTTCCGCGATAACCTGCCCATTTCCATGCAGTTGGGATTCCTGGCATTCTTTGTGTCCGTCATCATTGGTATTCCCTTGGGCATCATTTCTGCACTCAGACGCAACACGCTAGTTGACTATGCGGCGATGGGTGTTGCCGTTCTAGGTGTTTCTGTGCCCGTGATTATTCTTGCCCCGGTCCTGCAATATCTGTTCGGCGTGCAGTTAAAATGGCTGCCGGTAAGCGGTTGGGGCGACCTGCGGCGAATGATTCTACCGACCTTTGCGCTTGGCATTGCAAACTCGGCCCTCGTCGCACGTCTGACCCGTGCCAGTTTGCTCCAGGTGCTCAGCCAGGACTATATTCGAACGGCCAGAGCGAAAGGCTTACCAGAGCGCAGGGTTGTCATTGGGCACGCTTTGAAAAATAGCTTGATCCCCATCGTGACCGTGCTTGGTCCTACGCTGGCTTACCTATTATGTGGAACGTTCGTCGTGGAGACGATTTTTGGTATTCCAGGTATGGGCAAGTTTTTCGTGACCAGTGTTACCGGTCGGGACTATCAAGTGATTATGGGCACGGTGGTGCTGCTCGCGATGTTTCTCGTCATCGCCAACGCCGTTGTGGACATCACCTATATCCAGCTCGACCCGCGTATTCGACAAGAATAGCGAGCAAAACGAAATGGCAACTTTTAACAAATCTGAACCCCTCAAAGGCATCGCTCAAATCCAACAATCCACCAAGACTAGGGGCAGGAGCTTGACCTCCGACGCCTTTTACCGGTTGTCCCGCAACCGGGCGGCGATGGTTGGCGCCATTATTGTCATTCTGAATATTCTGGCTGCCCTCTTCGCCCCTAGCATTGCGCCGAGGGCATTTGACGATGCATCCTTTAAGGATTCCAATGCCACTCCCCTCTGGGTGACCACGATCTTCTCCGGCATGAAACCCATTGAAGAGGGCGGATATGTCAAGGTTAGGAACAGCTATTTGCTGGGAGCAGACAACCTTGGCAGAGATTTGCTGAGCCGCATCGTCTACGGTGCTCGCATTTCTTTGGCTGTAGGGATTGTGACCCCGCTGATCAGCCTGACTATCGGGTTGCTTTTCGGACTCATCGCCGGATATAAAGGAGGCTGGCTGGACAACCTCCTGATGCGCTTTGTAGACATCATGTATGCCTTTCCGACTTATCTCCTCATCATTCTGCTGATGGCCGTTTTCCGCCTCGGGTCGAGTGCGCTGGAACCTGGCTCACCGGCTTACGCGTTTAGCCAATTGGATGCAGCCATGGGTGGGCTGCTTTTCATCTTTATCGGCATTGGAATCACCTCATGGATGGGCGATGCGCGCCTGGTCCGTGGACAGGTTCTATCGGTGCGTGAAAACGATTATGTCCTCGCGGCGTATGCACTCGGTGCTCCGCTATCCAGGATCATTCTGCGGCATATCCTCCCCAATATTATTGGACCGTTGATTATCGCCGAAACAATGGCGGCGCCTGGTTACATTGGCTA
>JBAWAP010000434.1:0-64805 GCA_049589355.1 Anaerolineae bacterium
GCAGTAGTCCCTGAGGTAAGAACGGCTATAGCCACGCCGCTGGTGGTGGTCTTGGTAACGGTGTTGCTGCCCAAAGTTCCCAAGCTCGTGATGAAGATCACCTCCGTTCCATCACCCACGTTATTGCCACCGGCGTCTTTTACCGTGGCTTGGATGTTGGAGGTTTGCCCATTAAGACCAATGCTCGTCGGATTGGCCACAACGTTAACGTAGACCGGCGGCCCAATAGTGAAGACCACATCAACCCACCCGATTGCTGAGCCAGAAATGGCAGTGACCCTAGCTGTACCAATGTCGTCTTCGGAGATCAGTGTGGTCCCAGCCACCCCCTCGATCGTGGTATTGGAGGAAGGCGACAAGGTTCCGAGGGTGGTGGTGAAGACTACATTGGTTCCATTCGTTACATTGTTGCCATACTGATCTTTCACAGTAGCGGTGATGCTCGAAGTAGCTCCGCCAATAGGGATGTGGGTTGGATTAGCTGTAACATTTATGCTAGAGGGCGGCCCTGCAGCGATTTTAACAATCGCCGTATCGGACTTGGAGTCGGCGGTGGCTGTAATGTGGGCCACACCAGACGTTAGTCCCGAGGTCAGCGTTGCCATAGCCACGCCGCTGACCGTAGTCCGGGTGACTGTGGTGCTGCCAAGGCTGCCAAAGTCAGTGGTGAAGACTACAGGCGTACCGTTGGCCACCGCGTAGCCGCCGATGTCCGTCACTGTTGCCGTGATCGTGGCTGTATTACCCCCCACTTCAATAGTGGGAGGCCACGACTCCGCAGTAACGGTGTAAGGCGCCCCGACAGTGAAAATCACCTGGGTTTGCCCTACCACCGAATCAGAAGTGGCAGAGACATTTGCCGTGCCAATGATTAAGCCGGAGGTCAAGGTAGCCTTGGCCACCCCGTTGACAGTGGTCTTCACGACGCTGCTCGAACCAACGCTACCCAAATCCGTAGTAAAGGTCACCTCTGTCCCATTGGCCACCATGTTACCATACAGGTCCTTGACCGTGGCGGTGATCGTCGAGGTGAACCAACCGATGGGAATGCTCGTCGGATAAGCCCTTACTGCCACCGTGTAGGGCGGGCCAGGGTTAAAAGTCACATTGGCCGTGGCATATTTCGAGTCTGCCGTAGCTGTAACCAATGCCGTGCCAGCCACTTGGGAAGTCAGATTAGCGGTGGCCACCCCACTGGTGGTCACCTTGGTAACCAATTTGCTTCCCACATCGCCCAGGCTGGTAGTGAAGGTCACAACAGTTCCGTCGGCCACGTTGTTGTTGTACTGATCCTTCACTGTGGCCGTAAGCGACGAAGAGTTACCAGCGGTGGGGCTCGTAGGATAGGCCACCAAGGTCACCGTATAAGGCGAACCATGCTCAAACTTGACTGTGGTTGTAGCAACCTTGGAATCCGACGTGGCCGTGATCGTTGCCATGCCTGGGATTTGGGAGGTCAACGTAGCTGTAGTTACTCCGTTGGCCGTGGTCTTAGTAACCGTAACGCTGCCCAAGCTCCCCAAACTGGTCTCGAAGGTAACCACCGTGCCATTGGCCACGTTGTTGTTGTACTGATCCTTCACCGTGGCCGTGAGCGCCGAGGTGCTCCCGACAATCAGACTCGTCGGATAGGCTATCAACGTCACGGTGTAGGGTACATCGGGCCTGAAAGTGACAGTGGTCGTAGCGACTTTGGAATCTGACGCGGCTGTTACCACTGCCGCGCCCGCTGTATTGCCCGAGGTCAACGTGGCTGTAGCCACTCCGCTGGCCGTGGTCTTGGTGACTGTACCACCATCCAGGCTTCCCAAACTGGTCGCGAGAGTCACCACCGTCCCATCGGTCACATTGTTATTTAACTGATCGGTCACGGTGACCGTGAGCGTTGAGGTGAAGCCGCCAACCAGGATGCTCGTCGGATTGGCTGTCAACGTAACTGTATAGGGTAGGCCGGCTTTGAAAGTCACGTTCACAGTGCCAGAGACAGAGTCGGCGGTGGCGGTAACAGTCGCGGTGCCCGGAACCTGAGAAGTCAAAGTAGCTGTAGCCACACCATTGGTTGTACCCCTGGTAATCGTGACGCTGCCCAAGCTCCCCAGGCTGGTCTCAAAAGTGACCACCGTGCCATTGGCCACATTGTTATTGTACCGATCCTGCACCGTAGCCGTGAGCATCGAGGTGCCCCCCACGGTCAGATTAGTCGGATAAGCCACCAGGGTCACTGTGTAGGGTGAGAGAGGCGTGAATTTCACTGTAGTTGTGGCAACCTTGGAATCAGACGTAGCCGTGACGATAGCTGTACCCGCCGTGGTCTCCGAAGTCAAAACAGCCGTGGCTACTCCACTGATGGTTGTCTTGGTGACTGGGCCGCTCCCCAACCTGCCCAGGCTGGTGGTGAAGGTTACCAGTGTCCCATTGCTCACAGCGTTGTTGCATTTATCCTTTACCGTCGCCGTAAGGGTGGAGGTATAACCAGCAATGGGGATGCTTGTCGGATAAGCTTCCAAGGTCACCGTGGAGGGTAAGCCAACGTTGAAGACCACGGTTTCGGTATCGGATATTGAACCTGCTGTAGCCGTGATAGCCGCTGTCCCAGGCAATTGAGAGGTCAGCGTCGCCGTAGCTATGCCTCCGGTGGTGGTCTTACTAACCGTAGTGCTCCCCAGACTGCCCCAACTTGTCGTGAAGCTCACCAGCGTCCCATTAGCCACATTGTTGTTATACTGATCCTTTACTGTAGCCGTAAGCGTCGAACTATCCCCTACTGTTAGAATCATCGGATAGGCCGCCAAGGTCAGCGTGTAAGGCAGGCCAGGTTGGAATGTCACCTCAGTCGTACCATACTTCGAATCTGCCGTAGCTGTAACCGATGCCGTGCCAGCCACTTGGGAAGTCAGTATGGCGGTGACCACTCCACTGGTGGTCGTTTTGGTAACCCAGTTGCTTCCCACGTTGCCCAGGTTGGTAGTGAAGGTCACAACAGTTCCATTGACCACGTTGTTGTTGCCCAGATCCTTCACCGTGGCCGTAAGCGACGAGCTATTCTCTACCGTAAGGGTCATCGGATAAGCTACTAATGTCACAGTATAGGGCGGACCGACTGTGAAGGTCACAGTGACCGTGCCAGTGGCCGTGTCAACCCCGGAACCGGCTGTGGCCGTGATGGTTGCCGTACCTGGGGTGTTCGACGAGGTCAAAACGGCCTTAGCTATCCCGCTAATGGTGGTTTTGGTGATGGTAGTACTGCCGACACTACCTAAGTTTGTAGTAAAGGTCACCGCCGTCCCATCAACTACGAAGTGTCCAAACTGATCATTAACTGTAGCGGTGAGATTGGATGTGTATCCACCTACCTGGATACTGGTGGGGTTAGCTACCAGTTGCACATCCCAGGCAACGCCTACCATGTCCACGTAAGTGGTTCCTGTCAGAGAATCTACCGTCACCGTGACATTCGCTCTGCGTGATGAGCATCCCGATCTCAGCGGCGCCGTAGCTATACCATTACAGTTCGTGGTCTTGGTGATGCTGAGCGTCGTAGTGGGGGGAGGTTCGAAGCTGCCGAGATCTGTGGTAAATGTAACTATCCTGTTGCAGACGGGGTTCTCGCAGGAGTCCTTCACCGTAGCCGTAATGATAGCGGTGGCCAACCCATCAGCCAAGATGGTGGTAGGTGCGCGGGTGACGGTTAGTAGAGCGGGAGAGCCTGCCGAGACAGTGAGGTTTGAGGTGTCAGTGCCTCGAGGATAAACCCCGGCGACACGCCCCTCGATAATCCCGGTTCCCGCCTCGTAGCCATGGAATATCACACTACCAACACCATTGGTGACAACAACAGAGGTAGTGGGTGTAAAAACACCGTATAGCGTGCTGGTAAAGTTCACCGTCACTGCCGTAGGAACCACAGTTCCCACTACGTTGCTATACTGATCGGTCACTGTGAACTGAAGAGTGCTGGTGACACAGCAGGTGATGGAGACATCGGTAGGCGTAATGGTCAAGGTGTACGGATCACCGGCCGTAATGGTGATGAGCCCTGTATTTGTAACCGTACTCCCTATAGCCGCAGCCTTAATCGTCGCCACCCCCGGCTGCGTCCCAGAGGTCGCCGTGGCCGTGGCCCCGCCGCCTGAGGTAGTCGTACCAGAGCGGAAAGCATCAAGTTCGGTATCACTGCCTCCTGGTGCAGTCTTTACCGTTACGGTTACTTTCCGGGAGGCAAAACTCAAACCAGTGGTGATTACCCTCTCAATCCAGGCATCAGGCCCTGACATGTCTATGGTTCTGGTATATGCAGGGTTATTGATAGTAACAGTGACCGCACCTCTGGTGGGATCCTGGTGATAAACGAAGGAGACCGCCGTTCCTGTGAAGTTCCAAGACGCCCAGGCACCTACAGTATCTGTATGGATGTAAGTAACCCCACCAGCGGTAGCCACCGACCATCCTGGCGCTGTCACTTTGGCCCCATTTTCCGCTTCCACATACTCGTATGGAACCGAGGCTCTGATCGTAGGAGTGATAGTGAAGCCCACCATGACACCATTGGGCGCAGGATCACCGAAACCGTCATCCACATCGGCGGTGAGGGTAGAAGTATATCCGCTAACCTTTATCTTATCGGGATTGGCTGTGACTGTCAGGGTATAAACATGCCGCCCGAAGGTAACACTGGTTGTGCCCGATACAGGACAGCTAGCACCAGTGACGGTGATATAAGCCGTCTGCGTCGGCACCCCTGCCGGCAACTGCTCCGAAGTAAGCGTCGCCGTGACTCGGCCACTGATGGTGGTCTTAGTGACCGTCTTGCTACTCAGGTCGCCCAAGCTGGTGGTTAAGGTCACCATCGTGCCATCCTGCACAGGATTGCCGCACTTATCTTTCACCTCAGCGGTTATAGTCGAGGTGTAGCGGAAGTTAGTCAGTAGAGAGGTGTTCGTATCGGTAACGTAGATCCGTGTCGGGTTGGCATTAATCGTCAGGGTATAGCAAGAAGCCGTGGTGACGGTTAGGTTAGACGTGTCAGTAACACTGTATCCGCGGACCGTGCCGGTGATAGTCCCTGTTCCCGAAACCCAGCCATGGAATATCACACTCCCAGCACCATTTGTGACCACAACGCTGGTAGGCGTAAAGATACCGGATGGCTTGCTGGTGAAATCTACCGTCAGAGTTCTAGGAACCACCAGCCCTACCTGGTTATTATATCGGTCCGTCACCGTGAACTGGAGGGTGCTGGTGACACAGCAGGTGATGGAGACGTTACTAGGCGTGATGGTCAAGGTGTACGGATTGCCAGACGTGAGGGTGATGGGCACTCTATCTGTCACCACCCTGGCGGTTTCACAGCACGGCCTTCCCACACCCGTGGCCTCAACTATCACTACCCCTGCCTGCGTCCCCGAAGTCAGCACAGCCGTGGCCTTCCCTCCTGAGGTACTCACACCAGAGCGGAAGGCGTCTACGTAGACGCGCTTATCCGTGCCCCCGGTCACAGTGTACCCAGCTACCGTCACCGTTATGACGTGTGGTCCGGACTTTAAGGCGTGGGTGATAACATGCTCAACTTGATATTGTGGCGACGAGGTGTACATGTCAATGGTGATGGGCAAGCCGCTATCAACGGTGACAGTGGCGACACCGGCATCAGACAACTTTGGATACATCAGGGAAACCGCCGTCCCTGTGAAGTTCCAACTGGCGGTAGCTCCGGCAGTGGTGCTAGAGATGACTTCTCCACCGTGATAGAGGGGATTGGTGCCCGTGCTCCACGAGCTCGATTTGATCACCTCAGGGTCTTCACCCTCCACCAGCTCGTATGGAAGGGTGATCCAGGCACTGTTCTCATCGGTCACGATGAAGCTAACCATGGTACAATTGGGCACATATTCGCCAAACTGATCCCTTACTGTAGCTTCAAGGGTGGAGGTAGAAGTCCTATCTGCCGCAATCTGATTGGGATTGGCTGTGACCGTCACGCTGTTAGGAAAACTCGCCGTCATCTTAACCAACTTCGTGCCAGTTATCATGTAGGGAATAGAGGGGTCACCGCTAAGAGCGGTCACCGTAGCGTCTTCCGATCCGCATGACAAAAGAGTCGAGGTCAGGGTAGCCGTGCCTTGGCCATTCGCATCAGTCGTGGCCCCGCAGCGGAAGGCATCGACCCGAATGCAGGTTCCCAATCCAACTGGGGATCGAGTTAGATATTTCACGGTTATAATATGCGACCCAGAACCCAAACCAGCAGTTATCACCCTCTCCGCCGCCACTTTAGTGCCAGCGTACATGTCCACAGTGATGGCCATACTGCCATCTATCTGGACCTCAGCAACACCGCCATCGGCATCTTTAACATATAACATGGAAATCGCGGTTGCCATGAAGGTCCAGCTCAAATTGGCGTTCGGGTGCGTTGTGCCACACGTCCTGGCATACTGCCCTCCGCTAGCCCCAGGGTAGCCCTCAATAGTCCAATCGCCGGGCGACTTATTCACCGAAGCGTCTTCCGCCTCAACGTAGCAATATTGGTCAATCGTGCCCAGGGTAGTGGTGAAAGCGATAAAAGCCCCGGGCACCCCCAAGCCGTCCGAATCCTTCACCGTACCCGTGATAGTCGAATTGGAGTCGCCATCGGCCCGGATTTCAGTCGGAGAGGCATCCACTTCCACTACATGTGGGGGGCCAGCAACCAGAGCGCTGCCTCCATCTTGCTCCACATCTTCCATGGCAACCGCAGGCCCCGCACCAGCAAGGACCACCATCACCAGTACCAAGCCAAGCATGCCAACAACTATACTCAGCACGATCTTCGCCAGTTTTGTTGTCATCGGAGCATTCCCCCTTTCAGAGTAACTCCCAAGCCAGCCCATTCAAAACAAGACGCCAACGCCAGGCGCTCATAAGTGGCGCCAGGGTTGGCGTGCGCTGATAAACTATGGATACGATGTCCGCCCCTAGCTCTTTTATACTTAGGCAGCTTCCGGCATCACACGTCGGATGACTCGTTTGCATACCAACTCCTTTGCAAAACGTCAACGACTGGCCGAATCGCTCAGAATCCACACCCTCTGAAAGAGCTAAATAGGAACTATGATTCCTTGAACAGCAAAGGCAGGTAGTTTCTCCAGCACTGCGAGGGATAGATAACGGTTACCGCTATCGTTTGCGGGTTGTTCACGTAACTGGTCATTGTACTGGTAGCGGTGATGGGCGCGGTATAAAGGCCGTAACCTGGCAAACTGTCTTTATCTATGGAGACCGTTACTGAAGATGGCGTGTAGCCCTCACAGGGGCTGATGGAAAGCCAGGAAGCTTTCGCTGTGGCGCTCCACGTGGAACAGCTTGTATTAGGATTGGTGATCTTCCGCGACGGGGGATCACAATCATCACAGACGAGGAAGTAAAGGCCATCATCGGGTTCTATTTCAAGATAGTGGGTCGTTGCCATCACAGCGGCTCTGGCATCAATGCGTCCGTGGCCGAACTTTTCATCCCAGCCGGACTCGCCCAGGTCAACAGCGGTGGACTCGATGATGTTTTCTACCTCGTCGTTAGTCAAAGTAGGGTTAACCGACCAGATCAGTGCTGCCAATCCCGATACGTGGGGAGCGGCCGAATGAGTGCTAGAGAATTTACAATAGACGTCTCCTAAACAGAGGCCCAAGATATCCCGTCCAGGTGCGGCGATGTCTACCTTGTCATTGTAAGTTGAGAAATCAGAGTGTCCATCGTCACGGTTAGTGGCAGCAACGGAAACAACGTGATCAAGAGCTGCTGGATATTCTATGGTCCTAGTGAAACTATCCCCTGCGGCAGCAACAACAAGAGCGCCCTTGGAGTAAGCATAATTCACTGCAGCCTGCAACGGCTGGGGATAGTCGGAGCTGGTAAGTGTCCAGCTTAGGTTTATGATCTTTGCCCTGTTATTAGCGGCATATTCGATCCCGCCCGCTGTGTGCCAATGGTACGAGCGACCTTGGTTATCTATAACTTTGATGGGCATGATCTCAGCTCCCCAGGATACTCCTGCTATCCCATTGCTGTTGTTTGTCACGGCCGCAGCGATGCTGCTCACAAAAGTACCATGCCAGTAGTCGTCCTGGGGTTCGCCGCGCCAATTGACAAAATCCCAGCCATGCACATCGTCTACATAGCCATTCCCATCGTCATCTATCCCATTGCCCGGTATCTCGCCCGGGTTCGTCCATATCTTGTCCTTTAGCTCGGGGTGATCAAGATCAACGCCCGAGTCAACAAAAGCAATAATCACTCTATCGCTGCCAGTGGTGATGTCCCAAGCGGCGGGGGCTTCAATATTCACGAGGTTCCACTGAGAAGGGTAACTTGGATCATTGGGAATGACATCTGGGGCACGGAGACTGTAATGGGGCTCGACCGCGATAGTATTTGCAACCTGAACAGCGTAATTTGGCTCGGCGTACTCCACCAGAGGGTTGCGCTTTAGCTCCTCTATCTTCTCTAGCTCCTGGCCCTTGGGCACGGAGAGCAGCATGAGGCCGAGGTTTTCCATCTCGTCCAATACCTCCACATCCTCAGAGAGGAGCAAAGACTGGACACTGGCTTGCGGAACGCCCTCTCTGAATTTGACAATGATCTCACCTGCCTCGAACTCCATCGCGCCACAGGCCGGGTCAGTGGTCGTCGGTATAGGCTCTTCGGCGAAAGAAAAACAGGGGAGAAGGAGGAAAAGGACAACCAGGAGAAAATGCAAAGTGCTTTTAATCATTGATGCGCCCTTCATCAGTTCTTCCCCCTCGCGCCAGCTATCTACTAGAAGCTTCTCTACTGGTTCTTTATCCACACATAAATGATACCACAAGATACCATTTGTGTCAACAACCCGTTAGTCGTGTCCCTTATCCAGTATTCATGTCAAGAAGCCAGTATTTGCGTCCGTTTAAGCTTATATGACCAGATTGTACGAAGGGGAGTAGACTCCCTACTCCCCTCACATAAGCTTTATCCACCTGAGCTACCACATTCACTACTGGCGATGACAGCTCACCAAGTTACATCATTGAACATCTTTAATGTTGGTTCTTGAATACCGAGGGCAAATAAACTCCATAATTCACCTGCCAATAGGCCACTTGGTCAGCATATCCCCCCTTATATATGAGACTACTGTATACACCAGCAGGGAAGGCCTCCCCCAAATGTGGGTGGCGTATAAGGAAATAACCTTCCCCCGATCCCGAATAGTTTTCGCTCCGGTCGATTATGCATCCCGTCTCCAATTCTGTAACCTCCCTGACACATACCCCTATCTCGTCTTCCTCCGGGAGATTTTCATAGTCGAACACCGCATAGACAGTTTGGGTGCCGGGAGGGAATTCGGTCATGGGTTGTCCATCGGGCGAGTCGCTCATATATAGATTCGTGATTTGACCAGGTGTATCTGCGCGCACATGCCACAGCTTGATCTTGCTGGGATACAGGCCAGCGTATATCCCCGTTCGATAAGTGTCGGGAGGAATCGGGCCGGAGGTATGGGTTACAGTTATGCACTCAGTGGCCGACCCTGTGTACGAATGGCTTGTGTCGTATAAGGTGACATCGTCGGTGACGGCGATTCGCCACTCTTCCCCTTGCATATCAGAGTAGTCAAAGACCACGTATACAGTCTGCGTGTCAGTAGGGAATAGGATCATATCGGGACCATCGCACGAGTCGCTCATGTGAAGGTTCGTAATCGTGCCTTGCTGAGTTGCAAGGGAGCTCGCAACCTTGGCGGCCACCGCTCCTATCAGCACCACAGTCAACGCCAGTGCAATAACAGCGGCAACTAACACTACTCTTTTCGGTTTCATTCTTGAGACTCCTTTCGGTTTTGTTAGTCGAATTTTTACTTCTCGACGGGGTATCCCGCCTGCTGCCAACGGGAGAATTCTACCTTCAAGGCCTTAACATCTCTGAACCCCTTGTCCTGGAGAAACTGTGCCGCACGGGCACCGTCGTCTGGAGGAGGTCAACAGCGGGCGCAATAGGTGATGATCTCTTTATCCCGAGGAAGCTCAGTATAACGATCCTCTATCTCCTCCCAAGGGATTGAGACGGCCCCTATTATGTGGCCCTCACCGAAATCTTCTTTGCTGCGCACATCAACGATGACTATGTCAGCCCCAGCATCCAGCTTTTCTTTCAACTGCTCCAGGCTAACACGAGGTACGTCAGATTCGCTATCTGGAACACTAGGTGAGGTAGAAGGCTCCCATAATTGTCGTATCTGGCGAACGACGGTAGAGCCAAACTCTTGGATGGTAACTGCTCCTGGACCACCGGCTGCAGAATACAGTCTGCCCAGCCATACCCCCACCGCGAAGACGGCCACAATCCCCAGAACGCCCAGTACTCTGTAAATGATTTTCCTGGTCATTAAGACTCCTCCTTGGGAAGGATAGCTAACGAGCAGTCAACACCCGGTAAATGGCCCAGACAACAAGTATGATCAGCACTATTGCAGCGGCCGGGACAGCAAAGTCCTTCGCCTGGCTATAGACCTTGGCAACGGGCGACGTTGTTGGCGTGGCAACAGGCCTTGCTACTGGCTCGCCAACATCCCATATTATGGTCCTACTTACGTATTCACCATAGTAAAAATTGGTGACATACCGACCATCGGGAAAGACCCCCTCCTTGGGCGAAGTCGCCACGGACTCTGTCCCAGATCCGGTGTAGGCTTGGGTCTGCTCGAAGAGAATGCTGCCGAAATTGTCATAGACCCTTACTTTTATCTGTTCCCCAGCCATATCAGCGTAATCGAAGATAGCATAGACGACGGCTATACCTGAGGGAAACTGGGTCATGGCCTGCCCATCGGGAGCATCGCTCAGATGGATGTTAGCCAGGCTCTGGGCCATAGCGATACTGACTAACAAGATGGTCAAGGATAAAGCTATAGCGATAGGAACAAGGCGTTTCATTGGTTAACACTCCTTTCACAAGATAATCTTTGGGAGAATCAAGAAGACCGTCTCTGCCAAAGCAACAAAGCCAAGAGGACCAATACCACTGCTACAAAAACATAACCTGCGATAACCCAAAAAGGTCTTGTACCCTCCGTGGTGCCTGAAGTGGCAGTGGGTACGGGGGTAAACATTGGCATCAGTGCGGTTGTCGGTGTTGGCAATACTGTTGCCGGAGTGATAGATGGTGACGTCACCGCGGCTGTAGCTGGCATTAGGGTGGTTGTAGGCAGAGCTGTGGCCAAGGTTGGCGTTAGTGATACCTCTGTGGCCGTCGGCAGCGCTGGAGTCGGTGTCAGTGTCGGCTGTTCCGGTGCCAGTGTTGGTGTAGGCGGCATCGGGGTTGGATATGGCTGCTCCGGTGTAAGTGTCGGCGTCGGAGGCACTGGAGTTGGCGTCGGCTGCCCCGGCGCTAGTGTTGGCGTAGGTGACGCCGACGTTGGAGTAGGCGTAGGCAGCACCGGATAGGGGTTTGCTGGCCCTGGTGTCGGTGTAGGAGGCATCGGTGTCGCCGTAGTCGTTGCTGGAATGGATGTAGGGGTGAGAGTCACTGGTGTCGCCGTAGCCGTTGCTGGAATGGGCGTAGGCGTGGAAGTTGCCTCCTCAGTGGCTGGACTTGCCGAAATAACTGACCAACTTACAATACCGTCAACAGACCCGTCCTTCACGACGAGAGTTCTATACTTGTCTACGGGAAAACCAGTCATTAGGTAGTGGGTTATGCTGATGGCCTTCGTCCCTGAGCCAGTAAGAGAAGCCCCCGTGCTGATAACATCCGCATAACCACCATCTTCTTTCCGAACATCGATCCCTACTACATTTCCTACCATGCCAGCATAATCGAAAATCGCCCAAACGGTCCGAGTCCGAATGCCTTCAATGAACACTGTCTCTGATGGCCCATCAGGCGCAATGCTCATGCGAAGATTCGTGATTTCGCCTGGCCCACCTGGACGCACGTACCACAATAGAGTCTTGACAGGAAAAAGCCCAGAATGTATCTGCGTCTGAAAAGCACCGGAAGGAATAGGCCCAGAGGTGTGAGTTATGGTAATGCACTTAGTGCCCGACCCTGTGTACGAATGGGTTTCGTCATATAAAGCGACACCGCCGGTGTCCCTGACCGCGATTCGCCACTCTTCCCCTTGCATATCAGAGTAATCGAAGACCACGTATACGGTCTCCGTGTCAACCGGGAAGAGGATCATATTGGTGCCGTCGCATGAGTCACTCATGTGAAGATTCGTGATCATGCCTTGCTGAGCTGCAAGAGAACTCGCACCCTTCGCCGCTAGCCCTGCTATCAGCACCACAGTCAACGCCAGTGCTAATCCAACAGTCCGAGAAACCAATCGCCTCATAGAATCCCCATTCCCTCCAAACTTGATGCCAGAACACGATGTCAAGACTCTGGGGCCAAACAACGCATATTATACCATTTTAGCCAAGAGGTGTCAACTTAGGCCAGCCTCATCAGCAAGGCTTCTAATCCCAAGACGTAGCTTTGCCAGCCGAAGCCCGCTATCTGGCCGAGGCATACGGGGGCGATGACGGAGAGATGCCGAAAATCCTCGCGAGCCTGGATGTTGGAGAGGTGGACTTCAACGGTAGGCAAGCCAACAGCCGCGATAGCATCGCGAATGGCATAGCTATAATGGGTATAAGCACCAGGGTTGATAACCAAACCATCGGCCCAGCCAACCGCTTGTTGGATAGTGTCAATGATAGCCCCTTCGTGGTTCGACTGGAAGGTGCGCACTTCGATACCCTTGTCAGCAGCGTAAGCCTGCAATCGCTCGTTGATCTCCTCTAGAGTGACCGAGCCGTAAACCTCTGGCTCCCGCGTGCCCAACAAGTTTAGGTTAGGGCCGTGGATAATAAGGATTGTAGTGCTCATCTTTCCCTCAGCTTTTCTAAAACTTCTAAGACTGTTGCCTCTGGTACCTCGTCGGTGACCACGACCTGCCCAATAGCTCTGGGCAATACAAAACGCAGCTTCTTTCCTCGCCTCTTTTTGTCGGTGGCCATGGCCTCCCAAACCTCTCTCGGCTTGTAACCTTCATAGTGGGTTGGTAAACCAAATCGTTGGAGAAGGGGGGCTAAACGCCCCTCAACCTTCTCGTCGCACAGGCCCAGGACGATGGCCGTCCTGGCCGCAGCCACCATGCCGATGCTCACCGCCTCACCGTGGCGGAGGGTGAAGCCGCTGAGCACCTCCAAGGCGTGGCCAAAGGTGTGGCCCAGGTTGAGCACAGCTCGCTGTCCTCTCTCGTAAGGGTCCTCCTCCACGATGGCTACCTTAACTCGGATGGCCTCGGTGATGACATGGAGTGAGGGTTCGTCGCCTCTCTCCTCTAAGCGCTCAAAAAGGCTGGGCGAACCGATCACCCCTGCCTTGATCACCTCGGCCCACCCGGATCGCATCTCTGCTTCGTCCAGGGTGGTCAGAGCGAGAGAATCAATCAAAACCATCTCTGGCTGTTTGAAAGCGCCAATGAGATTTTTCCCCCTGGGGTGATCTACGGCCACCTTGCCCCCAATGCTGGCATCCACCATGGCCAGGAGGGTGGTGGGCAACTGTACCAGGGGCACCCCTCGCATGTAGGTGGCTGCCGCGAAGCCTGCCATATCGCCGATCACGCCACCGCCCAGGGCCAGCACCGCACCGCTTCGATCCAGCCCACCTTTGATGAACTGATCGTACAGGGAGCCGACGGTGTCCAGGGTCTTGTAGGCCTCTCCATCAGGCACCTGGCAGATGGCTGGCTCGAAGCCCGCTTTCTGCAAGCTTCCGATAACGGTACGGGCGTAAAGATCGCCGACCGTTGGATTGGTGACCAGGGCCACTCTACCCCGCAGTCCCTGCTCGCGCACCAACTCACCAACCCGCGCCAGAAGCCCCTCGCCCAAATGGATCCTGTAACTTCCCGTTGGCGTCCGCACCGCTATCTTTTCTACAGTCGCCTCACCCCAATCACCTAACAACCTGATCACTCTCTCTGCTACCTCCTCCACCGTCAAGCCTGTGGTGTCAATCTGGTGAGGGATGCGGCTATAGGCTTCGCGCCGCTGGGCCAGCAGGGACTCGATGCGCTCTCTCCGATCAGCCGCGTCCAGGAGCGGCCTGTCTTCTACCTGGGCCAGACGCCGCAAGATTTCCCCAACATCGCAGGTCAGGCATACGAGCAACCCGCTCGTGCCCAAGGCCTGGCGGCTCTCCTCAGGGATCAGCGCTCTGCCACCAGTGGCGATGACTAGCCCGTGCCTTGTGGCCAACTCCTGGCAAAGCTGTCGCTCCTGTTGGCGAAAGAACCCCTCGCCCTGTTGAGCGAAGATCTCAGGGATAGCCATACCCACCCGCTCCTCGATGAGGGGGTCCATATCCACAAACTCCCGGCCCAACCGCCGGGCCAATTCCAACCCCACCTTCGATTTACCGGTGCCCATGAAGCCGGTGATAACGATGTTTGCACCCCTGTTCACTTCCACCTCGACTTCATCTCCTCGATGCTATCTCCCCCGAGCTTCTCCATCAATGCGTCGGCGATCACCCAGGCGACCATGGCCTCGCCGACTATCGAAGCAGCAGGCACGGCACAGACATCAGAGCGCTGATACTGAGTAGTGGCCGGCTCTCCTGTGGCCAGGTCCACCGAACGCAGAGGTGTCACGGTAGTAGGGATAGGTTTCATGGCTGCCCGCACCACGATGGGCTGCCCGTTGCTCATCCCACCCTCAATGCCGCCAGCCCTATTGGAGTGACGAGTAACGAGTAACGAGTAACGAGTTTCCTCATCTCTCATTTCTCGTTCCTCGTTACTCGTTACGAAGATTTCATCGTGCACCTCTGTTCCCAACCTACGAGCATTCTCGAAAGCCGGCCCGATCTCCAACCCTTTGATGGCCGGAATGCTCATCACCGCGCCAGCCAGGCGAGCGTCCAGGCGACGGTCCCATTGGACGTGGCTACCCAGGCCGACAGGCACGCCGGTGGCAACGACAACGAAAACGCCGCCCAGGGAGTCCCCCCCTGTCTTGGCCTCGTCAATGCGCTGACGCATGGCCTCTGCGGCGACGGGATCGGGACAGCGAACGTCGGAGGCTTCTGCCCTCTCCCAGAGTTCGCCCCTCTCGCTCCCCCCCAAAAGTTGGGGGGGGCTGGGGGAGGGCGGGATCTCCGCCACCACGCCACCGATTTCGGTCACGTAGCTGCCAACGGAGATGCTGAACTCGGAAAGCAACTGCTTAGCCACTGCCCCCACTGCCACCCGAGCTGCTGTCTCACGAGCACTGGCTCGCTCAGCTACCAACCGCAGATCGCCTAGGTTGTACTTGATGGCCCCCGCCAGATCGGCATGGCCTGGCCGAGGTACCGTCCAAGGCGGGATATCCCTGTCCTTCCAGTTGGCCCAGTCCTTGTTCTCGATGCGTAAGGCGATAGGCGTACCGATGGTCAGGCCCTTGGATACTCCGCTAAGAATCTCGACCTGGTCACGCTCGATCTTCATGCGCTGACCGCGTCCATAGCCCCCCTGGCGGCGGCGTAGATCAACGTTGATCTCTTCTTCGCTTAGATGAAGCCCAGCCGGCATTCCCTCGATGATGGCTGTGAGACAAGGCCCATGAGACTCGCCAGCGGTCAAAAAACGCAACGCCATCGCTTACCTCCTCAGAGTCTTAGGCATAATTCATGAGACAAAGAGACCTGTTTGAGCAAGCAGCCTACGTGATGCGTAAAACGTGATGCGTGAAAACGGCTTGCTCACGCATCACGGATCACGTTTCACGCAGAATCTTTGCAGCAGCAAGCCTAAAAGTGTCAAGGACGTTTCCTGCGATTCTGAACTATGCCAAGTTTTGCTAGCAGCCTCGTACATCGTCTCGACAGGTGCTTTCTCCCCCGTCCACAGTTCGAAAGCCGCAGCTCCCTGGTGGACCAGCATCCCCAAACCGCCGATGCCTTTCGCTCCTGCTTCTCTAGCCTGCCGCAGAAGCTTGGTCTGGCGAGGATTGTATACCAGGTCGAAGACGGTCAGATGGCCGGGGAAGGCCAGGTCTTCCGGCCAGGGGGATTTGTCTACTTCAGGCCACATGCCGACAGGCGTGGCATTGACCAATAAGTGGGATTCAGTTGCCCGCTCTTTCAATATTTGTAGTGTGAGAGGGAGGGAGAGGAGGGAAAGAGAGGGAAACAAGGGGGAGAAATCTTGAACCAGGGCGTGAGCACGGGATGGAGTGCGATTCAGAGCAGTCACCTGCGCCCCGCCCTGGGCCAGGGCGTAGACTACGGCCCTGGCAGCGCCACCAGCCCCCAGAACCACAGCCCGCTTGCCCTGAGGATCGAAGCCAACCTCGCTTAAGGCAGTCAGGAAGCCTTGCCAGTCGCTGTTGTACCCGATGCCCTGCCCCTCACGCACCACGATGGTATTGACTGCCCCGATAGCTTGCGCCTCCGGTGTGACTTCGTCGAGATAGGATATCACCGCCTCTTTGTGAGGTACAGTAACATTGGCCCCCACGAAGTTCAGAGCCCGCAGGCCAGCAACCGCTTCCCCCAACTGCTCAGGATGCACAGGCAAGGGCAGGTAGCACCAGTTCAGGTTGAGCGCGGCAAAGGCGCTATTGTGCATGGCTGGCGAGAGGCTGTGCTCGATTGGATAACCTATCAATCCTACGAGCTTCGTCTGGCCATTGATGTCCAGTGGCATGGCTCGCTCTCCTTCAGCTCATTAAGGCTCTCAAGATCTCCTCGAAGCCTGGGAATGAATCTGCGATACATTCCGCTCCCTCGATTGTTGTTTCCCCTTCGGCTACTAGGCCAGCTATGGCCAGGGACATGGCCAGGCGGTGATCGCCGTGACTGTTGACCTGGGTTCCCACTAGTGTCGTCGGTCCTTCCACCACGAAGCCGTCATCCCTCTCCTTGATACATGCCCCAAGCTTCCTCAGCTCAGCTACCATGGCCGCGATGCGGTCGGTCTCCTTGACTCTGAGTTCCGCTGCGTCGCGCACTATCGTCTCCCCCTCCGCCTGGCTGGCAACCACAGCCAAGATGGGGAATTCATCAATCATCCTGGGCACCTGATCACCCCTCACCTCTATGCCCCTTAGGGCCGAGACCCCGCGCCCTGCCCGCACAACGGCGTCGGCTACTGGCTCGCCGCTGACCTCCTGCTGATTCTCTATCAGGATGTCCGCTCCCATCTCCCTCAGCGCGTCCAAGAGGCCCGTGCGGGTGGGGTTAACACCGACGCCTTCGACAACGACTTCCCCCTCCTCTTTTCCCCCCCCATGGGGAGGGATGAGGCAAGCGGCAGCGATGAAGTAAGCTGCTGAGGAGATATCCCCTGGCACAACAACGTTCAGAGATGACAACCCTACGCCTCCACGTAGAGTTATCGTGGAACTTTGAACTTTGAACTTTGAACTTTGAACTTCAATACTTGCGCCCATTGCGGCCAGCATCCGCTCGGTGTGGTCGCGGGCGGGGCCTGGCTCGTGGATCACCGTTGGGCCATCGGCGTAGAGGCCTGCCAGTAAAATGGCTGACTTCACCTGAGCGCTGGCTACGGGCAGCCTGTACTCGATGCCGTGCAGATTTCCGCCCAGTATGGTCAAGGGAGGCAGGCGGCCATCGTCGCGACCTAACACAGTTGCCCCCATCCGTCTCAGAGGCTCGACGATGCGGCCCATGGGCCGTCGGCGGAGTTGCTCGTTTCCCGTCAGCACGCTGTAGAAGGGCTGGCCAGCCAGAATCCCCGCCAACAAACGCATGGTCGTACCCGAACCAGCACAGTCCAGGATATCTTTCGGCTCCGTCAAACCATGCAAGCCCTGCCCGTGCACGATCAACTCCGTCTCGGATAGTCTATCTACCTCGACACCTAGCGCTTGCACACAAGCTAAGGTAGCCAGGCAATCTGCCGCTGGCAGGAAATTCCGGATCCTGGTCGTGCCCTCGGCTATCGCACCCAGCAGCAGAGCGCGATGGGAAATGGATTTGTCGCCCGGGACTTTGACCCGACCACTCAGACCTCTAGCTTGTTCAACAGTCAGCCTCATAGAACTTCAAACCCTAAACTTTAAACTTTAAACCTTGAACTCTGAACTTTGAAGTTTGAAGTTTGACCTTTAAAGTTTGAACGTCGTCCGTCTCTAGCAGGTGGGCGATAGCGTCGAGTTGACGGGCGAAGCGGGACAACGTCTCTCCCACCGCCTGGCGGTTAGTGAGCAGGATGTCCAGCATCATGGTAACGTCGCTGGCTGCCAGGCGCGAGGTGTCGCGAAAGCCGCTGGCGGTCAGTCCCCAGACCAGCTCGTCCTCCGCTGCTACCTCCTCAGCGGCAGCCACCAGACCCACCGACAGGAGATAGGGAAGGTGGCTGACAGCGGCCACCAGGCGGTCGTGGCGCTCGGCGTCCATCAACAAAGGCTGCGCACCTATGGCCTCGACTAGCTCTTGGGCTAGCATTAGCGCTTCCGAACTGGTCCGCCGCAGGGCTTGCCCTGAGCCCTGTCGAAGGGGAGTAAGCACAAAGGTCGCCCCCTCGTAGAGGTCAGCCTCTGCAGCTTCGATCCCCGACGCCTCCTTGCCACACATGGGGTGGCCGCCGACGGCTTGAAGGTAGGATGGCAACGCTTTCATGGCTTCGACAATCCTGGCCTTGGTGCTGCCCAAATCCATCAGCAAACAGCCAGCGGAAGCAAGGGACCCCACCTGAGGTATAAGCTCCAAGTTGGTCCGCACTGGAGTGGCCAGCACGATCAGGTCGGCTTGCTCCACCCCCTCGGCCAGGTCACAGGTGCCCACATTGATGAAACCGCGCCTCATGGCTTTCTCGATGGTTTCCTCTCGTCGGGCCACCCCCCATACCTCTCGACAGGAACCTCGCTTCTTCAAGGCCCCGGCCAGAGACCCACCCATCAGGCCCAGCCCGACGATTGTTACCTGCGCATCTTTCAAACACACCACGTTAACCTCCAACTTCCAACCTCCAAAGAAGGCCACAGTTTAAGGTTTGAAGTTTGAAGTTTAAAGTTTGCGGTCCACTGCTTCTGCCACTCTCCGCAGCTCTCTCACTAACTGGGCAAACCTCTCTGGTTTTAGCGATTGGGCTCCGTCGGAGAGGGCTTGCTGGGGATGGGGATGCACTTCGATAAGCAATCCATCGGCGCCGGCGGCCACAGCAGCTCTGGCTACGGGCCCCACCAACTCCCATCTGCCAGTACCGTGGCTGGGATCAACGATGACCGGCAAGTGGGTCAGTCCCTTAAGGACGGGTACGGCGTTGATGTCCAGGGTGTTGCGGGTATACTTTTCGAAGGTGCGGATGCCCCGTTCGCAGAGCATGACCCGGTAGTTGTCGTGGGAGAGGATGTGTTCAGCCGCCATGAGAAGTTCCTCCAGAGTGGACATCATCCCTCGCTTGAGGAGGACGGGCATCTTCGACTCGCCCACGGCGTTCAGGAGGCTGAAGTTCTGCATGTTTCGGGCCCCGACCTGGAGGATGTCGGCATAGCGGGCCACCAGGGGCACGTCTTCGGGGGTCATGACCTCCGTGACGACAGCCAGCCCAGTCTCCTCCTTGACCTCGGCCAGGATCTCTAAGCCCTCCTTCCCCAGGCCCTGGAAGCTATAGGGGGAGGTGCGCGGTTTGAAGGCTCCGCCGCGCAGAATTCGGACACCCGTCTCCTTGACCGCCCAAGCCGTCTCTAACAGTTGCTCTCGGCTCTCCACGGCACAGGGCCCGGCCATGACTGTCACTTCCCGTGAGCCGATCTGCATCCCGTTGATGGGGATGACGGTGTCCTCGGGCTTGAAGTCACGGCTGGCCAGCTTGAAGGGCTGGAGGATGGGCACCGTCCTCTCCACTCCCTCCATCAGTTCGAAGACGTGAGGGCTGACAGGCCGCTCATCGCCGATGACGCCGATGATGGTCCGCTCCTCGCCACGGGAGAGGTGGGCCCGAAACCCCATTTCCTCTATCTGACCCACTACTCCCCGTATCTCCTCCTCTCCGGCCCCCATTTTCATGATGATGATCATGATGACCTCCTATCCCAATTGGGATCTGGAGCGCAGGCGCAAGCCTGCGGACCTGCGTCCGCGCTCTAGCGAGTTTTCCCATCTACCGATGATTTGAAATATCAGGTCGCAACGCTTTCGCTCCCTTGATGTACACGTGTACGACTTCATCCTGCCGCTTGTCCGTGTTCCAGTGAATGAGAACCCGGATGCACCTCTCCAAGCTGCCCGGTACGGGAATCTCCTGGGCATCGAGGAGGGCCACATCGCGCCAGCCCAGTTCCCGCGCCGCTTGGGCCGGGAAGGCAGCCGTCAGGTCGGGCGTGGTGGTGAAGATGGCGCTGGCTACGTCTTCCACCTTCAAGTCGTTGGCCTCGACGATGAGCTCCAGGAGCTCCCTGGTGGCGGTCAGAATGGCCTCGGCCGTATTCTTTTCTGCGGTGGTTGCTCCGCGAATGCCTCGGCAATACATCTTTACCCCCCAGATAATCAAAAAAGCGTGGGGCTGTCTGCTCCACGCTTTCCAAATGCTATTTATGAATCGTTACGATTTAATGATGTGGCGTCTTCCGGGCATGGAGCAGCTTGCCTGATGCCTTGGCATAGGCGTAATAGTAGGCAAAGTAATCCTCATGCCCAAAGAAACTGAGTTCGATAGCCTCGTCTCGCAGCTTATTAGCCATCTCCACCCCTCTCTCAAATCTGGATATATGATAGCATAAAGGAGGATAAAAGTCAAACCTGCGTATTAGTTCACGCCAAGAACTACCTCGAAATCCCGAGGCGCACTTGTAACACGCTTGCCAGGATCGGGGACTTGTGGCATACCCCCAGTGCCCGATCTGAACCCAGATTGCCACACTGCGGGTAGAGTTGCCTTGCCGAGATCATCCACTCGTGAGTGGACCTCATCCAGTGCCAACAGCGACCAAAGCATCGGCACCCAGGAAAAGGCGGCCAGGCAGGCGGTGGGCCAATCGTGGCCGGCCAGCCAGAAGAAGACGACGGCGCAGCCGATCAGCCAGACGAGGAAAGCCGCGGTGCGCAGTGGGCCAGTGAGGGTCACTTCGAAAAAGAAGAGGATCACTACCAGGGCGTATCCCAGCCAGGGGGCTGACCAGCGGGGCCAGCGCCGCCACCAGGCATAAGTGGTCACCGCCAGGCAGATGACAGTGGAAACCCTTGCAAGTCAACCACCAGTATGATGCCCAGCCCGAAAAGCAAGAGCGGGGGGTGTCTTAGACCTCCCGCTTTGGTTTTAGCCCCTTTTCAGCGAGGCCAGAATTGGACCTGAAAGGATCGGGATTGAAATCATCCGATTGCACCACAAGAACAGGCCGGCGATACCCTGGCTCTGAACCCACTGGCTCAGGCAGCGTGGCCCACCAGATCTCCCCGCGCCGAATCACCACGTTTCCCCCACAGAAGCCAGTTGGATGTGTACCCAAGCTGGGTCCATAGCCGAGGGCTCAGTAGCATACACTCGGTTGAGCGTCTCCGTGATCTCGCTGCGCTGGTGTGCAGTCACGTAAGCAGCCACCGCAGCCGTATAGAGCTCACTGAGCGACATACCGAGCGTTTGCGCGAGTTGCTCAGCCGCTTCCGAGATCGGACGGGGAATAGCGATCTCTGCTTTCATCAGAACTTATCCTTTGGCTTGTCAAGTTCAGCAAGATCGGGCGGGGGGTGTTCACCCACCGCATACAGTATTCGCCGTAGATTGACTAACCCCGCCTTGTTTAAGTGTAGTGTCTCAACGGTAGCACGGCCTGTTGGTGTCATCCCAATAATGAGCGTGCAGTCATCGTTCCACGCAAAATGCTCAGCCCATTGCTGACGACGGGGATGGTAAAGGGGAACAATTCGCCCACTGCCTGGGTCCATCCCCTCCGTTTTGGTATATTTGTGGTTGTTGCAACTTTGACAAGACAGTGCCAGATTATCCAGCGTAGTTTGTCCACCTTGACTTTGGGGAATGATATGCTCAATGGAAAATGGTTGGTTCGTGAAGCGTAGCTGGCTATGGCAATATTCACAGCAGCCGCGCTCGACTGATAACGATGCGTTTCTGTTGGGCGGTAACACGTTTGCTAGACAACGGCCGGCACCTGTATCCCCAAGTCTTCCATTAAGGCGGGCAGCGAAGTCTGGCGCAGGCGGGCCAACTCAGCCAGGTACTCAAGACGCTGCACATTTAGCTCACCAAGCTGGTCTGTCAGGTGCATCAACTCCTCACGCTCACCAGGCGTAAGGGTTTCTTCCTGGCGTTTGGCCACTAATGCGTCACACCGTGCTTGAAGGTTAACCGGAAATGCACTCTGATTGATTTTGAGCAAAAGTTCAGCCTCTCTACGGGGCAGGACGGGAGCCCGCCGTCGCGCCAGGAGCCTAACGATTTGTTGGGCAAACTGTTCCAGGTCCGGTAAACTCAACTGCTCAACAGCTTTCAATAGTTCATCAGAAGGTAACTCCATTGTAATTTGAATAGTGGGCATATCCTTTCCCCTTTCAGAAGGTTTATTATGCAAGAATCTCGTCCGTCTAGCAAACTTGCCACAACGGGGCAGGGTAGGCATGATCAGGAACTTCTTAATCGCTATATCTCTGTCAGTTCTGGAACATGTTCGTCCTCATACTTTTCAATCAGCACGCCAATCACTTCCATCAACGAGGCTAAGGGATGACTTTCATTCTCACCTACTATGTCAATCAAAGTGTCAAGTAAAGCCACGAGCCGTTGGTATTCACTCTCAGCATGAGGAACAAATACGACTGGTTCTAGCAATGTGCATCTGCCGTTCCTACTCATTTATGTACGTGTTATTGCTCTCTGGATTTGCTTTTCACGTTGCGCCTAATTAGTGGACATCTGTCCACCTAGCCACCCGATTTGGGATACTAGGCAGACATTGTAATGCGCAAGCAAGGCTTTTGCGGAAACCCGTGGGACTTCCCTTGTTGCTCGTTATTATACAGCAGAAGCCCTTGCAGGTCAACCACCAGTACGATGGCTAGTCCGAAAAGCAAAAGCGGGGGGCTTCTTAGACCTCCCGCTTTGCTTCTACGTTGTCCAATTCCAAAAGGCGCACGTCTTCCAGATCCTGTTCCCGTCCCGCCGCCCGTTTGGAAGCTATCAAATCCACTTTGGATACCACGTAGAACTCTTGTCCTTGATACATCATCGTTTCACGGCGTTGCCACGCGGTCTCGAAGACTAAGCCGGGGGTACTCGTTTGTACATCAATCCGCACCCAATCTTTGAAAACCGTGATTTCGTGGGCCAGTATGCCTTGCGCAGAAGTAAGCGCGGCAGTGCCGAATCTTTCTTCTAGCAGTGCGTCCAATAGACGTTGGGCATTCTCTGGTGTGGCTTCAATGAGAATGTCCAGATCAAAGGTCACGCGGGGCACGCCGTGTAACACCGCCGCGATACCGCCGATAACAACATACTTGACGTTATGCCGGTGTAAGGACGCGAACACGCCCTGCAAGCGGTTGAGCATCTTTCTGCTCCACAATATGCGGGTTCACGGTCAATATCAAATCCGTGAAGAGGCACAATAGTTCCATACGCTCAGCCAGGGGCAATGCTTGAAACCAACGAGCTTTGGCTTCAATGGTCTCTTCCTGATAGCTGTGAGAAATAGCTTGATCTATCATCCACGCAACTCCGACACGAAGCATATCCTACTTGATGAAAGGCTTTTTGCAGAAGCCCGCGGGACAATCCCTCGTTACTCGTATTATACAGCAGAAGCCCTTGCAGGTCAACCACCAGTGCGATGCCCGGCACACAAGCAAAAGCGGGAGGCGCTTACTACCTCCCGCTCTGCTTCTAGACAAGTGTGCAGTTACCGTTCGGCTGATGGTTCATCAGGCATGTCCTGAGCCCCGCTCCATAGCCACCTGCTTGGCGAACGGATCGCAGAGTGAGCTGTTAGCCGCCCTTACCCATCCTTATACTCCCACCGCACACCGCGCCAGAATATCCTGAATGTCCCCCGGCTGCCGCGCCACCGCCCACCGCCAGCGGCCAAATCCGCCGTGGGCGTTGACGGCGTTTACCCACTCGTCCAGAAACCGCCGTTTGACGCGATCTTGCTCGGTATCCCGCCCCTTGGTCTCCAGAATCAGCATCTCCTCAGTGTTCAGGTGGATCAGGAAATCAGGTCGGTATTTGCGCACTACGCCACGATAGATGTACAGCACTTCAAAGCCCAGGTGGTCGTTCTTGACCCACGCCACGACCCCCGGATGGTGGTCCAGCACATACGCATCGGAGGCCTCCCACGTGCTGTCATACACGCAGAAGTTGATGTGAGACTTTTTCGTCCTCTCGCACGGCTTGCCGGTGTACCAGGTGCTCATATCGCCGGTGGCGCGGATGGGATGGTCGCGGTCAAAGACCGGCTCCAGCCGCTCGGTGTTCTCAAAACGCACGGCATCCCAGATGTGCTGCACCACTTTGGTCATATTGAGCGTGATGATCAGGCGGCGACGCAGCTCGTCCTGGTAGAACAGCGGCGGGTGGATGGCAATCTTGTCGGAGTGGATAAACTGCTCCACCAGGCGCACCAACTGCGCCAGCAGCAGCTCCTTGCTCCCCTTCCAGGTGTGCTGCATCTGGTCGTAGACATCGCGCGCCGTCACAAAGACGATGCGCTGGGTACGGAACTCGCGCGCCAGCCGTTCGAGTTCGATGCGATCCACCTGCGTTACGTCCGGCTTGCCTTCTAGGATGGGGGCCAGTTCGGCCACTTGCGCGGTGCGGGCGGCGTCCAGTTCCAGCGGCTGGACGCGGTCCCAGTCCAGCGTCAGGGTGGGCCGGTACACGTGGTCAATGCGCACGACGTTGGGCCAGCGAATCTCGTACTGCGACTTGGCCGGGTCTGGTTCGATGGGGGTCTTGGGCTGCGGCGGAGGCGGGACAACTCCCTCGCCGCCCTCGTGCGGCAGGAAGGTGAACGGCACGCCAAAGATGTTGACGTACTCAGGATCGAACAGGCCGGTCTCCGGGTTGACCTCGTAGGTGGTGCGACGCAGCCCCCGCCCGACCACCTGCTCGCACAGGAGTTGGCTGGTAAAGGCGCGCAGGCCCATGATGTGCGTCACTGTCTTGGCATCCCACCCCTCACTGAGCATCCCCACCGAGATGACGCTCTGCACCTTCTCACCGGGCTGGCCAACACGCCCAATCGTGTCCACCATCTGGCGCAGCAACTCCGCCTGTTCGCTCTTGGTCAGCTTGCGGACCGGCGCGGCGTCCTCCTCTTCCGCTTCGTCTTCCGGGTTGAGTTCCACCGGGACAAGCGGCTCTTCCCGCGCCTCGGCCTCGGCCAGCACCTTTGAATCAATGTGCAGGATGCGCTCCGGGTCACACAGTTCGTCAATGTGCACTTTCTTGTGGTCAAAGGCGTGTTTGACCCGCGCCGCCGTCTCGGTGCGGTTGCCGACGGTGATCATCACCGGCGGGGTGGGCAGGCCGGCTCTCTCCCATTCCCGCGCCGTCTCGCGCCAATCGTAGCCCAGCAGGTAATAGCCGTTGAGCACCAGGTCGGGCAGCGGCTCGTGCGCTCGGGCGCGGCGGTTCAGGTCGTCCTTCACCTCCGGGTCGTTGTAGATGTGGTAGAGGCGCGATTTGTAGGTTTTGGCGTCCGGCACGGCGTCGTCGCGCACCACCACGCGCGGCGTCTTGACCAGGCCCGACTCGATGGCGTCGTTCAGCCCGAAATCGCTCACAATCCAGCCGAACAGCGCCTCCTCTGTGGTCTGTTTGCCGGACGGCGAAAACGGCGTGGCGGAGAAGTCGTAGCAGGTCAGAATCCCCCGCGTGCGATGCAGGCGGTCCAGGCCGCCGACCCAGATGGTGGCTTCCTGGGCGCTGTCCTTCATGTCGCGCGTGCGCAGGTACTTGCCGACGGCTTCCACGTTCACGCGCCAGGCGTGGTGCGCTTCGTCGTTGATGACCAATAGATTGCGGGCCTTGGCCATCTCACCCAGTATCTCGCGGGTGTAGGCCTCGTCGCTCTTGGCCCCGCGCTTGTCCACGCTGCGCTTGCGGGCGATCTGCTCCTCACTCTCCCAGTTGAGGACGTGCCAGTTGCGCACCAGCACCCGCCCCTGGCGCAGTTTGTCCAACAGCGCCGAGGGCACGATGCGAAACGCCTCGTAGTAGTTGCCCGGCGCCGACGGTATCAGCACCGCCAGGCGGCTTTTGACCGTCAGCCCAGGCGCGATGACCAGCACGTTTTTGGCAAAGCGGGCGTCCTGCGGATAAGTGACCTTGTTCAGGATGTGCCAGGCGATGGTCATGGCCATGACGATGGTCTTGCCGGCGCCGGTGGCCATCTTGCAGCAGCGGCGCAGAAACTCCCCGCCGTCGGAGGGGATGTCAATGCCCACCCGCTCGGCGGCGGGCGCTTCGGTCAGCCAGATCAGCGTCTCCACCGCTTCCAGTTGGCAGAAGAAAAAACGCCGCGCCTCGTATTCCTCCGGGTCGGTCCAGTGCTCCAGCAGGCGACTGGTGATGCTGCTCACGCCGGGATAGCCCGCCTCGCGCCAGGCCTTGACGCGCGGGCGAATCTGGTTGACCAGCGGGATTGGCACAAAGATGCCGGGATCGTCGAAGGCTTTGGAACTCTCCGAGGCCACGACGTACCCCGCCGGGCGGCGGCCTTCTTCCAACGAGAACAGGCGCGTCTCGCGGTCGTAGCGCCAGTGGCGCGTCGGCTCCGCGTAGGGCGTGTTGATGATGAGGCGGTCAATAGTGGTCTGGGCCATCGGTTCCCTCGCTCTCTACCGCCGCGCTCACCTGCTCTTCTGCCCAGCGGCGCACGTCTGCGACCACACTCGCCGCATCGGATAGCGAGGTGAGTTCGATCTCCATATCGTCGTAACGGAAGGTGACGGCAAAGGGATTCAAGCGGCGCAGTTGACCCTCCGGGACCGGCAACACGATGCCGCGCTCGCTCAACAATCGCGCCAGTTTGACCAGGTCGTGTACGCGCTCGAACTCGATCCGGCGCGAGAACAAGACCGCCTTGAGCGATTTTTCCACGGCCTGTTGGGCGTGGAAACAGATCATCGAAATGTGAACTTCTGGCCTTGCTCTGAGCGCGTCGAAAGCCTGGATGTCGCGGTCTGCCAGACGCAGCGACCGCCAAGCTTCTTCAATGTGCGGCTTCATATAAGGCTCTCCCTTCCTTGCGCGCCCAATACAGCACGGTACCCGGCACCTGGCTGCGTCGCCGGTATTCTGCTTCCGAATACACCAGCACGTCCACCCCCAAGCCGATATGGCTTACCGCTTCGTGCAGGCGGATCATCTCGGCATACTGGTCGGGTACTTCCGGCTCAATTACCATGAGGTCCAGGTCCGAACCGGCGTCGGCGTCGCCGCGCCCATAGGAACCGAACAGGATCACGCGGCTGGGTTGCGCCGCCGCGACGATGCGCTTCACGACTTCTTGCAGGGTTTGCTCGTCAATCATGCTTCCACCTCCAACACCTTGAGGCTCTCAATGCCCCGGTCGTCCACGATCTTGATGGCGATGCGCCGGTGCTTCCCCGGCTCGAAGGGCAGCGAGACCGTGCCGCGATAGGCTTCGATCAGGTCGGGGTCGATCTCGGCCTTGAGGTTGCGGGCCAGTTTCGCCCAGCCTTCGTTTTCGCCCGCTATTGGGAAAAAGACCTGGCGCGGAAAGAGGCTGCGCCCATCGTAATCCGTATCCAGCAGCCACACGGCGATCTTGTCCGCGCCGCCGGATTCGATGTCGCCGGTCTTGGTGTTGTAATAGTCAAAGCCGTGGACGGAGACGCGAACCTTGCCCTTGTCCGCGCCTTTGGCGAGGCGTTCCACTTGCACATCGGGCTGGCCGATGAGCCAGAACGATTCGTTGCTGGCGCGTTTCTTCTTCAGGTCGTCGGTCAGCAGGTCGGCGTTCATCTGGGCCTTGAGCAGGGTGACGCCGGGCCAGCGGGTCTCGTCAATGTCTTTGGCCGCTTCGGGGTCGAACTGGAAGGCGGCAAAGATGATCAGTTTGGGCCGGGGGACCAGGGTCTGCGCTTCTTCCAGCGCGCTGGCTACCTGGCGCTGTTCCAGGGGGGCGTGTTCCGGGCCAAAGGAGACCACGGTGCGCATCGGGTTGTAGGCGGGGGCGTCCTCGCGCACCGAATCGGCGCCCTCCGCGCTGGGGCGGGTCTCGCCGTCGGCGTGCAGCCAGCGGCAGCCGGGCAGCGGCTCCAGGCGGGCAAAGCGGATGTGCTGGCCAGCCTTGCCGCGCAGGCCGGTCTTGAGCAGTTCGTCGCGCCATTCGGCCTGGCGCAGCGTCTCGCCGGAGCGGGCCACCGAGGTGTCGGCTCCCTCACCCCCGGCCCCTCTCCCAGGGGGCGAGGAGAGCAGCAGGTCGTCCACCGATTGTACCGCCGGGGCGGGAACGGCCTCCACGGTGAAGGGGCCGCTGACGCGGGTGATCTTGCGGTCCACGGTGGGCTGATCGTAGAGCGTTTCCTGGGCGGGCGGCTCGTCGTTGGCGATGGATTTGAGGGTGACGTGGGGCACGGTCTTGTACTCGAAGCCGCTGCCCACGCCCTCTTGTGGGTGGGCTAACTCGTAGTAGTCGTAGACCGCCGTCATCAGGCGGGTGCGGGCCAGGGTGAGGGCCACGCGCGAGGTGTCGCAGGTGATCCAGCGCCGGCCCCACTGTTCGGCCACGTAGGCTGTGGTGCCGCTGCCGCAAGTCGGATCAAACACCAGGTCGCCGGGGTCGGTGGTCATCAGGAGACAGCGCTCGATGACTTTCTGGGCGGTCTGAACCACATATCGCAAGTCCATTTCGCCCCGAGTGTCATCCCACAGGTTTGTAATCGTAATCATCGGGAAATCGTCGAAATACCTGATGAACCCTATACGTCTCTCGGTTGCGTCAATCCGATTGGCCTCTATCAACCGCCGGATTCCATCCTCATTGGTCTTCCATCCACCGGAGCTCAATGTAAAGGTCTTTCCACCAAACTCGATGGGAAACCTGCTTTTCGGCCCTCCGCTTTGGCTGTTCAACGCATGCAGTCCAAATAGCTTGGCGCCTGCCGGGATTAGTTCGGGATTCCGCCTCTCTGAAGCCGTCAAGTTTCGTCTTGTGCCATCGGGCAACTCAACGTTTTGATAGTTCGACAATCCGCTCTTCGATATCGCTTTCGGCTCATAGAGTTGACGATACTTCAGCAACCCCTGGTCCTTGGCGTACCAGACAAGATAGTCACCGACTTCATCCAAGCCCTGGGACATAAGCGCCCCTGTTTTCCTAAAGTGGATCAAGCGAACGAAATTCCCCACCCCAAACACCTCATCCATAAGGTTCCGGACAAGATGCACGTTCTCGTCGCTGATCTGCACAAACACGCTGCCGGATTCGGTGAGCAGTTCGCGGGCCAGCAGCAGGCGGTCGCGCAGGTAGCTCAGGTAGGAGTGGATGCCCAGCTCCCAGGTGTCGCGGAAGGCGCGGATCTGCTCCGGCTCGGCGGTCAGGTCTTCGTCCTTGCCGTCCTTCACGTCGCGCTTGTTGACAAAGGGCTGAAAGTTGGAGCCGTACTTGATGCCGTAGGGCGGGTCAATGTAGATCATCTGCACCTGCCCGCCCAGCCCCTCTTTTTCCAGCAAGCTGTTCATCACCAGTAAACTGTCGCCAGCCACCAGGCGGTTGGACCAGCCGTGCTTGTGGCGGTAGAACTCGATGGCCTGGCGGATGGGCGGGTTCTCCTGGGGCGTCTGGAACAGGGAGAGCTGCATCGGGGTGTCGGGGTCGGGCTGGCGGCGGACGGCCTCGACGATGGTACGGGGGTCAATGCGCTCGTGGACATGGAGCGAGACGGTGGGCACCTCGAAGGAGGTGTGCTCGTCCTTGCCCGCCCATTGCAGTTGCGGGTCGAGGTGGGGGTCGTGGGCGTAGGTTTGCTGCTGCCCGGCGTCGGGGTCGGTGTCAGGCGTCACCAGGCCCACGGGCGGGTTGTTGACCCGCTCCTTGTCGGCGTGCTGGTAGGATTCAATCGGGCGTTTGGTTTTGGTTGATTTTCGTCGTGCCATGTTGTGACTCCCCTTTTGTCGGGATGCTAAACGCTGGCGCGAGGGCGGCTGACGGCGGAGTTCAGCGGCGCGGGATGGGACGAGTAAACATGCCCACACTGAACCCTTGACCGTCGAGATCCCCGATCAGGTCTTCATCGTTGCTTGATATTATACAGCAGAAGCCCTTGCAGGTCAACCACCAGCACAATGCCAGCCCGAAAAGCAAAAGCGGGAGACGCTTACTACCTCCCGCTTTGCTTTTAGACAAGTATGCAGTTACCGTTCGGCTGATGGTTCGTCAGGCATGTCCTGAGCCTCGCTCCATAGCCACCTGCTTGGGGCATCGCCGCTTTCGGCTAGCAGTTTATCCCCCACGCTTTGGGCGAACGAATCGCAGCGCGTGGTTTTGAGCGAACGGATCGCAGAAACGCTGGTTACGCCAGTGCCGCTAGAACGGTATCTCATTGTCAAGATCGAACCCGCCGGTCTCTTCTCCGGTCACCTTGGTCAAGCCACGGCTCACCAGCAGATCGTTGAGCGAATCAAGAGCAGCGCCTCCAGCAAAGACGGTAGAAGTGGCAGCGCCCTCTCGCAGCCTCTCGAGATACGCGTCCGGCAAGTCCTCGATCTCTGCCAGGTGCTCAAGCTTCTTCAGGGCTTCCGCCTCATTCACGGACTGAAGCGTGGCGTCGACTAGGCAGGTGAGTATTCGCCCTCGCGTCTTGGGCGATGCGACGAGGATTCGAAATACCTCGTGTGCGACCTCTGCGACCGTCTTGCCGTTTGCGTGAAAGCCTTGGTACTTGCCAATGAAACCGTAGGGATTGAGACCGCGGATGATCGGGACAATCAACACCCCCCGGCCCAAGGCGTAACCGACTTCCTGGTCAGTCCAATTGCTCTCTTTGAAGCCCGGCACTAGAACTGCCGCCAGAGCATCCATCGACGCAAGGCCGGCCTCAATCTCATCCTGCCATTCCTTGGTCGGCTCAATGTCCACGTGGGCCACGAACGCCGAGATACCGTAGTGTCGAAGTGTAGACTGAAGTGCGGCGATCTTCTTCTTGGATGAGGACAGATGACTAATGAAGAGCCGAAAGTGGTGTTGCTCCCAAAACGTCGCCTCGACCGCGTGACTATCGGGCATTACAGCGTACTCGTGAGGAATCTCGAGTTCGTCGGCAATGCGGAGAATGACGTCATCGGGAACGTCCGCGAGAAGTTCCTTCGTGTAGACCCACTTGCTGTTCACGCCTGACGTGGGCTTGGTAACATCAACACCATGGGCTTGCAGGTAGACGTCGATGTCGGCATACGTCATTCGTGCCTGAAGCTCACGACCGATGCGGTCGACTAGACTCAGACGGCCAAGGTTGTTCAACTGCCCCCCTTCCTGAAGTCGGCCATCGCGGTAAGACTGCCAGTCACCCCACAGCCCCCGCACAGATCCCGGCGTGCGGTTTTCTCGTACCGGGCTCTTCACCCGGCTGCACTGGTTGCCTGCTACGTGGCCCGCTGGCGGTTACCACGACCGGACTTTCCACCGGCTAGCCGTTGACAGCTTCAGGACACACCAGCGCGCGGTTAGTGCAGCGAAATACCTCATAAGGCGCATCTCCTATTGAAGTTTCGCTTCTCTTGCTTTCGCACGCTCGAAATTGTCAGACAAGGTCATAGATTTTAGCGACAGATTCGGCGAAATACTCAGCTTCGATGCTAGCACATTTCTTGAAAGCGTTCAAAACAATCACCGCTTTGTCTATATTCTCTGCAAAGCCTTCTGCCGTTGAGTAAAATTGTGCGATACCCGTCACCACCATGATTTCTTGACCGAGGAATTTCTCACCGCAATCTCGCTCAAACCAGGATTGTTCGCTAAGTAAACGTTGTCCGAGAGTTGAGTCATCAAGTGGCTCTGTTTCCTGGAGAATTTGTTTCCAATGCTCACGTGCCCGTTCATAGAGTTCCAAGATGCCGGGATCGCCATTCATCAATGCTTCAATTGTCTGCTGCATTTTGCTCCTCCTTATTTGTGTTCTAATCTATGCGAAAAAGCTTAAGCAAGAAGAATTTGCATACTCGTGAAAATCCCCTTTGCTCTGCCGCTGCTGAGTAATATCTGTAAGGCGTTGATGAACACGCCAACACGGCGATTCCGATGCCGCGCCTGACTGTAGTTGTGCTATATGGCAGGTACTGTAGAATTACGGGGGAGAGATACCCAATTCAACGGGAGGCTGCCAGATGATATGACAAAATCAACCTTGTCATTGGTGCTCAACATTATACACCAGAAGCCCTTGCAGGTCAACCACCGACGATGCCCAGCCCGAAAAGCAAAAACGGGAGGCGATTCAGACCTCCCGCTCTTGCTCTTGATTATGCCAGTGACTACAACCTGCCCTCTGTCCCGAAGTATCGTTTCGAGAGAATGATCAAGCCTAGAGTAAGGAGAAGCGGTATTCCAATGAACGCTGCCAAATGCCAACCTTGAAATGGCAGTCCTTGTAAAGCCTCCATTTCCGTTGGCGCAAACTTCATCCTGGACAAGATGTCGGACAGACTAGACCTGCAAAGGGTTAGAATCGAGGAGGATGTGATCAAGCCGAAATAGATCACAGAACCCCACCAGGCCCAGGTTCGTAACCTGAATGTGCCCCAGATGAGACAGGCCAAACAGACGATCAAGATGTCAAGTAGAAGAATCCCCTGAATGTCAACTAGCAAGACGCCAAAAAGCGGAAAGATGCCGTTGAAGAAGATGAGTATGTGCAGCACGATGATGTAGAACAAATACAGAGAACACAGTACCAGCACTGGTATCGGGAATCGCTCCACCCAATAGGTCTTCGGGTCTTTGGTCTCAAAGGTCAACCTGACGTTTCGGCTGCGGTAAAACCAAATGAGCAATCCTGGGGCGACCAGATAGGACAACGCCAGGACGACGAGCATGATCAGGACAACCGCTAAAGACAGGTCTTTGGCAGTCACTGCCACAAATAAGAACGCGACGATCAAAGGCACACCGACCACAAGCCAGAATCCGAGCAAGGCCAAAGCGAGTGTTCTGGCCCAACGGCGTATTTTCAGGTGTCCGTAACCCAGAGGAATGAACACGATGGCGATAAGATAATAACCCACGATTTGACTGGCAATGTTGCCAAACATGAAAGAGCCGAATCCAAAGCCCTCATAGTGAAACCGGCCACCCTCAGAGAAGAGGTAGAAGCAATACATTTCAAGTGGCCCCAACAAAGCGGCAGCTATGCCAATGAGTAGTAGAAGACCTCCGATGACAGCAAGAATCGGACGGCGATCTCGATAAACCGCATCGTTTATAGCTTCTTTCATTGCTCTGGCTTCTTTCGTATTCGCTACGCTGCCCGCGGCCGCAGCCTTTGGGCCACCAGCCCAACCGCCGGGCCGAAAGCCAGTATTGCCAAGCCGACTGCCAGCAGGATCAAGGGCTGTCCGGTCTGGCCGTGGCTCAACCGCCATGGCCAGAAGACGCCGTACTCGATGCCCCACATCGTCCCCAGGCAGAGGAGCCCACCAACGGCCAGCAACGCCGCCCGCCGTGCTGGCGGTCCGGTCACGAAGCCGTATATCAACCCGCCATAGATCAGACCCAGCGGCCCAACCAGTAGCCCAACGTCCAGACGATTGATGGGAGGGTTTGAGGCCCAGGAGACCACCACCAGGCTGAGGATCATAGTCGTGCTCAGCCCGGCCAGTCCGCCCAGCAACGGCCCACGCCAGCCGACTGCCCCCAGCGCTGCCCCTAACAGCAACAACAGGGCCATCATGATCAGCACGTCAATCACCGGGGACACGAGGTACGGCAGGTCGTCAGCGGCAACCATTAGCGCAAACACGATGACCATGACCGCGGTTCCGACCCAGGTGTATCCCCAAAGCGGCAGCCGCCGCGCCACGGCGACCACGCCGCCGATCACCAAGATCAGCGCGGCCAGCACCAAGGCGCCGATGCAGACCATCATCCCTCCCGTAATGATGCCGGGGCTGTAATGGATGCGCGTCGGGCCGCCGATCACCAACCGGCTCAGGGGCGCTCTGAGCAGTAAGGAAATGGCGATGCTCAGACCGAGGAGCACCGGCGGCAATGCTGCCAGCAATGCGTCTCGCCTCGTCGCCCCGCCGTGCACCTGCTTTAACTCCCGGCCCACCTCGGCCGGATCACCCAATGCTTCCATCGCCTTTTCCATGCTTGCCTCCTCCGTAAGCCCATGCAGCATCAGCCAGCGGGCCTTATCTTCAAAGTGACCACTGATCTCAGCCACGATCTCCTGCCGCCGGGCCTCTTCGAGCCGGCCCAGCGCGGCCTCCATGGTCATTAGATAGCTATGGCTCAAATCCATCTCCAAACCCACCTGGCAATGTTCAGACCGCTACAAAGTCTTATTGCTTTTTCGACGCTGTATTGACACATGCAGGTACTTACATTGCATGGACTCGGACATAGCTTCTCCGTACGTAGCAGCTTTTCAAGAGATGGTAAGGCTTGTTTATCTCCAATCTCCCCCAAAGCCCATATTGCCTGGTTTCTCTCTTCAAAGGTATGTCGATCTGAATTTGCATGTGCAATCAACGCTTCGACACAATCGCCTCCGAATTCCTGACGAGCCTCGCGGCAAGCAGCTCTGACGTCGGAACTGATCCAGTGCATTGTCAGCCATAGGACAAAAGCTCCGATTACAACGATGGCTATCAAACTGTATAGAATGACCCTTCTCCATTCAACACCACGTCTCTGAGAACCTTCCCTTTTCTGCATGATCTGCCTCCTTGTCGTTTTGAAGTGAGCGCCTTCCCAATCCACCAGTTTCCCAATCTACCAATTTACCAGCCTGGCTGCGGCGGTGGGCCAGCGTCTTCGGGGATGGGCGGACCATCAGGTAGGTTGTGCAGGTAATCGCAGGAGACGAATTTCACGTCTTCCCAAACGTACCCCTCGGCCTCAAAGGTAAGAATGTCCTTGATCCAGCGTTTCTGACCATCCTCCAGGGCGTAGATGTGAGGGCTGCCCTCACACTTAAGGAGCACGTGGATGGGGCGGCCTTTCTCGAATTTCTCCAGGAAGCTGTCATCAACAACGTGCACCTGATCCCAGCGGTAACCGAAAAACTCAAAAGCATCCAGGCTGCTAATCCACCGTAGCTTGTTGTCCTCCAGGACGAATATATCCGAGCCGCTGCCCTTGAGCACCAGACCGTCGCGGATGACCAGGGCAGCGGTGTCGGGCATGATGCGGGCCAGGCTGGTGCCGTAGCGGGTGATGGGAACGTTAATCACCACCACCAGCACCACCAGGACGAGCAGCAGACGGCCCAGAGTACGGCCCAGGTTGATGCTGGGCAGAGGCGGCGGGGGTACCCAGTCCTCCTCGCCGGCCCAAGGGTCCCCGGTCGGCTTGGCAGCGGCAATGGGCTCCGGCGCCGAGGGCTCCACCGTTGGCTGCGGGGCCGGGGAAGGCGGCGTCACTTGATCCAGACCGGGCTCCTCTTGAGCCTGACGGACGGCCTGCCGCTCCAGTAAAGCCTCCAACAGCAGGTCCAGAATTTGCTCTGTGGCGGAAGGCTCCGTGTTCGCTGATTCGCTGATTCGCTGATTCACTGATTCCCTCATGAACTGCCTCCTATTTCACCACCACGAAGCCCAAAATCTCACCGATGCTGACCAGGATGTTGGCGTAGAAGTTGCCGCCGAGCTGACGGAATAGCTCGAACTTCATGCTGGGGGCACCGATGAAAGGTCGCAGCGTCCAGGCCATCTGACTGCCCACAAAGGCGTAGACCAGGATCCAGAGACGGAGCACCCAGCGGCGGGCGCTGTTCCCTTCCTTGCCTGAGGCCGAGACTACCCGCATCCCCTGGCTGAGGAAGACCACTCCCATGCTGCCAGCGATGGTGAAGACGGCTACGTTCAGCAGCTTGAAGAACTGGTAATGACTGGTGGTCAGCAGGAAGAAGAGGGTGATGGGGGCAAAGCTGAGCAACAATACCGCTGTGACGGTGATGGCCGTCAGGATGAGAGCGATGTTTTGGGTCAGGCTCTGGTTGGAGCCGAAGAGGACGTTGAAGAAATACAGGGTAGGGGAGCAGACGATGAGAGTGGCCAGGAAGAGGAGAGGCAGCTTGGCGGCAGAGCTGAGGGTCTGCCACAGGCTGTGGGTGGAGCCCATCACCGCCCCGTAGAGGGCCAGGAAGGCGATGCTGGACACCAGCATGGCCCGCATTTTTTCCGGCAGGCCGATGCCCTCGCGTATCTCGTTGAAAAAGTGATGCCGGTTGCGAAGGATGGTTTCAATGATAGCCAGGTCTTTCATTGGATACCTCCGAAATGTTACTACCAGCGTAGGGCAGGCCAGGTGGAGAAGACCACAGTGATGGCCCAGAAGAAAACCCAGGTCATCAGGGCATAGCGCCAACGGCCAAATCTGAGCAAGGGCACTAGAAGAGCCGTGGCTGCTATCACCCAGAAAGTCGGGCGGGTGAGCAACTGCGGCCAGCCCAGGGCGGTGCCGTCAGGGGCGAAGACCAGCCAACGCAGCACCAGGGCACACACCACCGGCAGCCCGGCGGCGATGACGGCATCGGCGGTGCCCCAGCCGATGTGAACTTGTTGTAATTCAACACCCACTTCTTCCAGGCCAAAACGGGCTGCTGCCTCCGCCAGCGCAGCCTGTTCGTCTAGTCCCCGTGCCCGGGCCGCTGCCACCGCCTCCTCCAGGTGGGAGTTGATCTCCTCCAACACCTCGTGTTCGGTCTCGCTATCCAGGTCCATCTGGGCCCGAATGTGGGCCAATACTTGCTCTATCCCCGCAGCGCTCATGTTCCCCCCTAGCCAGGCATAGATTCAGGCTCGACATGGCCATGCCCCCTGATCATTCCCATCAGCTTCTCAGTGAACGTCGTCCATTCCGCCGCCGACTTAGCCAGCACTTTGCGGCCTTCCTCGGTGATGAAATAGTATTTACGCTGCCTCGAGCCCTCCACTCTTCGCCACTCGCTCCTGAGCAAGCCATCTTGCTCCATGCGGTGTAGAGCAGGATAGAGGAGGCCCTCTTTCATGTCGAAGTAGCCCTCGCTGCGCCGCTGCAGTTCCTGCGTGATCTGATAACCATACATGGGCTCTCCGCTTAGCAAAGACAGGATCAGAGTGCTGGTGCTTCCTTTTCGAATCTGATCATAAAGACCCACAATTCACCTCCTCCCAGTTATACCTAATGTTATTATGCATAAGTATATCATAACTCTACTACTTTGTCAAGGGCTTGAAGCTTAAAATTTCTCCGGTAAGCGAAGAGGATGCCTTCGTTACGATGGCATCCCCGTTGCGTGTCTGCGTTCTTGTGTAGGATTTAGCTCCCCGCTACCAGAGGTGGATCCCAAGACTGGGTCGGAATCTGATGATCAGGAAGGCGATAAGTGAGACGGCGAAAAGGGGCAAGCAGACCTTGTCCGCCGGGCCGAGTCTCAACTCCCTCAGATACGTCCGCCTGGTTCCTGACTGGAATCCTCGCGCGGCGAGAGCCATGGAGAGGCTGTCGGCCAAGCGCAGGGCCGTGACGATGACGGCCACCAAGATTGGCAGATACGACTTGATACGCCGGACGAAGTTTCCTTCGCCAATTACCCACCCTCGTGCTTGCTGGGCCTCGCTCACGGTGGCGTATATCCCGTAGAGGGTCGGCAGGTAGCGCAGAGCAATGGCTAAGGTCAATCCCCATTCGTAGGGCAATCCCAGCTTCACCAGGCCCCGTACCAAACGAGCCTGATCGGTGGAGAAGAGCAAAACCAGGAAGGCGAAGGCTAATGCATCTACTCGCAGGGCCGTGCTCAGACCCTGCAACAGGCTCTGAGTTGTGATTCTAACCCGCCACACTTGCAAAAGAACCTCGTCCCCTTGGGGGTAAAAAATGGGCCATAGGAAGAGAATAAGAAAAGTAATGGGCCACATTCTCTGCCAGGCCCAGCGTAGACGACTTGCCGGGACTTTGCCAGACCAAAGAATACCGTGGATTCCCAATAAAAAGGTGGCTGAGATAAGGGGGTGGCTGAAATTCAGCAGCACGATGCTGCTCAGGACCACAAAAGCGAGCTTAGTCCGCGGGTCTAGCCGATGCAGCCAGGAGGGACGGTCTATGTATAAATCGAAGACGAAGCTCATCTCTCATCCCCCCTGGCCAAGCTGGCGTAATGCCGTGTACTCCTGGTAAAACTCTTCTAGTGTCAAGCTGCCACCTCTCAGGCCATAGGGCTGCATCCGTCGAGCCAGTGCGGTGATGGGAGGCAGGGTCAGGAAGGCTTGCCGCAGGATTGCCTCCTGCTGAAACAACTGCCTGGTGGGTCCGTGGGCCAAAATCCGCCCCTCGTCCAGAACCAGGACTTTGCGAGCGAACTCGGCCACTAGCTTCATGTCGTGGGTGACCAGGATGATAGTGTGGCCTTGGCTGTTGAGGTTAGTTACCTCTTCCATCAAGGTGCAGGTGCCGCGCCAATCCAGGCCCACTGTCGGCTCATCCAACACCAGGATCTGGGGGCGCATAGCCCAGACCGCCGCCAGGGTTACCTGCCGCCTTAAGCCATATCCAAGGATAGCTGGAGGGGTTTCAGCTTGGTCTCCGAGCTCAAAGAGAGCCAAGGCCTCAGTTGTGCGGTCTGCCACCTCACCTTCCGAGAAACCTAAATTGCGAGGGCCAAAAGCTACCTCTTCCCAGACCGTGGGAGCGAAGATCTGATGATCGGGATTCTGGAAGAGGTAACCGACTTTCCGTGCCAACTGCCCCACGCTCTGATCCGCTGTGTCCTGACCCAAGACGAGGACTCGTCCACGGGCGGGACGCAGCAGGCCATTGAAGTGTTTGACCAAAGTGGTCTTGCCGGAACCGTTCTGGCCGACCACGGCCAGGAACTCACTGGCCTCGACGCTGAGATTTACCCCCGCCAGGGCCAAGGGCCCATCGTCATAGCGGTACCATAGATCCTCCACTTCGATGGCTGGCGAGTGGTCAACTGGAGTTTGGACAAGGTGAGAGAAACCAGGTTTTTCGCCCAAGAGTGCTTCTCGGGCTATTGAAGATGCCGGCAATCGCGCACATTTGTGATGCAAAGGTTTCAAAAACCTGGTTTCTGGCAGCTCGTCCGCCAGTGCAGAACAAGCTTCGTCCTCGGTGATGAAGTGAAAGGATGTCCCCTGTCGTCGGTTGAAGAGGTGAGCCAACTCGCTCATTTGGGTGACAGCCAGGCCCCAGCCGTGTAACGACTCTACCTGGGAGAATACCTGGCGGGGCGATCCTTCGAGCACCAGGTGCCCTCCTTCCATGACCACCACTCGGTCGGCCCAGGCCATCACTGCCTCCGCATCCTGCTCCACCATGACGACAGTGGCCTCTTCTTCTCTTTTTAGCTCCTCAACCACAGAGAGCACCTCATGTCGGCCCAGGGGGTCCAGCCCAGTTACCGGTTCATCCAACACCAGCACCTGGGGACGCATGGCCAGCACCGTGGCAATGGCCAGTCGTTTTTTCTGGCCACCCGACAACTGAAGCGGGGAGCGTTTGCGCAGTCCTGGCAACCTGACCACCTCCAAAGCCCAGGCGATGCGCTCCTCCATCTCAGATGGTGACAGCCCCAAGCTTTCCAGGCCGAAGGCCACCTCGTCCTCGACGGTCATGTTGAAGAGCTGGCTCTCGGGATCCTGGAATACGAGCCCTACTTGGCGGCTCATCTGGCCGGGGCCATGCTCTCTGGTGTCCATCCCGGCCACCACGACCCTCCCCTCGAGGGTGCCTCCCCTGAGGTGGGGCAAGATGCCGTTGAGGGTCAGGCAGAGGGTGGTCTTGCCCGCCCCGGTGGGCCCCATGAGGGCCAGGAACTCGCCTCTCCGCACTCGCAAATCAACCCCCTTGAGCACAGGAAGCGGTTCTCCTCCCGGCGTCAAGGGGGGATAAGCATAGTGGAGGTCCTCCACGATTACGATGTCATCCACTGGAGTCTATT
This sequence comes from Anaerolineae bacterium, assembly GCA_049589355.1. Lineage (GTDB taxonomy): Bacteria > Chloroflexota > Anaerolineae > VGOG01 > VGOG01 > JBAWAP01. The sequence continues at coordinate 40,096 of JBAWAP010000434.1, forward strand.
GCTTCCTCCAAGAGCCCATTTGAGTGATGGGGGGATAGGCTCTGCGCACCAAGAGAAACAAAGGGACACCTCCGATGATGCCAAACAGCCCTTGTAGGCCATTCCAAGGCAACTCGAAGAGAGCCGCTCCTACTCCCATTAGGATACTTTGGACTACGAAGTAGCCGCCTGCTACGATGAGCTGGCCAATAACTGCCGCTATGACCATGATGGGCCATGGTTTACGCCAACCGAGATAGCCAACGACCAGCCCCTGCAAGCCGTGGATGATGAGGGTAGGCACGATGTAGAGCGGGAAACCTATGGCATCGGCTATGGCCATCCCTACACCAGAGGCCACCATGCCAACCCAAGGGCCAAAGGCCAAGGCAGTGAAGTTGGCTGCTGTGTCGCCCAAGTGAATATAGCCCTGGGTGGGCGGGATGTACAGAATCCTCCCCCACATGGTCAAGACGCAGACCACCGCCATCATGATGGCCGTCACAGCTATCGTCCTAGCATCAATTCCTCCCTTAGTCGTCATTGGATCATCTCCCTTCCTTTAAAAGAGTCAAAAGAGTCAAAAGGCCCACCTTGGCGATGAGGTGGGCTTACTAGCTTAAGTCTCCCAGTTCATAAAAGATAGCCGCCGTGGCCACCAAGCCGGCCGTCTCAGCCCGCAGAATGCGGGGGCCCAGGGTGATAGGGACGATGCCGTACCGTCGAGCCAATGTCACCTCCTCGGAGGTGAAGCCCCCCTCTGGCCCGACAAAGAGGTTGATGGAAAAGGGCCTGGAAGGAAATGACGGAGCCTCTTTCCCCCTCGTCTCTTTTCTTTCCTTCCCAAATACTCGCTTCAGGTTGACACTGTTCTCTTCCTCCCAGGGCACTAATGAGAGTCCTCCTGTCCGCTTCGACCGTTCACAGGCCTGGGAAAAGAGCATGGCCATTTGGAGGTGGGGGAGCCTGCCACGCCTACTTTGCTCTGCTGCTTCTTGAATGATGCGTTGCCAACGCCCCCGCTTCTTGTTTACGTCATCCAGGCCGGCGATGGTGCAGCGCTGACTGATGAGGGGCACGAATTCCACGATGCCCAATTCCGTGCCCTTCTGCAAGACTAGCTCAAAATGGCTGCCCTTGAGCACGCCCTGATAGAGAGAGACCTTGGTGCGGGGTTCGCCGGTAGCAAGAGTCTTGCTTAGCACCTTGCTTACTACCTGCTCTTGGCCCACCGCGACGATTTCTACCTCCCGCTCCCAGCCGGAGTTGTCCAGGACGACGATGTGGTCGCCAGGGCTTAGGCGCAGGACGTTTTTGATCTGGTGGACTGCTGGCCCGCTAATGGCAACTTTGTCATTCTCAAACTGATCGGGCGATACAAAAAAGCGGTGCATAACCTGAATTCTCCTTTGGAAGTTGGAAGGTAGAGGTTGGAAGTTAGAAGTTGGAAGCTAGAAGATCAACCTCCAATCTCTAATTTCCAACTTCCAATCTCCAACCTCCAACCAAAGTCACCCAATCCTTGTCCTGCCGACGTTCGACGATCTCTACCCTGTGCTTTCTTAAAGCTACCGTTACCTCCGCCTCCTGCTCTTCGATGATGCCCGCTACGATCATCAGGCCGGTCGGTAGAACTCGATCCGTCAGCCCTTGACCGGCGAGCTCAATGATCACCTTGGCCAGGATGTTGACGAGCAATAGCTCGAACTTCTCTGTTGCCTTGTTCAGCGAGCCAAGCTCGATGGTGACGGTGTTTTGCACTCCATTGGACTGCACGTTGGCCTGGGCCGCTCTTACGGCCACCGGATCGTTGTCCAGGGCCAGGACGGAGCCTGCTCCCAGCTTGGCCGCGGCTATAGCCAGGATACCTGAGCCTGTGCCCAGATCTAGGACCTTAGCTCCCGGCTCCAGGTGCTCCTCTAGAGCCTGCAGGCACATCTGTGTAGTGGGGTGCAAGCCCGTGCCGAAGGCCATACCTGGATCCAGTTCGATGACTACCTCTTCGGGCCGTGGCTTGTACTCTTCCCACGGTGGCTTTATCACGATGCGCTGACCAACCCGCACGACATGGTAGTGCTTCTTCCAAGCGTTAGCCCAATCGTCTTCGGTGAGCTCACGGAATTGAGGTGCTGGGAGATGGTAAATCTGGCTAAGATGCCAGAGGGCCTCCTCTATGTGCTGCCGAGTTTTTAGCCCTTCCTCGTCTAAAAGCAGGTAGGTTTTGACGGTGACAACGGCTGCGTTGCTTAATTCGTCGCCAAACTCCGTTGACAGCACCGCCCCGCCACGCCCGTAGCGGTTAAACACTTCGCTTACCGCCTCAGCAGCTTCACCGTCTACCTGTACACTGGCTTCCAGCCAACTCAACCCTGTTCCTCCAGCGCTTTAGCTATCTCCTCGGCGAACCCGGCTGATGCCTTGGGCCCGTTGGCGGTGATGATCAGCCCGTCGCGCTCAACGCTAGCGCCAGTGTAACTGGCCCCACACGCCTTCAATTCCTCCGCCTCAGAGGAGAAGGCCGTCGCCTTCTTGTCCTTAAGCACCCCAGCCTTGGCCAGGGTGGTCGGGGCAATGCAGATAGCTGCCAGCACCTTGCCCTGAGCGCCCGCCTCCTGGGCGATAGCGTGGGCCACAGGGTCGTTCCAGTACTCCTGAGCCCCTGGGCCGCCAACGAAGACGATAGCGTCGTAATCGCCCACGACAGCGTCCTTTAACAGGAGGTCGGGCTTGACCTGAGCGCCCAGCGCGCCTTTGGCTACCTCGAGAGAGGAGGAAGCAACGCTGACCATAGCTCCCCTGGCCTCGAAGACCTGGCGCGGCTCTTTATACTCCTCGTCGCGGAAGTCCCGGTGGGCGATGATCATCAGGATGCTTTTGCCTTGCAAGGCTGGCGCCGCCTCTGGCGTCGGTGTGGGCCTCCCGCAGGCGTAGCTTCCCAAAAGAAGAAAGACAATTAGCGACAAAGATAACTTTTTCATCGCTTCCCCCTACTCGATTATGCTTTCGGCTGGTGTAACTTCACCTTGCTCAAGCTTCTGGAGCATCATTGAGGCATCCACCACTTCAAAAGCTTCCGTTTTGAGTTCACGCAGGAAGTCCCTATTCTCGGAGACCAAGAACTTTGCTCCAACCCACTCCGCGAAGCCACCGATAAAGGCATCCTCCTCGGAGAGGCCCAGATCGAGGTATTTCAGCCACAATTCTTCTGGCGGTTCGTCATAAGACCTCACCATATGTACTGAAGGATCGTTAAGAAGACCGTAGAACATCCTGGGAAGCGTCGAGCTTATTGCCGCAAGATTGCTGGTGACCTCCTGCACGACTATTGCTGGAACGATGACCACGTAATCCTTGATCGCCTTCAGGAGATCTGCCGAGTCACTATGCGGGTCGGCGAAGCCAAAGATGTACTCGTTGCTATCCAGGATGAGTATATCGCCGACTATACTCGGTCTCCCATAGGCGCTTTCGAGTGCTTCGGAGTTCGGCAATTATTTCCTCCCTTGTCTTGTTCACTCCACCAGCCTCTTGAATTTCCCTCTGAATCTCCTCGATGCGTTCTTCCCATGTTACGGAACGCAATACATCCCGCAGGAGACTTTCGATATACTCCGAGGAAAGTATCCCCGCCTCTTGAGCGTCTCGATATAGCTCTTCAGGCAAGGTAAGGGTGATCTCTTTAACAGCCATCTCTTTAGCCTCCCTATGTTTTCAGGAAATCCATCATCTTCTCGAAAAAGCTCTTTTCTTCCTGGGGGATAACCTCTTTGCCCAACGTCTTGGCCAAATCCTTGAACAGTCGCTTCTGTTCGTCGCTCAATTCGGTGGGAATCGCTACCTGTACTATCACTAACTGGTCGCCCCGGCCATTGCGTCTGAGGTAGGGCACACCTTTGCCCCGCAGACGGAAGACCTTACCCGTCTGAGTGCCTGCGGGGATGACTAATATCTCGTCACCGTCCAGCGTAGGCACCATGACCTCATCACCCAAGGCTGCCTGAGCGACGTTGATGGCCAATTCCAGAATGATGTTGTTATCTTGGCGGCGGAAATAGTGATGGGGCTTAACTGAGACAATCACGTAGAGGTTGCCTGGCGGCCCGCCCCAAATTCCGGGCTCTCCCTCGCCGGCCAAGCGAATCTGTATCCCATTGTCTACCCCCGCCGGCACCTTGACAGAGATCGTGCGGGTCACTCGCACACGCTTCTGGCCACGGCACTCGCTGCAAGGGGTGTTTACAACCTCCCCTTCCCCTCCGCAACGGGGGCAGATGGTCACGTTGATGAAAGACCCGAGGATGGACTGTTGAGTCCGCCGCACCTCACCGGTCCCGTTGCATTGGGGGCAGCGGATGGGACTGGTACCCGGTTCAGCGCCGCTGCCACGACAGCGGGGACAGGTCTCGTAGCATGCAATTTCCAGTTCCCTCTCGCAACCGAAGACAGCTTCCTCAAAGGAGAGAGCTAGGTCGTAGCGCAGGTCAGTCCCTCGGCGTGGCGCGCGCCGAGTCCTGGTGCGAGGGCCGAAGCCAAAGAGGTCCTCGAAGATGTCACTGAAGCCACCAAAACCGAATCCAAAATCGCCGAAGTCACCCCAGCGCCCTTGTACGCCAGCATGGCCGAAGCGGTCGTAGGTGGCCCGCTTCTCCCGGTCAGACAGGACCTCGTAGGCCTCGTTTATCTCTTTGAACTTGCCTTCGGCGTCGGGGCTCTTATTGACATCAGGGTGATATTGGCGGGCCAGCCCCCGATAGGCCTTCTTTATCTCATCCTGGCTGGCCGAGTGGCCCACGCCGAGCACGTCGTAGTAGTCGCGCTTAGCGCTCATTCAACTAATGGCCTCTCCCCATTGGCTCAAATACTCCAATCGGTTGCGCATGTCCTGAACCGAGAGCGACATCAATAGGTTTAGCATCCGCCGTAATAGCTCGCCAATAGGGTATTGTTCCGAAACGATGATCCCACAATGCTGCCAACCATGCTCTGCATACCGTTTATGCAATCTAGCGTAGTCGCCTCGGTTAAAAGTCAAAATGGCTCTGCCTTGTGAAGCAGCAAAAGCTAATTGTTCCTCATCCGGGGAACCTGACATCCCAGCCTCAACTGTTGTGATTACATCGAAGCCCCGCTGTCGTAGTGCTTTTCCCAGCTTGGTATGCACATCTTCATTGAGAAAAAGCTTGATCACTTCTTTCGAGTTCATGTCGAGTACTGTCCCGGCGGATACATCTTCATCAATCGCTCCTCTGAATCCGCCCCGATGTCTTGCTCTATCTCCTCTTGATGATCATAGTAATACGAGAGGGCGTCGTATATATGAACGGGCTTCAGATGCGGAAGGCCTTCTAGTATGTCCTCTACCGACATCCCCATCTTGTGATAGCCTACGATGGAGCGCACCGGCGTGCGCGTGCCAACGATGATCGGTCGCCTTCCGCAAATGCCTTCTACTCGCACGATAAAGGGGTGATTCGTCGTTATAATCTCTACCCTCTCTATTTCTACAATTGTCTTCATCACAGTTCTATCTCCCCCTATCTCTTCGTGGTGTCCTGATCTCAATCTTTGCTGCATTATTCAAGGTGACGAAACTTTCGGGAGCAAGTGTCACGCGCTTCAGGTCATTTCCCTTCCCAACTGCATCCAGAATCTCTATTCCTGCCAACCGTCCTTCGGCATCATAGTCGGCCGCAATGCCTTCGGCCAGGTGTTTGGTCGTCACCGTCGTCTCAATAAAGCGGATGTAGAACGCGTCCACTTCCGAATCATACGTGTAATCCTCATCCGTCCATTTCTCCCCAGACCGGGCACTCTACTTCAGCAAACTCACAAATTCATCCACGCTCAAACCCACCTGCCGAACGATGGCTCTCAGCGTGCCTCGGTCCTGCACTTTGTGGTCTGGCACAACGACCTGAGCAAAGGGCTCATCGCGCCGTAGAACCAGATGGCTGCCTGTCTGCCGCTTCAGATAGAAGCCTGCCCTTCAAGCGCCCGAACACACTTGCGCCCTGAAATCACAGGTAACTTGCTCATACAGCCACCGTCAGAAGTTCAAAGCGCTCCTCGGGAACGGTTAGGCCATCCTCTTCGAGGGCCGCAATGTACGCATCAATTGCCTCACGGATGTTCTGAACAGCCTCTTCTTTGGTCTTGCCCTGGCTGATGCACCCAGGCAGCGTTGGGCATTCAGCCACCCAATAGCCATCTTCTCCAGGATAAATGACCACTTGTCGCATCGCGTTACCTCCATTTAGTCCAAGCCGCTGCCTCGCCCAGCGCCCTCAAGTAACCACCAATCCGCCCGGAGGGTAAAGGGCGAGGGACAGGTCCGTTGCCGCCCGTCCTTTCCCCCATTTCTCTACACCTCCCTGAACTCGCCCTCCACGGCCTCCCCGCCCTCAGGGGGCTTCTCCCCCTCGCCTGGCGGAGGCGGGGTGGGGCCAGCTTGCTCGTACATGCTAGCGCCGATCTGTTGCACGGCCATGCCTAGCTCCTGGGTCCTGCGGCGAATCTCGTTCACGTCCTTGCCCTGCAGGGCGGTGCGCAGGGCGGAAACTTTGCTCTCCACGTCACTTCTCACGTTGGCCGGCACCTTTTCGCCTTGCTCGCGCAGGGTCTTCTCTGCCACGTAGATGGCCGAGTCGGCGGCGTTACGAGCCTCGGCCTCTTCCTTGCGCTTTCTATCGTCAGCGGCAAACCGCTCGGCATCCTTGATCATGTGCTCCACCTCGTCCTTGGAGAGGCCGCTAGAGGCGGTGATGCGGATGGACTGCGCGCGGGCCGTGGCCTTGTCCTGTGCGCTGACGTTCAGGATGCCATCGGCGTCTATGTCGAAGGCCACTTCGATCTGGGGGATGCCCCGCGGTGCGGGGGGGATACCGTCCAAAAGGAAGCGCCCCAGAGTCTTGTTATCGCCGGCCATGGGCCGTTCGCCCTGCACTACATGGATCTCCACCCCGGTCTGGCCGTCGGCTGCCGTGGAGAAAACCTGGCTCTTGCGAGTGGGAATGGTGGTATTGCGCTCGATGAGGGCCGTGGCCACGCCGCCCAGGGTCTCGATGGAGAGGGTCAAGGGGGTCACGTCCAAGAGCAGCACGTCCCTGACCTCGCCGCCCAGGACACCGGCCTGGATGGCCGCCCCCACACCCACTACCTCGTCGGGGTTGACCCCCTTGTGGGGTTCTCTGCCGAAGATCCTCCTCACTGCCTCCTGGACAGCGGGTGTCCTGGTCTGTCCACCTACCAGGATGGCCTCATCTATGTCTTCAGGTTTGAGCTTAGCGTCAGCCAGGGCCTGTTGGCAGGGGCCAATGGAGCGCTCGATCAAATCCTCTACCAATTGCTCCAGCTTGGACCGGGTCAGCTTCATGGTCAGGTGCTTGGGCCCCGAGGCATCGGCGGTGATGAAGGGGAGGTTGATCTCTGTCTCCATCACCGTGGAGAGCTCAATCTTGGCCCTCTCCGCTGCTTCCTTGAGACGTTGCAGGGCCATCCTATCCTGGCGGAGGTCAATGCCTTGATCCCTCTTGTACTCGTCACAGATCCAATCTATGATCCTCTGATCAAAGTCGTCGCCGCCCAGGAAAGTGTCGCCATTAGTGGACTTGACCTCGAAGACCCCATCGCCCACGTCCAGGATAGAGATATCGAAGGTGCCGCCGCCCAAGTCGTAGATGGCGATGGTCTCGTCAATCTTCTTGTCCATACCATAGGCCAGGGATGAGGCGGTGGGCTCGTTGATGATACGCAGCACCTCCAGTCCCGCGATCCTGCCGGCATCTTTGGTGGCCTGGCGCTGAGAGTCATTGAAGTAGGCGGGCACGGTGATCACCGCCTGGGTGATGGGCTCTCCCAGAAAGGCCTCGGCGTCGGTCTTGATCTTCTGCAAGATCATGGCCGAGATCTCTGGCGGCGAGTACTCCTTGCCTCCCATTTCGACCCAGGCATCGCCGTTGGGTTTCTCGATGATCTTATAGGGCAATATCTTCTTGGCTCGCTGCATCTCAGGATCGTTGAACTTGCGTCCCATGAGGCGCTTGATGGAGAAGATAGTGTTATCGGGGTTGGTGACGGCCTGGCGTCGGGCTACCGTTCCCACCATGCGTTCTCCCGTCTTGGGGCTAACGGCCACCACCGAGGGGAAGAGCCGTCCTCCCTCGGCGCTGGGGATCACTACTGGTTCACCAGCCTGCATCACCGCCGCGCAACAGAAAGTAGTTCCTAAATCAATACCGATTATTTTGCTCATAGTTTGTTGTTCCTCCCTGTCAAAGTTAGAAAATTTCGAGTTTCGGGTTTGGGGTTTCGAGTTAAAGTCAAGCGAATCTCATGAGGTCAGAGTGCTTTCTTCCAGCGGTAAGACGCGCTCAGTCATTGCCCAAGCTGCGTAGCCGAGGGCCTGATAGATATCCTCCAACTCCAATTCAGGCCACTCTTCCAGAGCTTCCCCGACCGTCATCCCTGAAGCTAGGTAGCTGAGAAGAGACGTCACCGGCATCCGCAACCCCCGAATGCATGGCTTGCCGAAACACTTGTTGGGATCAATAGTGATGCGTTCATACTTGTAGTGATGCCATTCCATTTCAATACTCTCCTTGTCACATCAATCAGGACCACCTTCTTGCCCAGGTTCTGACGCCGGTTTCCCTTTGGCCACCCTCACCAGGGCGGGCCGCAGAACCCGGTCGCCGACCTTGTAGCCCTTCTGCACCTCGCCGATGATCTGGCCCTCCTTGTGCTCTGCGCTCTCCTCGTAGGTGACGGCCTCGTGCAATAGAGGATCGAAGCTCTGGCCTTCCGTCTCTACGAGAGTCAGTCCTTCCCCTTCCAGGATGGCCTGCAACCGCCGATAGATGAGGGCTACGCCGTCAATCCAGGTAAAGCTAAGCAAGCTCCTGGGCAGGGTCTGGAAAGCCCGCTCGAAGTCGTCGAAGATGGGTAGGAGCCTGGTGATGAGGGTTGCGCTGGCCAGTTTGAACATGTCTTGACGTTCCTGCTCGTTGCGCTTTTTGTAGTTGGCGAATTCGGCCCTCGCCCGCTGCCAGCCATCTAGATATTCAGCCGCCTGGGCTTTGGCCTCCTCCAGCTCTTGACGCAGAGCCTCCAGCTCAGAGACCTCCTCGACCTCAACGGCCTCTTCGATTTCTTCCGCAACCTTTTCTGCTACGGCAGCCTCCGCAGCGGCTTCTTCAACTTTTTCTTCCTTTGTCACTCTATCGGACCTCCCTGATCAGTATCCGTACAGCTCGTGAATCAATTCGCTCATCAGGTTAGATACGTAACGGACGGCGGAGATGGCTCTCCCGTAGGGCATGCGTCTGGGACCCAGAACCCCCAGGTCCCCCGTGGCGTGGCTGCTCACGCCGTACCGGGACAGTACCAGGCTGCAGTCGCTCAGCTCCTCCCAAGGCCCCTCTCCCCCGATGATAACCTGCACGCCGCCCACTGCCGCAGCCAGAACATCAGCTAGAATTGCCTCTAAGAAGCTGCTTTCTTCTAAAAGCCCGAATACCTGGCGAGCGCTTTGGCCCTCGGCGAACTCGGGCTGTTGCAGGATGTTGATCAGACCGTCACGGTATATCTCGCTGCGGGCACGACCATCCAATCGCCCCATCATCTCCACCACAAGCTCCCCCACCTGGGCCTCCAAAGGGGTCAAGCGCGCGATCTGGGCCGTGACCCCATCGGCGGTTAAGCCACCGAAGAGGTCGTTCAAGTGGGTTGCCATCTGGCTCAACTCCTCTTGAGATAGGGTCCGAGCCAAAGCCAGGGTTCGCTGCTTGACCGTTCCCCCCTGCAGGACTAGGACCACCAGGGCCAACGAATCGCGGATGGAAATCAGCTCTAAGTGTTTGAAAAGACATTGGGAAGCGGAGGGGGCCGTAATCCACGACACGCTGTGTGCAGCCTGAGCCAGTACTGACGCCGAGAGCTTCAGGCACTGGTCCATCTCGGGGCGCACCTGGTGAAATTGATGGCGGATCATGCGCCGCTCGGCCAAAGGCAACTCTGTCTCTCCCAAGAGGCGTTCGACGAAATAGCGGTAGCCTGTGTCAGTGGGGATACGTCCTGCCGAGGTGTGAGGGTGAGTCAAGTATCCGGACTCTTCTAAACGGGCCATCTCGTTGCGCACCGTGGCTGAACTGATGCCCAGGCCATAAGCCTCGACGATGGACTTTGAACTAACCGGCGTAGCTGTATCCGTATATTCCCGTACCACCAAGCCCAATATGGCTTGCTGTCTAGCTGTCAAATCCTCCATGTGCAGATCTCACCAAGGGGAGTTCTTAGCACTCTTGATATTAGAGTGCTAAAAGCAATGATACCACTAAGTACCTATCCTGTCAAGTGCTCTGGGGTGGGGAACAAAGGTATGGAGATAATGTACAAACACCACTCTGCTCCTCAGTTGAGGTGCGATCAAACCCACTCCACGTCGCCGCATATTTCCGGCGAGCGCGGGCGGGCCATGAACGCTTCAAAGGCCGGCCGGACAGCACCAATGGTGCTCTCCTCGCCGTGGCCGGGATAAAAAGTGGTATCGTTGGGCCAGGTAAAGACTTTGTCACGCAGGCTGGCGAGAATCTGGGCCAGAGCTTCGGGCGTCTTGGAGTGGCCCGGCCCGCCGGGGAACAACGTATCGCCGACGATGGCGCACTCCCCGAAACGGAAGCAGACGCTCCCCGGCGTGTGCCCCGGGGTGTGCACCACGGTCAATTCTCCACCCCCTAGCGTCAGAACGTCACCGTCACCGAGGTCGAAATCGCCGACGATGCCAAATTCGGCTGCGTCGGCTGGGTGGAGGCCCAGGGGCGCACCTGTGGCCTGGCACACCGCATCAAGGGCCTGAGCGTGATCGGGGTGGCTGTGGGTAAGCAAGATGGCTTTGACGGCTGTGCCCTCGGCAACAGCCAGGATACGGTCCGGCTCGGCGGCCGGGTCCACGATGATGCTCTCTCCACCGCTGATGAGCACGTAGCAGTTGGTGCTCCATTCGCCCAGAGACAGGGTAATCAGTTGAAAGGAGTACTCTTTCGCTCCCATCTATGCTCCCCAACCAGCAACGATTTGACGGGCCATCTCTCTCGCACGGGCGAAGATCTCACCCTCATCGAGGGTCAGGAGTACGCGATCCCGCATCACGACCCGCCCATCAATGATGACCGTGCGCACATCGCTGGAATGGGCGGCATAAACCAGGTGCGAGGTAACGTTGTACACTGGCACCATGTGTGGCACGTCCAGGTCCAGAATGATCATGTCCCCACGCTTCCCAACCTCTAGCGAGCCCAGCCGATCATCCAACCCCAGCACGCGAGCCGCTTCCAGGGTGGCCATGCTCAGCGCCTGACGGGCAGGCATCGCCGTGGGATCGCCAGCTATCATCTTGTGCACCTTGGCAGCGGTTCCCACTTCGCCAAACATGTCCAGGTCGTTGTTGCTGGCCGCGCCATCGGTCCCCAGCCCAACCTTGACGCCCGCCTCCAGCAGCTTGGGCACTGGAGTGAAGCCAGAGGCTAGCTTCAACTGGCTCTCCGGGCAGTGGACCACGCCAGCGTTGTATTGAGCCAGCAGTTCGATGTCCTCGTCTGTCAAATGCACGCCGTGAATGGCTACGGTGGTGGGCCCCAGGAGACCCAGGTCTGCCAGGCGACCCACAGGCGTGTGTCCGTACTTCTCGATGCTCTCCTGCACCTCGCTCTGGGTCTCCGATACGTGGAGCAGGTAGGGCGCACCGTACTGATCGGCCAGCGCCTTGGCCTGCTGCATCAGATCCGATGAGGCGGCATACGGACTATGCGGTTGGACCGAGGGAATCACCAGGGAATCATCATGCCATTCGCTCAGCAGGTGTTCTGTATAGTTGAGCTGATCCTCCGGGGTCTTACAATTGGCCGTTGGAAAGTCCACCAGCGCCTCCCCGATAACCACGCGAATACCGGCCTCCTTGCACGCTTCGGCGATGTCATCCTCGAAGTAATACATATCGCAAAACAGGACAGTGCCAGAGCGAATCATCTCCGCCGCTGCAAGCTGAGTGCCCAGGCGAACGAAATCCGGGCTGAGCAATTTAGTCTCTGCGGGCCAGATGTACTTGTACAACCAGGTCTCCAACGGAAGATCGTCGGCAATCCCCCGAAAGAGGGTCATCGGGGCATGGGTGTGGGCGTTGATAAGGCCAGGCATGACTAGCTTGTCGCTGGCATCTATCCGCTCCCGCCCGCGATATACCCGCTCTACCTCCTCGCGGGGCCCCAGGCCAACGATAGCTCCCCCGTCCACAGCCACCACCCCTGGGTCATAGATGTTCCAATCCCGATCAGCGGTCAACACGATACCGCCGACTACCACCAGATCAGCTTCGTGCGAAACCATTCATGAACCTCCCTATAGCGCTCGATTTTCGATTGCCGATTGGCGATTTTCGATTCAGAAAGACGCTACCTCAACCCAGTAGCGATCTCACGGGCCATCTCCCTCGCCTGGACAAATATCTCTTCCTCATCCAGGGTCAAGAGTTCTCGATCCCGCATCACGACCCGCCCATCAATAATAACAGTGCGCACATCGCTGGAATGGGCGGCATAAACCAGGTGTGAAGTGACGTTGTACACTGGCACCATGTGCGGCACGTCCAGGTCCAGAATGATCATGTCCCCACGCTTCCCAACCCCCAGCGAGCCCAGCCGATCATCCAAGCCCAGCACGCGAGCCGCTTCCAGAGTAGCCATGCTCAGCGCCTGACGGGCAGGCATCGTCGTGGGGTCGCCAGCTATCATCTTGTGCACCTTGGCCGCCGTTCCCACTTCGCCAAACATGTCCAGGTCGTTGTTGCTGGCCGCGCCATCGGTTCCCAGCCCAACCTTCACCCCCGCCTCCAGCAGCTTCGGCACGGGAGTGAAGCCAGAGGCTAGCTTCAATTGACTCTCCGGGCAGTGAATCACGCCAGCATCGTGCTGAGCCAGTAGTTCGATGTCCTCGCCTGTCAAATGCACGCCGTGAATGGCTACGGTGGTGGGCCCCAGGAGACCCAGGTCTGCCAGGCGACCAATGGGTGTGCGCCCGTGCTTCTCGATGCTCTCCTGCACCTCGCTCTGGGTCTCCGACACGTGGAGCAGGTAGGGCACACCGTACCGATCAGCTAACTCTTTCCCTGCCCGCATTAGGCTCGACGAGGCAGCGTATGGACTGTGCGGCTGGATCGAAGGAATCACCAGCGAATCGTCACCCCATTTCTGTAGCAAGTACTCATTGCGTTCCAGCCCCTCCTCGGGGGTCTTGTAATCGGGATTGGGAAAGTCCACCAACCCCTCCCCGATAACCACGCGAAGGCCGGCCTCCTTGCACGCTTCGGCGATGTCGTCTTCGAAGAAGTACATGTCACAGAACAGGACGGTGCCAGAGCGGATCATCTCCGCCGCTGCAAGCTGAGTGCCCAGGCGGACGAAGTCCGGGCCGACCCATTTAGCCTCCGCAGGCCAGATGTAGTCATACAGCCAGGTCTCCAACGGAAGATCGTCGGCGATCCCCCGAAAAAGGGTCATCGGGGCATGGGTGTGGGCGTTGATCAGGCCAGGCATGACCAGCCTGCTGCTGGCGTCAATCCGCTCCCGCCCGCGATACGTCCGCTCTATCTCCTCCCGTGGCCCCAGGCCAACGATGGCTCCCCTGTCCACAGCCACCGCTCCTGGGTCATACATGTTCCAATCCTGATCAGCGGTCAGCACCACGCCACCAGCTACCACCAGATCAACTTCTTGCAAAGCCACTCATTGGCCTCCCCATCTTCACGATCTTCGCGTTTGACGTTTCACGTCCCATCGGCAGCTCTGGTCTCATGTTCAAACAAGCACTCTTAGCGCCCGTGGGATTATCTGAAAAGTCGCTGGTGCCTCGCCTATCAACTCCCCCTCAGCTTGGAGGAACATGCGCTCTCGGGCTTCGACATGGATCTCCCTGGCGTGGCAGAGGCTAACCTTGGGGTGAGTCAAGTGAGTGCCCTTGTAGAGCCGAGGTAGGTTCACAACGACCTCTAGCTTGTTCAGGTTGCCCAGGATGACCACGTCGAAGATGCCATCGTCGAGCGAGGCCCCGGGCGCAACGAACATGCCCCCGCCGAAGTAGCGCCCATTGCAAACGATAACCGAATTGAGCCGCCCCCTCAAGTGCTGGCCGTCGAAGGAAAGCTCTACGTTTTTGTTCCGATAGGTCACTAAACTGGTGAAGAGACACGCCAGGTAAGTGATAGTGCCTCCCAGAACCTTGGGGCTGCGGTTCGCCAACTCGGCCACCTCGCCGTCAAAGCCCAGGCCGGCCACATTGATGAAATAACGCTCCACTTCTTGCCCTTGGCGGAGGCAGGTTATTCTACCCAAGTCTACAAGGCGGGTCTCGAAACGCAGGAGTTGGCGACAGGCCCCCACGTAATCGCGGGGAATGCCCACTGTGCGCGAGAAGTCGGCTCCCGTGCCGCAGGGGATAATGCCCAGGGTTACCTCTGGGTCAACAGCTCCCTCCTCCACCAGGCCGTTGAGCACCTCGTTGACAGTGCCGTCCCCGCCCACGGCCACGATGGTTCGATAACCATCGTCCAGGGCCTGCCGAGCCAACCGTGTAGCATGTCCAGGCTCCTCAGTGAGAATGGCATCGAACTTGGCTCCCTCAGCCTGTAGGAAGTCGCATACGCGCGTCCAGTTCCTGCCCACAGCGCCGTTGGCCGCCACCGGGTTTACGATCAGTTTCATTTCTTCCCTCGCCATCGCTCCACCTCCTAAGAACCCCACCAAAGACCTCCGAGGTTTCCTTAGTCGTGCTCGTTTGCGTCTTCCACTCCGCATTTTGCGCCACGATATGACCGAATCTGCGGTCAAAACCTCGGAGGTCTGGACACTTTTCTTACGGCCGTTGGAAGAGGTTGAGGAATTTCATCACCAAGCCCACGTTGCCTTTGACTTTGATCCTGCCCATCATGAACGACCTCATGACGTCGAGTTCCCCCTTGACCAGGGCCACATAATCAGCGACAGCGAGGCTTATGGTTGCATCGGGATCAGCGACAATCCCTTCTTTGACCTGGCACTGCTGATTGGCGATCTCCAACACCCAATTGCCACCGCCTTCGCCAGTTAACTCGAACTGATAAGTGGCCTTGAGGCCCTCGGCCCTCTCAGGCAGAAAAGCGCTAGGCATGGCCTCGATAATCTCCTTGGCTGTATCAGGTATCGGCACCTTTCACCTCCCCGGATTTTGTGGTTTGGACTATCTATTGCGGAGAAGTATATCACGTATATGCCTTCGTTGTCAACCTGAATTGACATCTGCCTAGGAGGATGATAAAATAAGGCTGGCCTGAGCCCTCTGATGCGTAGTGGGGCTGGCCAGACCAAGATCTAAACAATAAGGAGGCAAAAGTACGATGGAAGCGAAGGAAACTAGCGAAGAGCTCAAGGCACCCTCCCGGGAAGTTTTCGGGAAGGTCGAGACCACCAGTGATGAGAGGACGTGGGCTATATTGGCGCACGTGAGCATTCTCCTGGGAGCGATCACCGTCGGCCTTCTAGGGCCTGTGGCCGCTTTCGTCATCTGGTTGGTTAAGAAAGAGGAATCGGAGTACGTGGCCAAACAGGCCCTGCAGTCCTTGATCTATCAGATCGTGGTAGGGGTGCTGTCGTGGATCATGTGGGGCGCCATAGTGGTGCTTTCTATAGCTGTGATCGGCATCTGTTTAATACCTATAGGCCTGCTACTAGACCTGGCGGCCATTGGATATAGTTGCTATGGGGCCTACATTTGCTCCCTGGGCCAAGAGTTCAGGTATCCCATAATTTGGGACATGGTTGCAACCAAGTAGCAACGCTACCCGGATTTTCAAACACTCAGCCATCGGCATCTGAAAGGGAATTGCCGATGAAACCCAAATGGCAGATAGCGCCGCCAGCGCCTCCAGATCACCTGGCCCGCTTTCCGCAACTCTCGCCCCTCATCGTCCAGTTGCTCTATAACCGCGGCATCACCGCTCCCCAGGATGTACGGGATTTCCTGGCCGGTGCTTGCCCCGAGGGCAATCCATTTCGACTCAAAGGGATGAACGAGGCCGTGACCCGCCTCCGCCAGGCCATTCGCCGTGGAGAACTTGTAGCCATCTACGGCGACTTTGACGCCGACGGGGTGGCGGCCACAGCCCTCCTTGTGGAGACGCTCTCGGCCCTTGGAGCCAAGGTAAAGCCCTACATCCCCCACCGAGTGGACGAGGGCTATGGCCTGCACACCGAGGCCCTGTGCCAACTGGCATCTCAGGGTATCAGGGTGGTGGTCACCGTTGATTGCGGTATCCGCTCCATTGAGGAGGTCATCTACGGAAGAAAGCTGGGCCTGGATCTCATCATAACCGATCATCACTCGGTGGGCGAGGAGGCGCCTCCGGCTCTGGCGGTTATCAACCCCAAACAACACGACTGCCCCTATCCCTTCAAGGACTTAGCAGGGGTAGGGGTGGCCTTCAAGCTGGCTCAGGCCCTCCTGCAGACCAATCGCCAGGTGCCTGTGGCAAAGGGCGAGGTCAGTGTAAACGAGGGGGATTTGCTAGGCCTGGTCGCCTTAGGCACGGTGACTGACCTCGCCCCATTACTGGGAGAGAATAGAAGCTTGGTCAAGCGGGGACTGGAGAGGTTGAACTCCACCAAGCGCCTGGGCTTGCAGGCCATGATCGCCCAAGCAGGGCTGAAGCTGGGCCAGATTGATGCAACAACCATCAGTTTCGTCTTAGGGCCGCGCCTCAACGCCGCCGGGCGCATAGATGATGCCATCATGAGCTACGATCTCCTCCTCTGCCGCTCTCCAATCCAGGCCGAAAACCTGGCCCGGATGCTAGAGGAGCAAAATCAGCATCGTCAACGCCTGACTGCAGAGACACTTGAGCGAGCGCGAGAGCAGGTGCTGATGGCTGGTGAGAGCGAGAAGCTCTTCTTTGCGGCCGCCAAGGACTTCCTGGCGGGCATCGTTGGCCTGGTGGCCCACCGTCTGACCGAGGAGTTCTACCGCCCCAGCCTGGTCGTTGAGCTGGGTCCAGAGGAAAGCCGAGGCTCGGCTCGCAGCATCCCCGAGTTCAACATCACCGCCGCCTTGGATCAATGCAGCGACCTCCTTATCAGGTACGGCGGCCACGCGGCAGCCGCTGGCTTTACCGTAGCCAATGACAATCTGCAGGCTCTGCAAGAACGCTTGAGGGAGCTGGCCGCTGAGCAGCTTGAGGGAGTGGAGCTAACACCTACGCTCCTCATTGACGCTGAGGTCGAGCTATCCGAAGTAGATTGGGCTACCCAGGCCCTGCTGACCCAGTTAGAACCTTGCGGTTATGCTAATCCCTCCCCTCTACTATTGAGTCGCCAGGCCATCGTGAAGGACGCCCGCGCTGTGGGCACGGAGGAACGCCACCTCAAGCTTACCCTGAGCGATGGGCGGATCGTCTGGGACGCTATCGCTTTCCACCAAGGCCAATCGGCTGACCAGCTTCCTCGTCACATTGACGTCGTCTACTCCCTGGAAGTCCACGAGTGGAACAGGGAGAAGAGATTGCAACTCAACGTGAAAGACCTGCGGCCTTCGGTAGTGTAAACGAGACCCCTTCGACTGGGCTCAGGGCAAGCTTGGCTCAGGGCAGGCCCCGTGGCTGGGGCTGGTGGGGCTGGCTTCCCTCGCCGCCCTCATGGTTGCGCTAGTCAGGAGGCGCAGAAGTACCTGAGGATCAAAATGCTAGACCTGATGGGTTTTCGAAAACCCGTCAGGTCTTCCAAGGCAGAAGGTTCTGGTGGATGGTTCACCAGAACCTTCTGTTTTGAGTGCCTTGGGCTGGACAAAAGCAGCCAGGTGGGATATAATTTCTTCAGAGGAGAACAAACGTTGAAGAAAGCACTCCCAGCCTTAGTCTGCCTTGTATTATTGACCCCACATATCTGGACTGACAAGCCGGCCTCCGCCTCAGCGCCACCTGACCCTCGCTTCGGGGCGGTGGAGGCTTATGAAGCCCCCGATCAAGCAACTTTGGCCGGCGTGGGCTGGGAACGGATACTCTTCTGGTGGTATCAACTGCAACCCAACGGGCCAGAGGATTGGAACGACCAGTACTTCCCCGATGAAATCCTGGATAGGGAACGTGCCCAGGGCCGAGAGGTGGTGGGCCTGCTCAATAACACTCCCCACGCCCACCGCTACGCCGACGACCACACTCACTCCTATGCCCACCGCTACTATAACACAGCTACCCACCCCTACGCCCACAGCAACAAACCTGCCGACGCCGACAGCAACGAACACTCCTTTCCCTACTTCCACCCTCACCCCCTCCCCTACAGCCACCGCTACCAGTTCCCTTGCCTAATCCCCCTCGGCGGCGTCCTCATCTGGTGGCGGAGGCGGCGCTGACCAGTTACCACTGACCATGGACCACCTGACCAAGGACATGAAGGCATGACCATCCTTAACCCAGCAATCTATATAGACGAGTCCGGCAATTTAACCGCCCCGAACGCCCCTTTCGTGGTAGTGGCAGCGTTGGTTGCCGAGCAACACGATGCTAAACTGATAAAGGATTATCAGCAAGGAAAGACGAAGACTTCGTATGGCTAAGGGCGAGCAGAAGAAGGAGAGGAAGGTAGCCGAATTCAAATTTCGTTCGATTGGAGATAGGACGAGGCAAAGGATTCTAGTACGCTTGGGGGGACAGAAGGTAGAGCTGTTCTTATTTATCTTGGAGAAAGGGGATAGGATTATAGCGGATACGCCGAAAAACTATGCCAGGCTTGTGTGGCAGCTCTTAGCAGAGTGTTTGAAGCAATACCCCAAAGCGCCGGTGATCATTGATTCCCACTTTGACTTGGCCGAAAGAAGGGAAGCCTTTGATGCCTTTATCGCCGAGAAGGCGGGCAGACCGGTAGCGATCACACATGGCGACAGCAATCTCGATGCAGGGGTGGAATTGGCGGATTTTTTAGTGGGGCAGTCTTGTATCGCTGTAGGCAAGGAGACAGCCGCTTTGAGGAAATGTTCAGGGAAAAAGTAGTCTGGGAAAGTAGCGGGAAATGGAAAAAGAAATGGTGAGAAACCCGGAAGGCCCGTTCCTTGGATTCCCAAGTGAACCGCTGCAAGCAGCCGTCCAGCCTTACCCCGGATTTACTTCTCACCATCGCTATCTAATAACATAATTTCCTTAAATTGTCAAGGAGGCAGAAATGCTCATCACCAATAGCACGCTCATCACCTTTGGCGAGAAGAACCAGGTCATATCCGATGGGGCTATCCTCATCACCGGCGAGCACATAGCCGATTTGGGCTCGACGGCGGAGCTCACGGCAAAATACCCCGCTGAGGAGATCCTCGACGCCCAGGGCAAACTGGCGATGCCCGGCCTGATCTGTGCCCACACTCACTTCTACGGCGCTTTCGCCCGAGGGATGGCCATCCCTGGCGAAGCCCCCCAGAACTTTCCGGAGATTCTGGAGAAGCTGTGGTGGCAACTCGACAAAGCCCTCCTTTGGCAAGACATTCGCTACAGTGCCCTGGTCTGCCTGATAGATGCCATCCGCCACGGCACCACCACCCTCATAGATCACCACGCCTCTCCCAACGCTATTGATGGTTCACTGGACATCATCGCTAAAGCGGTGGAGGAGGCCGGAGTGCGCGCCTGCCTGTGCTACGAGGTGAGTGACCGGGACGGGAAGGATAAGGCAATGGCGGGGATCAGGGAGAATGAGCGATTTATCAGGGGAGCAAGGGAGCAAGGGAGCAAGGGAGCAGGAGGGGCAATTGCGGGAACATTTGGCTTGCACGCTTCGATGACGCTTTCCGATGAGACGTTGGAGCAGGCGGTGGAGGTGGCCAATGGGTTGGGCGTAGGTTTCCATATCCACGTGGCGGAGGATATGGCCGACGTGCGGGATAGCCTGAAGAAATCGGGCCTGCGGGTCGTCGAGAGGTTGAGCAAGTTCGGTGTATTGGGCCCCCAGACCATCGCCGCCCATTGCGTGCATGTGGACGCCTACGAGAAGGAGATCCTGCAAGAGACGGGCACGCGGGTAGTCCACAATCCCCGCTCCAACATGAACAACGCCGTGGGCGTGGCCGACGTGCCAGGCATGCTGAAACGCGGGATTGACGTGGGCCTGGGCAACGACGGTTTCTCCAATAACATGTTCACTGAGATGCATACCGCTTACCTCTTGCACAAGCTGAACAAGGGTGATCCGCGAGTCATGGGCGCCGACCAGATGATGCAAATGGCGTTTCAGAACAACGCCCAGATAGCTAACCTGTTCTTCGCTGACCCTCTGGGGCAGCTCTCCGTAGGCGCACTGGCCGATGTGGTTCTGGTGGATTACAAGCCGACCACCCCCTTGACCGAAGGCAACTTCCCCTGGCACATCATCTTCGGCGTGGACGGCACGGGAGTGGACACGACCATCGTCGGCGGTCAAGTGCTGATGCAGAACAAGGAGCTTTTGAGCCTGGACGAGGAAGAAGTCTGTGTCAAATCGCAGGAGCTGGCAGGTAGGCTCTGGAAGAGATTATGATATGTCCTCGTGGATTGATGGTACCCTGTATCCCGATACAGAGCCTCCCGAAACACTGGACACTCTGGCCGACCGGGTGGACTTTTTGGCCCGGCTGTGCGCGGCGTGGGACTTTGGGGTGTTGCCCTACCCAGAGACCGTGGCCGAGGTTCGCCGCCCGGAATGGCGGGAGGCGGTAGACGCTTGTTGCCTCCTGACCTCTCCGGCTTACCACCTGTTGCGAACCTGGCACAACCTGGAACCTTAGCCCTACCTGGGAGCGCGCCTGGCCTACATCTGGGAGGACCCCAATCTGAAGTATATCTAGCCCGCCGCTCGGCCCACGTTTACTGAAAGGAATGAAGAAACGTGTCTGATACCATGAAGGTCCAATCCTTTGAAGTCCTTCTCAACTGGATTCTGAAAGAGCTTGAGCGGAATCAGTCCATCTTTGGGATCCATCGCTCTCTTTTCTATATCCCCAAAAAGGACAGCCCCTACGCCATCCCGGACCTCTTTGGGCATTACCTGGCCACTCCCATCGGACCGGGGGCCGGCCCCCATACCCAATTGACACAGAACATCATCTGTGCCTGGCTCTCCGGTGGCCGATTCATCGAACTGAAGACCGTGCAAATCATGGACGAACTGGAGATCACCAGGCCCTGCATTGACATGGAGGATGAAGGCTATAACGTCGAATGGTCTCAGGAGCTGAAGCTGGATCAGTCTGCCAGCGAGTATGTCAAATCCTGGGCCTTGATCCACATCCTCCGCCGGGTCCTTGGCTTCGAGGACCTTTCCTTTGGCACGATTTTCAACATGAGCGTCGGCTACAACCTGGAGGGGATTCAGAGCCCACCCATGACCCGTTTCATGGACAAACTGGAGGACGCCTCCGAGGAAATCGCCGCAATCCAGGCGCTTCTGAGAGAGAAGTTCTCCCAGTTCAGCGATATCGAGATTCCGGCTCGTGTCACCAACAACGTCACTCTCTCCACCATGCACGGTTGCCCCCCGGACGAAATCGAACGGATCGGCAGGTATCTGCTGGAAGAAAGGGGGCTGCACACCGCGGTTAAGCTGAATCCCACTCTGCTGGGCAAAGAGGAGGTGATGCGCATCCTCCACGACCACCTCGGCTTCAGGGAGATCCATATCCCCGACCGCGTGTTCGAGCACGATCTGCAATACGACCGGGCGGTGGAATTGATCAAGACATTGAGCGGGGTTGCCGCAGAGCGGGGCCTGACCTTTGGGATCAAATTGAGCAACACCCTAGCCATGGCCAACCACAAGGGCATCCTCCCTGGCGACGAAATGTACATGTCGGGACGCGCCCTCTACCCCGTTACCGTTAACCTCTTCCACAGGCTCTCCCAGGAATTCGGCGGCGACCTGAACGTCTCTTTCTCTGCCGGAGCCGATGCCTTCAATCTGACGGGGATCCTGGCTGCCGGTGCCCGGCCTGTCACCGTAGTCTCCGACCTGCTGAAGCCGGGTGGCTATTCCAGGATGCTTCAATACCTGGAGAATCTGGAAAGGGATATGGAGAGGCTGGGGGCACAGAGCCTGGAGGAACTGGCCCAAGACAAGCTGACTAATCTGGAACGAGAGGCCGCCCGGGCCCTGGACGACCCCCGCTACAAGAAGGGCTACCACCCCTACGGCCTGCCCAAGGTCGAATCGAAACTGGGCCTTTTCGATTGCATCGCTGCTCCCTGTGTGGAGAAGTGCGCCATCCACCAAGACGTGCCCGAATACGCCTGGCTGACCTCCCGCCAGAAATACGACCAGGCACTGGAGGTCATCCTCTCCCGCAACCCCCTGCCTGGGGTCACCGGCTACGTCTGCAATCACCTGTGCCAGACCCGATGCACCCGTAACAACTACGACCAGCCCGTCGCTATCCGCGCCCTCAAACGGTTTGCCGCCGAACACGGGAACGTGCCCCAAATTGAAAATCGCAAATCGCAAATCGCAAATCGCAGAGTGGCCGTGATTGGCAGCGGCCCCTCGGGGCTGGCTGTGGCCTATTCCCTGGCGCTGAACGGTGTCGAGGCGACCATCTATGAAGCCAAGGACAGGGCTGGAGGGATGCTGGCCATCGCCCCCACTTTCAGGCTGCCCCAGGCTGTCGTTCAGGAGGACATTGACCGAATCACCAATTTGGGAGTGAAGATCGAACTTTCCCATCCCATCACATCCCCCCCGGAGGAGCTTCTGGCAGACGGGTTTGATGCCGTCTACATTGCCTCGGGCGCTCAGAAGGATGCCCGTCTGGGCATCGAAGGCGAAGAAGGCGAAGGCGTCCACCATGCGCTTGGTTTACTCGACCAGGTGCGGTGGGGTGAAAGAGTCGAATTGGGCAGCAGGGTCTTGGTCATCGGCGGAGGGAACTCGGCTATGGATGCCGCCAGGACGGCCAAGCGGCTTACGAGCGGCTTGGTGACCATCGTCTATCGTCGGACACGGAGCGAGATGCCGGCCGACGAGGAGGAGATCGAAGACACTCTGGTGGAGGGCGTGGTTTTGGAGGAACTGACTTCCCCCACCAGGATCATCCTGCAAGAGAGCCGGGTCGTCGCCCTGGAGTGTGTACGGAACGAGCTGGGAGAGCCTGGTCGAGACGGGAGGAGAAGGCCGATTCCCATCGAAGGTAGCGAGTTTCAGATCGAGGCGGATTCCATCATCGTGGCCATCGGCCAGGTGCCGGACGTTTCCTTTCTCGACCGAAGCGTGATCACTCTTCGCGAGGATGCGACCATCGCCGTTGCCCCCGAGACCGGGCTTGCGGGAGAAGAACGGGTCTATGCGGGGGGGGATGCGGTGCGAGGACCCGCCACCATCGTCGAGGCGTGCGCCGACGGCCGGCGGGCCGCCGAGGCGATTTGCCAGCAGTTGGGTGTGCCGTTTGAACGGCCGTCCGTCAACCTTCCCATGCTCTCTGAGGAAGAAATCGCGCAAGTCAAGCGTGTCCGAGCTAGGAAGGCGGCACAGCACGAGGCAGCAATGCTCCCGCCCGGTGAGCGTGGCGGCTTCGACTTGGTCGAAGCGACCCTGACGGAGGAGGCGGCCCTGACCGAGGCGACCCGCTGTCTGCAGTGCTCGACCCTGTGCGACAAATGTGTGGAGGTGTGCCCCAACCGAGCCAATTACACCTTCTTCGTCGCCCCTGTCAGCCTGACGCTGCCCAAGGTCTCATGCCAGCAGAGAGGCTTGGCCGTAGCTGGGAAGGAGCTCTTCCGGCTCGAGCAATCTCGGCAGATCCTCCACGTGGACGACTTCTGCAATGAATGCGGCAACTGCGAGACCTTCTGCGTCCACGAGGGCAAACCCTATCTGGACAAGCCCAGGCTCTTCCTCAAGGAAAGCGACTTTGAGCAGGAAGAGAACAACGCCTTCTACGTCGAGAGAGGTACAAAAGGCTGGACCATCAGAAGGCGGGAGAGCGGGAAGGAGTCGCGTCTATCTATGGAAAACGGCAGCGATGAGGTAAACTTTGAAAACGATCTGCTGAGAATGACGATCTCGTCCGCTGATTTTCAGATTAAGACTATGGACATGAGAAAGGATTTTCGGGGAGAGTTTTCCCTGGCCGGCCCGGCGGAAATGTATGTTATCCTCAGAGGTCTTTCCACATCCCTGCCTTTCTTGCCCTTTGACGAAATGTAGGCTGACCAGCCCACAGTTGCGTTCTCGTCAATTTTGTGCTATAATATCATAAGAATGAGGAGGAAACGGCGTAAACAGCCAGGAACCCGAAGAAAAAACACGGAGCAAGGATCGGGCCAGCCAAGCAGACCGGAGAACGACATTCACGATCAGCTTGCTACTCCGCCCGTCGTAGCCAGGAGGGTGATATGGCGGAAGAGATTATGACAGACAAGGAAATGACCATTCTCACAGCAAAGGAGGCTGCTGAGTATCTGCGGGTAAGCCTATACACTCTGAGTAAGATGGAGAGCGAAGGAGGTTTGGTTCCCTTCCGCACTCCTGGAGGCCATCGCAGGTATAGCCTCAAGATGTTGGAAGAATATCTCGAAAAGACCCGCAAACCTTCTCGCCGCTGAGAGTCAGGGAGCGAGTCTGGAGTCCAGTAGCCCAAGGAGGCCCAAGACCTCGTTTGAGAGCTTCGACTGAGCGTTCGACCGAGTTCGCGCCGAGGGCTCAGTCGAAGTC
>JBAWAP010000435.1:0-6203 GCA_049589355.1 Anaerolineae bacterium
CGTAGGTGTGCTCGTCGGTGTCGTAGTGAGCGTAGGTGTGTCGGTTGGGGTAGGAGTCGCCGTTCCGCACACAGGGTCAATGCGGATGATACTCACATGGTAATCGTTTTGGGTCTCGCTGCATGTATCAAAAACAATGATTTGCAGAGTATAGTCGCCAGGTGTAGCGTCCATAGGCAGGTCTAACGACAGGGGAATGTCATTGTTCTGATCGGGGCCATAGATAGTCGCCGTCTTTGAAGTACCAACCAGATAGATGTTCGCGGTATCGAGGACACTGGCCTCAACTCTGACCTCCTGGCTTGCCAGCGTGGTGCGTAATGCTACCGACACGTTCGCTGTCGAGCCCAGCAGATAGCAAGTCCTATCTGGAGCAACCGAGTAGATGGACGCCGCCCTGTCGCCACCGTTAAGCACTAACTGTCCCCAATCTACCCTGGCACACCAAAGGCAATTATCAACGTCAATATATACCTGGACCAAGTTGTTGCCTTGTCGTATCAACGAAGGGTCAATCTCGAAGATAGAGGTGCTCCAGACCTCGTCGGCTCCGCTCAGGTAGCCAACGAATTCCCCGTTTAAATAGACCTCGTCCCGTTCAAAACACTCCGGTGGAGCTGCTGGACCGCCTCCATCGTCCACATCCCAAGTCCGGACGCCGAGTTGAGCTATCCTGAAAGAAGCTAACGATGGTACCAGAATATTGAATTCAATAGGATGGCGGTCGTCAAATCTGTATATGCACTCAGCAGGAGGATACATATCCTCATCTGGACACCCATTGTCGTAATTGTTCTCGTTGTCCTCGGTAGTGATATAGGCGTTTCCTACTCCGGGGCAGATTGAGCAGCTTATGTCCAAGGTGTAGCTACCTGAGGCCCGCTGGTAGCCATCTGCCACTATGAAGTAGGTGCCGGGGGGAGCATTGCTATAGCTGGCAGCCTCGTCGCCGTAGGCAAGGGTGTTGTTCTCATCGCAGGAGGATAGAATGAATGCATCCAAATCCACCCCTGTGTCTGTGTTACTGAGGGTAGCAACAATGTCACTGGTAGCGTTGGTCGTCAGGACGTAGACCTCTTCGGGACCACTTTCATCCCAACCGGAGCAGTTGTATAAGGTGACGTTGGAGTATGCCCCCGTCGTATCCCCTTGATATGAACCTCCACATCTTGCGGAAGTGGCAGTGCTACAATCTAGACCTTTGGTGCACCTCACGCTCAAAGTGTAGCTGCCCGAGGCTCCCCTGTATCCATCCACCACGATGTAGTAGGTGCCCGGAGGCGCATTTCTGTATTTAGCAGCGTTGTTGCCATGAGCGAGGCAGCTCATGCCATCGCAGGAGGACAGGATGAACACGTCCAAGTCCACTGATATGTCGTTGAGGGTGGCAATTATGTCGCCGGTGGTTTCGGTGGTTAAGACATAGACCTCTTCCGGGCCGCTCTCCTGCCAACGGACACAGTTGTAGTAGGTAACGTTGGAGGGCGCGCCTGTCGTATCCCCCTGATACGAGCCTCCACAGCTTGTGGAAATGGCAGCGCTGCAGTCCAAACCGGGAGTTGTACCGATGTCGAGGATTACGGAGTAACTGGAATCACTGCATGTCCCTGCAGCCGGGGTCACATTCATGACTATTAGAACCAGGCTATCATAAACAGAAGTGTCAACTAGAGCGGACCCGGCTGGAGGCGCACCACTCATGGGTATGGGTATCACCGTAGCAGTGCCACCTTGCAGGGCCACTATCTGTGCTGCGTAAGCGGTCATGGCTGCACTTCCGGCTACAGAGACCCTGATTGAGTCCACAGAGGGGTCAATCTCAATGTAATCAGCGCCGTAGTTTTCCACTCCATCCCAGGGCTCGTAGTGGACGGCCTTACCATCGAAGTCAATGCTTTCCTCAACGTGGACATCAGGATAGAAATGTGCCTCCTCATAGCAGTAGGGCTCGTTCGTTGGACAGGTGGACATTACGTAGTTAGCAGCGGTGAATCTGGCAAATACGGAGGACAGACTGGTGCCTATCGCGCTGATAGCATCGCTGAGAGCATTGAAGGCAAAAAACCCATGGTAACTATCGTAGTTAACGCTGTGCTCCCAAACATTCCTAACCGTGCTCTGACCCCCGTGGTGCTCAGAGATGAAGCGCATCAAGATCCAATCAGCGTAATAATGATATGGAGAAAGGCTAGGCAGGCAAAGGTCAGGGTCGTCGAAGTAGAAGCGCAGATAAGCCAGGTTATCGTTCACACGGTCGTAGACCTCGTCCTCCATCCAGGTTGCAGTCGCCTCCATCAGCCACGTCTCCTCCCAAGCGTCGTAGCCGAACTGGATGGCGTGGTTGAATTCGTGAGCCGCTGTCACCCCGATACAATCGAGGGGAGTGCAAGGGAAGTCATGATAATCGTTCTCCAAGCCTATGTAGGAATGCCAAGCGTTGAGTTCTATGACCTCGGGTGAGTTCTCATTGTCCCCAGGTTGGATGCCCTGGGCAGCCTTCCCGTCGCCAAAGGTGTAGCCATAGTATCCCATATCCTCGACGTAGACATCGTAATCTGGATCCCCGTCCGCTGTCTGGTCCGAAGGCGGCTGCAACCAGCCCATGACATCCAGTTCTGCGATCCAGACGTTTTCCAGCTCGGCCCCCATCATCTCGATATAGTCAGGCACCTCGTCGGCGTTTCTATCGGTAGGATCAACCCCGTCCTTGCCGGAGCCGGTGTAGTGGATCTGGAAATGAGCCATATCATAAGTTAGCTCAGGGCCGCTCAGAGAGGGTCTGGAAAGAAGCGCGAGATAAGCGGTCAGGTCCGTCTTGACTTGAGTGCTAAGGGGGCCCCAGTTCCTGACAACTTCTCTCAAGATTGGAGTTGCACATTTGCCAGGTGTGCTGCTCTGGTACTCGGCAGGAAGCTTCTGGGGATCTAAGAAGGAGTACACTTTGTAGAGAAGCGAGGTCTCGTAGCTGATTCTTCCCTTTTGGTAAGCTTCCTCGATGAGGACAACGCTTGGTGGGCGTGGATCGCTGGCCTGAGTTGATGAGGACACACCCATCAGAGAGAATCCCACCGCCATAAGCAAGAACGCCGTGGCTATTATTATCCGAGTTGTGTTGCCTACCGTTTGTACCCTCACAGTAATGTATCTGCTCTCTGGGTTGATTCATACGGGGAAAGCCACCTAACTCTGTACAGAGTCCGGTGGCTTTCCCCGACTCTCAATAACTCTATCCTTCAAACCTAAATGTCCCGTGGCTTTTCACGTTGCCTCTGCTGCCACAGGCAGTGGGGCGTGGACTGTCGTTAGTCGTGGTTCTTCATGATGATGGGCAGGTAGATCTTGTGCACCTCGAACTCGAACTGCACACCGCCGATCAACTCGTCGTTAATGAAGGCTTCCACGGCCACCAAGTGAGTATCACCTGGCAGGACGCTCTCGTTCAGAGCCGCTAAGCCCTGGGCGGCTGACCCGATGCGAAGAGTTCTCGATACGGTCTCTCCTGGCCCAAGCGTAACCTCATTGCCCTCCACCACCTCCGCGGACACTCCGTCAGGAAGGCCGACCTCCCTAACGTCCAATTGCACCGTCGCGGTCTGGGTGTAGGGGTTGCCCACCCCAAACGTGAGTGGCTCAGGCGTTATGATAGTGGCTACCGGCAAACTCACGGTATCAATGTTCATCTGGCTGACGATGTCCTCGTAGTTTCCCTGCTCGATTTTAACCTGCAGGCAGACGTGCCCGGTGCCAGGCGGAACCTGCCAGGTGAGGCACTTTGTAACGGCAGTATTGGCCGGGAACACCACGTCTTCGAGGCGTCCCACCTCCTGGAAGGGAGTACCCGCCCCGAAGTCCGCATAGTACAGGGTCACATCAGCCGTCTGACTGACGTTAGTGTAGTTCTGCAACACCACGCAGATCTCGGCCGGTTGCCCCGCTACAGGCGGATTGGGCTTGATGGTGATCTCCCTCTCGGCGTAGGACGGTTCGCCCGTAGGCGGGTGCACTGGCGGCAAGTCCACCTTGCGGAATCCGCTGACGAGCTCGCCATTGATGTAGGTCTCCACATCAACGTAGCACCCGCTGCCCAGAGGCGTTCCGTTGTCGGCCGGGACCACATGGAGGGTCACATTGCGCGTGCCACCGGGGGGCACGTCACGCAAGATCTCAGGCTCAGTCCAGACACGCCACTCCGGGCATCCGCTGGAGACTGCGATCTGAATGTCAGCGGTCTCGCCAGTGGGATTGCCCACGGTGAAGACGAAATCATCCTGTTGGCCGGGGAGCAGGTGCTCGCCCACGTCCAGGTTCTTCCAACTGATGATGTCCTCGTAACCCTCTTGAGATATCCGGATCTGGAAGCACTTGTGCCCTGGTGTCAGAGGAGTCCATTTGATACAGGTCCAGATCGTGCTTTCAGGCGGGATGGTCTCCGTCGTCGGGTTGCCAGGGACAGAGATGAGCTGGGGGGGGAGGCCGATACTGAAGTCAACCATGTAGAATCCCACCTGCACCTCCTGGGGCTGCTTGGACTTGTTCTGCAATTCGGCGCAGATCTCCGTGGGCACGCCCACCTCCGGCGGGAAGGGCCGAACTACGATCTCGCCTTCATCATACGGTGGGCCACTGGGCGGATGCGGGATCGGCGGCTTATCTATCTTGCGGGTGCCTCCGATAAATTGGCCGTCAGCCCAGCCTATGACATCTACCGTGCACTCGGTGCCCAGGGTCGTACCCTGCTGGGGCGTGACACTCAGCGACGCGGTAGTGCACGCCCCCGAGTCCAGGGCAATCTGCGACGGGGTCACCTGGACGTTCCAGCCGGGACAGTTGTTGTCGAGCTTAAGCTCGACCGTGGCCCTGTGGTCGAGAGGGTTACAGACAGGGAACTTGACGGTGTCGGTATCGCCTGGCCACAGGGGCTCAACCACGTCCTGGTTCAGCATGCTGATCACGGGCTCATAACCCAGCTTGGTGATGCGGATCTGGATGCAAACGTGGCCGGCGTGTGTTGGCCTAAAGGTGATACAGACCTTATTGGTGCTGTGGGCAGGGATGGTCACGGTCTGTGGGTTGTCGGGATGCGAGATCCGCGTGAAGGGGCTGCCGAGGCCGAAGTCGGCCAGGAGGAACTCGAGGGTGACCGTCTCGTCACGGTTGCCCCAGTTGTCGAGGGTGGCACAGACGTTAGTGAACCTGCCCACCTCGAGGGGGTAGGGATCAACCTCGATCTCCCGCTCCGCCCACTTCGGCTGATCCGGAGGGATGAAATTACCCTCGTCGCACTTACGGACGCCACCGATAAGGATCTCGCCGGAATACGGATACCTACGGATGGCCCAGGCCTCGATGTCAATGCAGCACCCGCTACCCAGGATGGCGTAGTAAGGAGGCGTGACGTGGAGCACCACGTCCCGGATCTCACCGGCGCCCATGCCCTGCAGGTAATTGGGCTCGGCGTACACGTCCCAACCCCGGCAGTCCTCGCCGAAGACATCAATCCTGATGTCCACCACCTCCGGGAAGGGGTTACGCACAGGGATAGTCAGGGTATCTGTCTGGCCCGGCACCAGCGGCTCTCGAACGTCCAGGTTCTTCTGGCTCTTGAGGTCCTGGCAGCATTGCCCGCTGATCGTGACCTGGATGCAGCGATGGCCTACATCCGAGAGGGTCGGCATCCAGACGATGCAGACCATTGTTTGGCTATTGGCCGGCACGGTGACCGTCTGTGGGTTGCTGCCCGCGGGGATGGTGGTGAAGCCCAGGCCGATGCCGAAATCAGCGATCTCAAACTCCACCGTAACAGTCTTGGGCACGTTAGCGTCGTTCACGATGGTCACGCAGATCTTGGTGGGCTGACCCATCTGAACGGGGTAGGGATAGATCGTGATCTCTTCCTGAGCATAGGGCTTGTCGTAAGGTGGGAAGTGCACCCAACACCGGCAGGGGGTCGTGGTGGGTGTGGGCGTCGGCGTGCGGGTGATCCAGGGGGTGAGGGTTGGTGTGGGCGTTGGGGTGCGGGTGATCCAGGGGGTGAGGGTTGGTGTGCTCGTCGGTGTTGACGTCCTGGTGGGTGTCGGCGTGTGGGTAGGAGTAGGAATCTCCTCAGGCGAGATGGCGATGGCCCATTCGACCTCGGCCTGGATTCCTGATAGATCGTAGCCGCGCAAGTCGCTCAAGTCCCGCTTGGGCCTGTATCGCTCAGG
>JBAWAP010000436.1:0-7333 GCA_049589355.1 Anaerolineae bacterium
TTCTTCGATTTCCCGCTGGCTTCATGAGGAGTGCCAATGGCTACCACGAGCGAAATTGAGAGGCCTCAGCCTAAGCTGATCCCCTGGACCAGAAAACTGACGCAAGTGCCCTGGTGGGGCTTGATCATCCTGTTGATGGGGGCGCTCATCGTCTACTTCCTCTTCACATCCCCTACCTATCAGGACGCCTTCTCCTTCCTTCGCGCGGGCGTTCGGCTCACCATCCTGGTGAGCCTCATCTCCTTCGGCCTGTCCCTGATTCTGGGGCTTATCGCTGGCCTGGGACGGGTCTCGAAGAATGTGGTCTACTACACCATCTCTTCCCTCTATGTCGAGGTCGTTCGGGGGATCCCCCTCCTGGTCCTGCTCATCTACTTCGCTTACGTGGTGACCCCACTCACCCTCCAGTTCCTGAACTGGTTGGGCACGGCGATGCTCCAGAACCTGACCATCGGCCCTCTGATGGGCCTGGCTCACTTCCTGGCCGACATCAACATCCAGGACGTGGATATGATGGCCAGGGCGATTGCGGGGCTGGCCTTTGCCTACGGCGCTTTCGAGGCGGAGGTGTTCCGGGCAGGCATCGAATCTATCGAGAGAGGGCAAATGGAGGCGGCTCGTTCCTTGGGAATGAGCTACTTTCAGGCGATGCGGTACATTATTCTGCCCCAGGCGATTCGCCGGGTTCTGCCTCCCTTTGGCAATGACTTCATCGCCATGCTGAAGGATTCCTCCTTGATCTCGGTCCTGGCCGTGAGGGAACTCACCCACCTGGGCAAATTGAATCGCGCCAGGACCTTTCGCACCTATGAGACCTGGAATACGGTGGCTTTTCTCTATCTCATTATGACTCTCAGCCTGTCGTTGTTGGTAAAGTTCATGGAGAGGAGAATGTCCTTTGAAGAGTAGCATGGTTGAGCCGCTGCCTAGGGATGACGACATCATCTTAATTGACCACGTTTACAAGAGTTTTAGAAAGACCAGGGCCCTGGTGGATGTCAGCCTGAGGGTGAAGAGGGGGGAGGTGTGCTTCGTCTTCGGCCCCAGCGGTGGAGGGAAAAGCACTCTTCTCCGTTGCATCAATCACCTGGAGAAGCCTGATAGCGGCACTATCGTCGTTGATGGCATCCCCGTGACCGATGAGAAGACCAACATAGATAAAGTTCGCGCCGAGGTAGGGATCGTCTTCCAATTGTTCAACCTCTTTCCCCACTTGACTGCCTTGCGCAATATAACTCTGGCCCAGGAGAAGGTCCGCAAGCGGTCGAAACAGGAGGCGGAGCGGATAGCGCGAGAACTCCTGGAGAGGGTAGGGATACCGGAGAAAGCGGACGCCTATCCAGGGCAACTGTCAGGAGGGCAGAAGCAGCGGGTGGCCATTGCCCGGGCTCTGACCATGAACCCCAAGATCATGCTCTTCGACGAGCCCACCTCGGCCCTTGACCCGGAGATGATCAAGGAGGTGCTGGACGTGATGCTGGACTTGGCCCAGGAAGGGATGACCATGGTCGTCGTCTCCCACGAGATGGGCTTCGCCAAGGCGGCGGCCAGCCGCATGGTCTTCTTAGATGCGGGGCAAATCATAGAAGAGGCGACTCCTGAAGGCCTCTTCGCCAACCCAAAGGAAGAGCGGACGAAGCAATTCTTGAGCCAGATCCTTTATTAGGCCCAAACTTCGGTCCTAGCAAGGATATACTTTACTGGGTCAACTTTCCTGGCACTTGGCGCCGAGCTTTTAGCTCGGCTTATCTTTGTCCAGTACCGGAATTCGAGCAGTTTGGTCAGAACATGACGGTGCTGGGGGCTAACTGCTAGAAGATGCCTTCGCTCCAAAACCTTAGAACAAGAAAGGGATGAATCGCATGATCACATTTCAACCATTCGACATGGAACGCATGATGTCCAAATGGGAGAACGTCGTGGAGTATAACCTGTCGGAGAGCGGCGTTCAGCCAATCACCATCCGCGAACTCGTGAATGATCCAGCGGTGGTCGAGGAACTGCTAAACACCCAGCTACACTACGCTCAGGCCAACGGCATCGTCGAACTGCGGGAGCACATCGCTGCCCTCTACCCCGGCGCAACTCCCGATAACGTTCTGGTCACCGTCGGGTGCGCCGAGGCCAATTTTATCACCCTTCAAACCCTTCTCACAGCGGGAGACGAGATGGTGATGATGCTGCCCAACTACATGCAGATCTGGGGTGTCGCTCACAATTTCGGCGTGCGGGTCAGAGCCTTTCATCTCGAAGAGGACCGGGGCTGGGCTCCCGACCTGGACGAGTTGAACGACGCTGTTTCGGAGAGGACGAAACTGGTCGCCATCTGTAACCCGAACAACCCCACGGGCTACATTCTCGCTGAGGCGGAAATGGATGCCATTGTGACCGCTGCTGGGCGGGTCGGGGCCTGGCTCCTGGCCGACGAGGTATACAGCGGCGCAGAGCGGCTGACTGACATCCAGACGCCCTCCTTCTGGGGCCGGTACGACAAGGTGCTGGCTATGAACAGCCTGAGCAAAGCCTACGGCCTGCCGGGACTGAGGATCGGCTGGGTGGTGGGGCCGACCGACGTTGTGGACGAGATTTGGGCTCGCCACGAGTACACCACTATCAGTGCTACCATACTGGCCAATAGGCTGGCGGCCATTGCCTTGTCGCCCCAGGTGCGACCGCGCCTTATTCAGCGGGCCCACGATTACATCCGCCGGGGCTTCCCCATCCTCGACGGGTGGTTGGAGAGCCACGAAGGGATCTTTACCCTGATCCCGCCCCAAGCGGCGGCCATCGCCTTCCCCCGTTATCACCTCGATATCAACTCGACCGAATTGGTGGAGCGGTTGATCCACGAAAAGAGCGTCTTCATCGTGCCGGGGGACCACCTCGGTCTGGATCACCTCCTCCGCATCAGCTTCGGCCTGCCGCCCGACTACCTCCGGGCGGGGCTGGACCGCATCCACGAGTTGATCGTTGAGTTGCAGAAGTGAATTGTCTCATTACTGTTTCCCGTAACTGCTCAGCCATAAGGTGCAACGCACTTGTTCACACGATTTCAATGGTTCGCTTGACCAGATTGCACTTCGAATCAGCTTGATTCTGTGGCAAAAGTGCGTTGCACCTGAGCAGATACTGTTTCCCATAATTCAGGATAAGGAACAGAACATGCTAGACGTCCTGATCAAGAACGGTATGGTGGTAGATGGTACGGGGAGGCCGACTTTCAAAGCCGACGTAGGGATCGCGGCGGGCCGCATCGCTGTGGTGGCTGAGGGCATCGAGCAGGAGGCGAAGCGCATCATCCAGGCCCAGGACCTGCACCTGGCTCCCGGTTTCATTGATCCTCACACCCACTCGGACCTTACCCTGCTGGTTGATCCCCGGGCCGAGAGTAAAATCCGTCAGGGAGTGACCACAGAGGTCATCGGCAACTGTGGCTTTTCACCCGCTCCGTTATGGGGCGTGGCTATAGAGGAAGTACGTGCCGAGGCAGAGCTTCTTGGTATAGACGTTACCTGGGCGAGCATGGCTGAATACCTGGAGCGCCTGCGCCACCCTGGCACCGCCGTGAACGTGGTGCCCTTGGTTGGTCACAACACGGTGCGGGGTTCGGTTTTGGGCTACGATGACGTACAACCCGAGCCTACAAAACAGGCAGAGATGGAGCAGTTGGTGACAGAGGCCATGGAACAGGGGGCGCGAGGGCTCTCGACCGGGCTGTTTTATCCTCCGGGTTTCTATGCTCGGACCGGGGAGGTCATCGGCCTGGCACGGGTGGCGGCGCGCTACGGCGGCATTTACGCCAGCCACATCCGAAGCGAGAGCGACCGTCTGTTTGAAGCTGTGGCCGAGGCCATCGAGATTGGCAAGCAGGCCGAGGTTGAGGTGGAAGTTGCCCACCTCAAGCTAGCGAGTTACCGCAATTGGGATAACGTTGATCAGCTCATCATCATGCTGGAGGATGCCCAGGCACGGGGTGTCTGCCTGGGCTGCGATCAGTATCCCTACCACGCGAGTTCCACCTGGCTGGCGGCCATGCTGCCCTACTGGGCTCAGGCTGGCGGAGCCAAAGCGGTCGTGGAGCGCCTGAGTGCCCCAGATGTACGAACCCAGCTCAGGAAAGACTGGGAGGCAAACCGCATCGAGTGGGAGGAACGCGGCGGCATGCGCGACTGGACCGACATCCTGGTTAGCAGGTGCGACACCCGGCCAGAGGTGCTGGGCAAAAGCATCGCTGAGATTGCCGCAGCAGAGGGAAAAGATCCGCTGGAGGCCGCCTTCGATCTGATCGTGGTCAGCGAAGGACAGGTCGATTGTGTGTGGTTCGACCAGTCGGAGAAGAACGTGCGGACCTTGATGCGCCATCCAATGGTGGTGGTGAGCAGTGATGGGTCGTCCATGTCACCCCACGGGGTACTAGGCCAGCGCAGACCTCACCCGCGCAGCTACGGCACGTTCCCCCGCGTGCTGGGACGCTACGTGCGTGAGGAGAAGGTACTCTCGCTGGAGCAGGCGGTAAAAAAGATGACCTCCGTCACTGCAGACCGTTTCGGCCTGACCGACCGGGGGGTGATCTGCGAAGGCGCGTGGGCCGACCTGGTCTTATTCGACGCCCAGACCGTCGCCGACAGGGCGACCTTCACCGACCCACATCAGTACCCAGCAGGTATCCCCTACGTCATCGTCAATGGCGTGGTGGTGATTGATCAGGGGCAACATACTGGCGCTTTGCCCGGACAAGTGCTCTGACACCAAGACCACCGATCAAAGAGGAGGAAAGGCGATGAAGGTCACCATTTTGACAGAGGCTGAGATTCGAAAATGCGTGGGGATGGACCAGGAGGCGATCGCGGTCGTCGAAGAGGGCTTCACACACTTGGCGGATGGCGAGGTCACTATACCGCCCATAATGCGGATTGATATCCCAGAGAACAAAGGGGAGGTGGACGTCAAGACCGCCTATGTGCGAGGGCGCGATAGTTTTGCCATCAAGATAGCTTCGGGGTTCTATGAAAACTACCTCTTGGGCTTGCCTAGTGGCAGTGGTATGATGGTGATCTTGAGCGCCAAGACAGGCGTCCCTGAGGCACTCTTGTTAGATAACGGCTACCTGACCAATGTGCGCACTGGTGCAGCGGGGGCGGTGGCAGCCAGTTATCTGGCCCGAGAGAGGAACGATACAGCCGGAGTTATCGGGTCTGGCATGCAAGCCCGTTACCAGATGATGGCCCTGAAGTTAGTGAGGGATTTTCGGAGGTTGATGGTCTACAGCAGAGACCCCGAACACGTCGAGCAGTACGCTTCGGAGATGGCCCCGGTGCTGGGTGTTGAGATCGTGAAAGCGGAGGATGCAGAGACTGTTGTCAGAGGTAGTGATATCGTGGTAACAACCACGCCATCGCGATATCCCTATCTAAAGGCCGAATGGTTGCACCCTGGGCTACACATCACAGCTATGGGTTCCGACGCCGAGGAAAAGCAGGAGTTGTACGCCGACGTTCTGGGGCGTGCAGATCTTCTAGTCTGCGACCTGAAATCGCAGTGTTTCCGCCTGGGCGAGTTGCATCACGGACTGGAGGAAAGTACTATCTCCCAGGATGACGAGATCATCGAGTTGGGAGAGCTGACCTCCGGCCAGAAGCCGGGCCGTAGAAGCGATGAAGAGATCACGATCTGCGATCTGACGGGCGTCGGCGTACAGGATACGGTGATCGCCCTGCTGGCCTACCGGAAGGCAATGGAAAAGGGGCTGGGGCTGCACATTCAGGTCTGAACAAGCAAGGCTCAAGGTTGGTTATCTAATGAACTGAGGCTGAGCTTGTTGACCCAATTACTGAGCACCGGAGGAAGGTTATGTTTGGACTTAGGGACATCTTAGCTGCCCGACGGAATTTAAGCGGTTTGATCAGGAGGACGCCCCTGCAATACTCCTTTCTCCTCAGCCAGAGGGTGGGGAGCGATACTTATCTGAAGTTAGAGAATTTACAGCAGACAGGTGCCTTCAAGGTGCGCGGGGCCATTAGCAAGATGGTCAGCCTGTCTGCTGAGGAGAGGGCCAAGGGGGTAGTGGCAGCCTCGTCGGGGAACTTCGCCCTAGGGGTGGGCTATGCAGCGCGGGCCTTAGGCCGGCTACCAACGAGCATTTTCATGCCGGTCAATACCCCGCTCGCCAAAGTGAACAAGCTCAAGGAATTCGAGGTCGAGATCTTCCTGTGTGGCGAAAGCTACGAGGACGCCTATGATGTATCCAGAGAGTTCCAGCGCGAACACGATTTAACATACCTTCATCCTTACGATGACCCCCTGGTCATCGCCGGCCACGGGACCATAGGCTTGGAGATAATGGAGGATTTGCCTGAGGCCGAGGCCCTAATCGTGCCCATTGGAGGCGGGGGGCTCATCGCTGGGATCGCCGTGGCGGCAAAGGCCATGAACCCCAGGGTGAAGATCATCGGCGTGCAGCCCGAGGCCTCGCCGGCGGCCTATCTATCCCTCAAGGAGGGACATTGTTATGAGAGGTACGAAGCCGGGCCCACCATTTGTGAAGGCTTAGCCGGGGGCTTCGGCATCGTGCCCTTCCAGATCACCAGGGACCTCATTGACGAGGTGGTTATCGTCAGCGAGGAGGAGATCCATGAGGCCATCTACACTCTGTTGGACCTGACCCAGTTGGTGGTGGAGGGCTCCGGGGCGGTGGGGGTGGCCGCTTTGCTCTCCGACAAGGTGAACCTGAAGGGCCGGAAGGTGGTGGCGGTGATCTCGGGCGGCAACATTGACGCCGATTTATTATTCGAGATATTGGAGGAGTGCCTGCAATGACGGGGAGGAGGGCGATGGGGGTTTTAGCCCTGGGGGGCAGGGATGCAGGGAAGTGCTGTGGCCTTCAACAATACAAAGAGGAGTCAGAGATGACTCCTCTTTGTGGTTCTCATCTGGTTGAAGGGATTCTGATGCGTATGTCAAACATGGCCGGTGAGCCCCCGAAAATGATGGATGCACCGGGGTTCACGAAGCTATGTTCTCAAGGCAAAAACTCCCCGCCGGGAAGCCTGACAAGACCGGCAGGGAGACACTCGTCAGGGAACTGCAGTACCTAATTGCAGAAAAGGAGGCAACCGGTAGGCACTTGCACAAATCCCTGTTCGCTGTCACTGCACATAAAACACCTTAAATATCTCAAAAACTATTGACAAATCCTCAGAAAATTACGTGACTA
The DNA here is from genome assembly GCA_049589355.1 of Anaerolineae bacterium. Lineage (GTDB taxonomy): Bacteria > Chloroflexota > Anaerolineae > VGOG01 > VGOG01 > JBAWAP01. The sequence goes on from JBAWAP010000436.1 coordinate 7,214, forward strand.
CTCAGGCTGTCATTGCGAGCGAAGCGAAGCAATCCCCAAGCCGCAAGGAGGAGATTGCTTCGTCGCAAAAAACGCTCCTACTCAGAAACTTGATGCGGTAAAAAGAGGCAAATGAATGGG
>JBAWAP010000437.1:0-7198 GCA_049589355.1 Anaerolineae bacterium
TGTGCTCTTGTTGAGCCAGCAACAGAGGGATGTCATCAACTCGTTCACTAATCACGGTAAGCATCTCGGTCATACCGAGAGCTTACCACAATTCTCGAAACTTGTCCAAATTTGAGCGAACCAAAGGGATAGTTCTCACGTTCCTCGCTTCCGGTTGCGGCCTGAAACTCTCCTTCTGCCTCCCTGAACGCCCCATGGTAGGCCAGCAGCCGGCCCAATTCCTCGTGGCCGAAGGCTTCCCGTAACTCGTCCCCGATTTCGCGGCACAGCTCAATGCTGTGCTGCAGGCTCTGCTCCGCCGCCACGAGGTCGCCGAGGATGATTTGCTGTGTGGAGAGGTTCGCCAGGCCGGTGGCAACTCCTTCCTTGCCGCCTCGTTTCTCATCAACTTCATTGCTCATCTTGAACAGCGATACGGCGCGGCGGGACTGGCCAGAGAGGCAGTAGGAGTTCGCCAGGCCGTTAAGCGTCCAAGTCTGCCAAGCCTCCTCCTTCAGCTGGGGTGGTTTGTCTTCGCCATCGGTAAAGAGGGCACACATGAGCTCGATGCGAGTCTGGTGTACGCCAAAACGGTAGTAAAGCGGCTCGTTGAGTCGATCATGAAATAGCCGCACTGCCTCGTCATAGTGGCCAGTTCGGACGGTGTGGTGGTAGAGTTCGATTACTGGGGCCAGATCGGCGACCGATTCGGCTGCCCCTGTATCCACCCTGTCCGCCAGTGGGCGGAAGTAATTCACCAGTCGGGCGTGAGTGCCGAGCTTGTCTTCCAATCGTCCATAGACATAGCGGCGCACTATGGGGTGAAAATCGAGGGTTTGCTGCTCCCGGTCCCACATCACCCAGCGGTCTTCCTCCAAGCGCCGTAGGCTGACTGACAACTCAGCATCTGACCAGTCGCCCGCCAGGAACCTGGCTACTTCCATCGAGGCTTTCCCTCGCAACGCGGCTAACGCGCTGAGAAACTGCGCCAGTTCATGCGGCAGCGTCTCGTAGGCCCGTTCCAAGATGTGATGTTGGCGTGCCTTAAGGTCGGCAGTCACATCGTAGCGTGGGGCCTGCCGGACGTCGTCGGGTTGGTGGATGTCGTAGTGCAGCACCTCGACCAGCTTCGATAGGCTCAGTGGGTGGAAACCATACACCGCGGCCGTATCCCGTAGCTCGCGGCTCGTTCCCTTGACTCCACTGGTCCGCAGGTAAGCGACCGCATCGGCGGGGTTTAGCCCCGTCAACTCCATAAGCAGCCAGCCTGCTAGCCTGTCCAGCTCTTCGGGTACAAAGCGGCTGATGAGAAGGGTCTTACTGGCATCGCCGGCCACAAGCGAGTGCAGGAACCGGACCGTCGGCCACTCGATGCACCGCCGTTCACCTGGTCCTAACTCCTCTGCCGTCCGCTCCGGTAGAAGCGCCGCATCTGCCGCAGCATAGGCACACAGCAACCGCTCGAAGCCATCCAGCACTAGCAGGACGCGCTGCTCAGAGAGACGCTGTGTCAGTGCCGTCACGGGATCGCTGACGGCAGACACACCCAAGTAGGCGCTGAGATCCTCCAGGAACCGCTGGAAGCTGACCTCTCCTTCATAGAATGACCACTGGAAGATGCCGCTCAAACCGAGGGCTTCCTGCTCAGATACCACCCGCCTCTGTAGCCAAGCCCACGCCAGGCTCGATTTTCCCATCCCGCCGATGGCCACTAGACAGCACATAGGCGGACTATCGTTATCCTTCAGCCAGGCATCGAGCTGGCCCATCTCAGCCTGGCGGCCGGTCCAGTGCTTTGGCGTTGGGTAGGGGTGGGCGAGGTAGGGTTTGAGGGCAGATCGGCGCAGGGGAGCGCCCTTCTGCTCGGGCATAGGCTCACCGCGGATAGCCGCTACTAGCCGCTGGAACTGGAAGCCCCGCTCGTCTTCGCAGGTGAAGTCGAGATGGGTGAGGAAGCGGATGCGCAAGGGCAGCTCGCACTTCTTGAGCACGAGGGGAAGCAGACGACGTTGTCGAGCAGCGGGGTCGAGAGTCTGGAGCATAAGGTTCTCGAACTCCGCCCATTCACTAGCTAGGTAATCGGGCGTGAGGACAAGAGCAGTCTTGCGGCTGGTCTTGACCGCTCGCTCCATCTCGGTGACGCTGGGCGCGCCCGGCTCGAAGCATTCGCGGTCAATGCACATTCGCAGATCCTCCTGCTTTAGCCGCGGCACCAGCCAGTTCCACACCCACTCGTCGTCGTAATGGCTATAGCTGATAAAGACATCGTATTGGAAGGCGGTCTTCATCGCTACCTCCTACTCAATTGGCGAGCACTACACCTTGGAAAGGCAATGGCACTGGCTTTTCAGGCCGCCCGACGATGAAGTCGTCGGGCTACGGAGCAGCGGGTGATAAATCACCCTTGAACGGTAGGTCCCTCAATGTTCCGGGCGATAAGCCCGAGTTCATCGGGCGCTGTTTCGTAGCACGGGCACTTCATGCCCGTGCGGGCGGGCTCACCTGTGAACTCCCATAAACCAATCCGCTGCCTACTCGGAAATCTCCAACACCGCCGCACCGCGCACTTGCCTGTCCTTCAGGCGCTGCAAGACGCGATTGGCCTCGGCCAGGGGGTATACCTCGACCTCGGTGTGGATGGGGATCTGGGCTGCCAGTTGCAGCAGCTCCTCCGCATCCTGGCGAGTCAGGTTGGCCACGCTGCGCAGGGTGCGCTCGTGGTAGATGAGGCTGTATTTCATCTCCGGGATGGGGCTCGTATGGATGGCGTTGATGGCCACTGTGCCTCCCTTTCGCAGCGCCCGCAGCGCCTCCAGCACGATCCAGCCCGCCGGGGCGAAGGTGATGGCGCTATCCAACGGGGCCGGCGGATCGTCCCTGGCGTCCCCAACCCACGCTGCGCCTAGCTCGCGCGCATGCTGTTTATGCTCCTCACCGCGGGTGAAGACGAACACCTCGCATCCCCAGTGACGCGCCACCTGGATGGTCACGTGGGCCGAGGCCCCGAAGCCGTACAGCCCCAATCGCTCCCCCGGCCGGATTTCGCTCAGTTGCAGAGACCGGTAGCCGATGACGCCTGCACACAGCAAGGGGGCGGCCTGCAGGTCAGGGAAGCCGGAGGGGATAGGATAAGCGAAGGCGGCGGGGACGACGGTGTACTGAGCGTAGCCTCCATCGGCGTGGAGCCCCGTAAAGCGAGCCTGGTCGCACAAGTTCTCCAAGCCCCGCCGGCAGAAGTCGCATTGTCCACAACTGGAGTAGAGCCAGGCCACGCCGACGCGATCCCCCAGATGGAAGTGGGTCACGTTGGCTCCTAGTTGATCCACCGCCCCCACGATCTGATGGCCGGGGATGACCGGCAGCTTGGGCAGGTCCAGCTCCCCCTCCACAGTGTGCAGATCGGTGTGGCAGACGCCGCAAGCTCGGACTTTGATGCGGATTTCATCCGGCCCAGGCATCGGCGCCGGCACCTCCATTGCCTCCAGTGGGTGCTCCTCAATTGGTCGAGCCTCTCTTAGAATCATGGCTTTCATGGAAGACTCCTCTGAGAGTTCAGACCTCCGAGGTCTCTACAGGGCGGTTTTGTCCGGCGAGTTGTCCACAAAAGCAGCAACTTGTCGTTGAAAAGCCATCCTCAGACCTCGGAGGTCTAACCACAAGTTCACCTGATAGAGATGATGCTGATGCCCGCATCGGCCAGACCTCGTTTTAACTCGCCCAAAGCCTTTTCGATGGCTGCCTCTACTTGGCCCTGATCGGACCCGGCCAGGGAGAGGATGATGGGTATTTTCTTCTCAGGGCGGAAGGGCGGGGCCATAGACTTGACGTAAACGTCAGAATGTTCCTCTGCCACCTTGTTCACGATGGGGGCCAGGATGGATTCGTCTCCACAACGGACGGTGACGATCTTCTCGATGAATACGCTCTCGCCCAATAGCTCCTTGAGGAACGGCTGCAAAGAGGCGGTGAAGATGCCTTTCAGTTCCTCCGGGACGCCGGGGAGGGAGATGATGGTGCTGTCCCCAACTTTGAGGACAACCCCCGGCGCGGTGCCAACGGGGTTGTACAAAGGCTGAGCCCCACGGGGCAGGACGGCCATCTTCCGCCGCTCCTGGCTGAGTTCAGTAGATTCGACATAACCTTGCTTCGCCAACTCGACATATTTAGCGCGCACCAGGGCCAGGGCCTCTGCGCTGAGCTCCAGCGGCACGTCGAGGGCCTGGGCCACAGCGCTCAGGGTCATATCGTCGGCGGTGGGGCCCAGGCCGCCGGTGGTGATGACCACGTCCTCACCTCGGGCCAGCGCCCCGCCGATCTCGGTAGCGATGACCTCGACGTCGTCCTCGACCATCACTGCGCGGCGCACCCTCCCGCCCAGCCCTGTGATCCTCTTGCACAGCCAGTTGGTGTTAGTGTCCAGCACGTCGCCGAGCAGTAACTCGTTGCCTACGGCAACGATTTCGACATTGGTCATGAGCCCTCCCCAATGGCGGCGCGCCCTCTGGCGACAAGGGCGCTCAGACCCTGCAGCAGGCTGTAGAAGTTGATGGCCCAGCCGACGCCCAGGACGCGGTCGGTGAAGAGGCGAGGCTCGTCAGGGTTCCAGTAGGCCTCGCGCAGTCGCTCCAGGGTGGGCATACGGAAATCGTAGGGCACAAACCCGGCAACCCGCCCGTGCCAGGTGCGCTCCTCAGGGGGCTTTTGTAGCTCCTGGTAAATGGCCGCAGCGATCAAACCCATGCTAATCCCCATCATAAATTGCCTAAATCTCTTCATCGCTCTCCTCCTCATGCCCAAGTTCGAGGTGCGCCCAGGCGACCTCGCTTGTCTCGGTGCTTCAGCCAATTTTATCCCTTATCAACCGAATAGTCAAGATCAGTGACCAGTGATCAGTAATCAGTGAGCAGTACACACACTGATCACTGATTACTGACAACTGATCACTGCTTTTTGCGCTTTGCGTTTAGCGATGATATAATCAGAGGCGTGTGCTGAGGTCGAGCTATGAGGGTGAAAATCTTCGCTATGCTGAGGCAGCTCGTTGGGGCGAAGGAAATAGAGGTGGGTCTGGAAGGCGATGATACGGTGGGGAGTGTGCTTGCCAGGCTCGTGGCCGACTATCCCGCCCTTGGGGAGCGCATTTTCGACGACGATGGCCACCTTCAGCCTATCATCAACGTCTTTGTCAACGGACGAAGCATAAACTTCTTGGACGGGCTCAATACCAGTCTTAACGAAGGCGATGTGCTGGCCATTTTCCCACCAGTGGCCGGCGGCTAACGATGCCCGGGCGAATGCAAAGTTGATGGTCAGAAGCGATACATTTGCTATCTATCGAAGTAGATGCTCTTGCCCGTGGCTGACAGGGGTATGCCCATCACGAAATCGGCGTCAATGAGGCCCATCTCTCGGGCCACCACTCCAACGCGATACATAATGCGGTTGTCCACGTTGAGCAGGCTGGCCGTCTTGACGGCCGAGCCAAGGGCGATGCCCATGTCCAGCAGGCGATAAGCACACTGGGGGCCCTTGAACTCCCCCTCGTGGGTGTTGGGCTTAAGGCACTTGTCGAAGCCACAGGCCCCGCAGTTGAGGCCCACTGGCTTGGCGTTCTTGATGCCGATGAGGAGCACGGCAGTGGAGTCCCGCACGTTGGCCCCGTCGCGGTCGAAGTTCTTCTTGCCCGTCCGCTCCCCGAATTCGACCATCTTCTCGGCCAGCCTCTTGAGATCATCGCCTTCGATGATCTTGGTCACCACAAAGTCCTGGCCTGCCGATTTGGGGGCCGTGCGGGCCGAGATGGCCATCAGCTCGACGACTGCTCTTATACTTCGGCTCAGCTCAGTACAGGGCTCGTTCATGATGCTGATCTCCTTTCAATTCGTAGTTGACACTCAGTCAATACTCTGCTAAACTACCCTCAGAGCGAATAAAAGGGGGTCTTAAGATAACATGTCCGAGATTGCAACCCAGGCGGTGATTGCCTTCTGCGCCCTGCTCGTAATTTGGTACGTCGTGGGCTGGCAGATGAACCAGAGGCGTGGGAGACGCCTGCTGGAGTGGGTTCTCCAGGGTCTGCGGGCCTCTGGCGATCAGATCACGGTCAGTCGGCTGGGCACGTCTGGATTCCAGGTGAACGTGGCAAAAGCGCAGGTCCCTTTCAAAAGGATAGAAGCGACTATCCTTCTAGAACCCAGGGAGATACTCTTGTTTTGGATATTCAATGTCCTGCGGGGAAGGGCGGATTATCTGGTTCTCAAGGGCACTCTGCGTGCCTCGCCACGAGGTGAGGTCGAAGTGATAACAAAGAGGGGGCGCTTGACCAGGCGGATACTCGGGGACCTCGATGGGGAAGCCTGGACTGGCCAGGAGACGGCCGGTGGCTTGGTGATAGCTTATCGAGGCAAGCAAGGCCAGCAGCAAGCGGATGCTATTTCGCGCCTGGTGGAGAATCTCAGCGCCCGCCTGCTGAGGTTATCGCTCAGCAAGAAAGCCCCTCACCTTCTGGTGAGCCTTTCCCTGGCTGGAATGGACGAACAATCAGCCCTCCTGCTGCTCTCTTCTTTACAGGATCTAGCCCAGGCCGTTATCCCCAGCGGCCACTAAGAGCCTATCCGAACATTGTTCGTAGTGGCGACTTCAGAACGACTGAAGTCATTACTACGCTTTTTAGTGGCCGCTAAGCTTCGTCCTTCTCCTCACCCTCGCTCACACCTTTACTCGCCATGCTCCCTGTGGACTGCCTTCTCTTCAGGGCCACCTTGGCATACTGGGCGTAGGGAGACAAGGGCCAGGCGTCAATGGTCTCGTTGAACTCGCGCACGGCTCGGCTTTCCTTGCCTAGCCGCAGGTAGGCCACCCCCAGGTTGTAGTGGCAGGCGGATTCGTGCTTGGGCTGCAGGTGATCCCCTCCTTTTTCCACAACGCCTTCCAGAATACGAACCGCTTCCTGCAGGGCTCCTATCCGCACCAGCACGGCGCTGTAGCTGATGAGGGCAATGAGGCGGACGGGGATATCGGGTCCCAACTGCATCGCCAGCCGGTAAACGGACAGGGCCGCTTGGTGGCGTCCCCTGGAAGTGAGCAGGTTCCCCAGGTCAATCAGCACCCGACAGCGCATGACGATCAGATAGAGGAAGATCAGGAAGAGGATGGGATCCAGGCGAAAGCCGATCAGCATGGAAGCTCCGATGCTTAGGGCGGTCAGAACCAACACCTC
>JBAWAP010000438.1:0-17018 GCA_049589355.1 Anaerolineae bacterium
AGCGCCGGTTGAGTAGCGAAGCGTATCGAAACCAAGCGAGCGGCTCCACAGACACCCCGCTTGGCCTCGATACGTCGCTTCGCTCCTACTCGGCCGGCGCTTCGTAAGAATCATGTAATGCACCCAACGAATTGTGCTTTGATCCGGCATGGTCATCGAGGAGCAATGAGATAGCCTTTGTGTGCCACGTAGCGGCGGGGCATGACATCTTTGTTATGAACAGCGATGGCACTGGGCGAAGGAAGCTGACGGTAGCGGGTGAACTGGAATGGAACAGGCATCCCAGTTGGTCCCCCGATGGCACTCAGATCGTCTTTTGGTCCAACCGGGAAACCGGCCATAAGCAGATTTGGGTGATGTGCGCGGACGGAAGCGGAAAGCGCAATATCAGCAACAACCCTTCCAACGAGTGGGATCCGGTGTGGATAAAGGGCCTCTAGCCGATACCGGTGTTCACGCCGACCCCATGATATGCCTCCATCAGATGTCAGGTGCGACGCACTTTCAAAGTGCGCCGCACCTTCCCTTTACCCAACCCCTCCAGAAGGCAGACTTGCCAACGAATCGCCTCAATTTGCCCCGGCAAGGACATGAGGATATAATAAGAATGCGCCCCCAACACGATGCGATCTGTGATGACGACAGGTTAGTATGGATGCTGTATTCTGGGGGCTCTTGGCTGAGCGCCCCATCATCTACGGCACCACATTCGAGTTCTTGTAGTACTTCGGCCTGCAGGACCTAGCCGAGTTGCTGTCGCTGGATGAAGAGGAGCGAGACGAAAGCTGATGGAGCGTCTGCAAAAGGTCATGGCCCACGCCGGGGTTGTCTCGCGGCGGAAGTGCGAAGAGTTGATCCTGCAGGGACGGGTGCGGGTCAACGGGCAAGTGGTCACCCAACTGGGCACCAAAGTAGATCCGGCCAGGGACATCATCGAGGTGGACGGGCAGTCCATCACCCTGGAGAAGAAGGTCTACATCCTCCTCCACAAGCCTCGGGGCTATCTGAGCGACACCCTCGATTTCCGGGGCCACCCTTCGGCGCTGAGCCTGATACCGGGCGGTGAGCGACTCTATCCGGCGGGCCGCTTGGACGCCAGAAGCGAGGGACTCCTGCTCCTGACCAACGACGGGGAGCTGGCCCACCGCCTCACCCACCCGCGCTACGAGCACGAGAAGGAGTACTTGGCCTTGGTGGAGGGGCAACCCACGGAGGCGGCCCTGCAGCGGATGGTGGAGGGTGTGGAGCAGGACGGCGAGGTACTGCAGGCTGATGCCGTGGAGTGGCTCAAGCGGCTGGGCCCGGAGGTCCAAATCCATGGCTGGGAGGAGGCCCCGGGGGGCATGACCTGGCTGCGCATTCTCCTCCACGAGGGCAAGAAGCGCCACATCCGGCGGATGTGCGCTGCCTTGGGCCACCCGGTGCGGCGGCTGATCCGGATCCGCATTGGCCCTCTGGAGCTAGGGGATTTGCCAGTGGGGAAGTGGCGGCATTTGACAGAGAGAGAGGTTAAGCGGTTGCGGTCAGCCTAACCCTGGAACGGGGGAGGGATTGAGGATTAGGTATTGGATATTGGGGATCAGTCCTCATCATAAATGTCGCGATCGTGATGGATTGAGCCATCAGTGATCCCGCTGGCTCCCAGCCCAATGATGTCCCTCAGTGGGTCGGTGGAGATGACCGAGGCCTTGCCGAAGTCTTTAACCCGCATTTGCTGGCTTACGTACTCTTCGAGAGCTTCGCGGATCATCTGGGCCATCGTTTTGTGCTGAAGCTCGGCCAAGCGCTGAATCTGCCTGCGTTGCTCTTCAGTTAGATAAATCTGAGTTCGTATCATAGCCATCGCCATATCTCCTGAACGCTGTATACATCGTTATTTTAGTATAGATGCTGTATAATGCCAACTAGACCGCGTCTGCCCAAGGCTTCGACCATCGCCATTGACGGGACAGTTGCCTCAGGGAAGAGCACCATCGGGGGGCTCTTGGCCGAGCGCCTGGGCTACACTTACCTCGACACAGGTGCAATGTACCGGGCCGTCACCTGGGTTGCCCTGCAACGGGGGATTGACATCGCCGACGAGGAAGCCATAACTGCTCTGGCCGAAAGCGTCGAGATCAATATCACCCTGCCCACTGTTGATGATGCGCGACAGTACACCGTCTATGCCAATGGGCAGGACGTCACCTGGCAGATCCGCCGGCCGGAGGTGGACGCCAACGTCTCGCCCGTCTCGGCCTACCCCGGCGTGCGCCAGGCGCTCACGGATCAACAGCGGCGAATTGGGCGACAAGGACGCATCGTCATGGTAGGGCGAGACATCGGCACCGTGGTTCTTCCTGGGGCGGATCTCAAGATCTACCTCGATGCCACGGTTGAGGAGAGGGCCTGCCGTCGCTATTGGGAGATCTTGAAAAGGAGAGAAGAGGCCGATTATGAGGAGGTTTTAGGGGCCATGCGCCGGCGGGATAAGATTGATAGCGAGCGAGAGGCGGCTCCCCTTCGCCCAGCCGACGATGCGATCATCATTGACACCACGGAGCTTAGCATAGCCAAGGTCCTGGCCAAGGTGGAAGAGTTGATATGGGCAAAGGGCAACTGATCTTCCGGTGTCTGGCCTGTTCTGTCCTGAGGGTGCTTTTCAGGCTCTTCACGCGTCTGGAGATCAAGGGCTTGGAGAGCCTGCTCCAGAGCGGGCCCCTCTTGGTTGCTTTTAACCACCTGGCGCATCTTGATGGCCCCCTCGTGTTGGCTTCGCTGCCTTGGCCTGTAGAGAGCATAGGCCTGGCGGATCTCTACCGCGTTCCCATCACCGGCCAGTTGTTACGGCTCTACGGCACAATCCCTGTACACCGCGACCAATTCGACCGCGAGGTCATCCGGCGGGCCCTGCAGGTGCTGGCCGAGGGCAAGGTGCTGGCCCTGGCCCCTGAAGCCAGGATGAGCCTGACCGGTGCTCTGGAGCGAGCGCGGCATGGCGTTGCTTATCTAGCGTTGCGCAGCGGCGCGCCTATCCTGCCTGTGGCCCTCACGGGCACGGAACACATTCCGTCGGAACTGAAGCGGTTGCGGCGTCCTCGGCTGACCGTCACCATCGGCGAGCTCTTTATCACGCCGCCTCAGGCGAGCGAAGCCCAGGCACGGCGTCAACAAGTGGCCGAGCTCACCGATGAGATCATGCATCGCGTCGCTGCATTGCTGCCCCCTGAATATCGGGGTGTCTATGGTGATGAGTAATGAGGCTAACAAGTCAACGTCGAATTCGCTTACTTGTACCGTTCGTGATAAAAGTCTGGGCGTATCCATTGAGGGTGAGGGATGTGGACTCGTCGCTTTTGTAACTCTGCCCTTCGGCTCCTGTTCAAAGTCCTTCTCAAGTTGGAGACAGGCGGGTTGGAGAACGTATCCTCTGAGGGGCCGTTGATTCTCATGATCACCCACACCAACTTCCTAGACCCGCTGTTGGCTGGCACGTTGATGCCTCGGGAGGTGGTGACGATGTCCAAGGTTGAGAACTTCTGGCATCCTATCATGGGTATCCTCGTTAGGCTCTATGGCGCTTTCCCCGTGCGCCGGGGCGAAGTGGATCTCTGGGCCATCCGCCGTTCCCTGGAGGTACTGGACAACGGCGAGGTATTGCTCATGGCCCCCGAAGGCACAAGAAGCGGCCACGGACGGTTGCAGAAGGGCCACGATGGCATGACCTTCATCGCTCTGCGCGCCGACGCCCCCATCTTGCCCATGGCTATCATAGGGGGAGAGCGCTTTTGGGACAATCTACCAAAGCTACGTCGCACTCCCGTCAAAATAGTCATCGGCAAGGTCTTTTGCTTCTCCCCTGGGCGGGAGCGGGTCAGGCGGGCAACCATGAGCAAGATGACCCAGGAAGCTATGTATCAATTGGCCTCCCTGCTGCCACCTGAGCGACGGGGTGTCTACAGCGACCTCGATTCGGCCACTGAAGAGTATCTCGCTTTTCCGCCGGGCAGTCCCAGCAACTTGCCCAAGGGAGGGAACTAGCCATTGGCCAAGGGCGGGGTGATCGTGGAGGTTCGTTCGGGAAGCATCTCTGCGGAGCTGGGCTTGCAGCCAGGCGATGTGCTCCTCTCCATCAATGGCCACATTCTGCGCGACGTGATTGATTACCGCTTCTACGGGGCTGAGGAGGAGCTGGAGCTGGTCGTAGAACGGGGTGGGGAGCGGATCGTCTACGAGGTGGAGCGGGGCTACGACCAGGAGCTGGGCATCGAGTTCGCCGAGCCGACTTTCGATGGACTTCGCCTTTGTAACAACCGCTGCGAATTTTGCTTCTTCAAGGGGATGCCGCCGGGGATGCGGCGTTCCCTTTACGTAAAAGATGACGATTATCGCTATTCCTTCCTCTTTGGCAATTACATAACTTTGACCAACCTCACCGAGGACGACTGGAGTCGCCTGGCCGAGCAGCGTCTCAGTCCCCTCTACGTTTCCGTCCACGCCACTGACCTCGCTTTGCGTCGCCGCATCCTGGGCAACCCTGCCGCTCCTGACGTCGTCGAGCAGTTGAAACGGTTGGGGAGTTTGGGCATCCAGATTCACGCCCAGATCGTCCTAATCCTTGGTCTCAACGATGGCCAGTATCTGGCCCACACCGTAGCTGAACTGGCCGCCCTCTATCCGACAGTGCAGTCCATCGCCGTCGTCCCCCTGGGCCTCACCAAGTACCACCGGTGCCCCTTTCGCCTCTATGAGCCCGAAGAGGCGAAGCCGATCACCGTTCAGATCTCGGCCTGGCAGCGAGAGTACCGACGCCGGTATGGCTTCAATTTGGTTTATGCCTCCGATGAGTGGTATCTGCTGGCTGGCCTGGAGGTGCCTCCGGCCGAAGAGTACGATGGCTTTCCTCAACTGGAGAACGGGGTGGGGCTAACGAGGATGCTCTTGGATGAAGAGTTTCGAGTTTCGGGTCTCGAGCTTCGGGTTGGAAAGGTAACCTTGGTTTGTGGGACGTTGATCGCGCCGGTGTTGGAGGAGATGGCGGCGAAGCTGGCGGGGAGGACGGGGCTGAAGGTTCAGGTCGTCCCTGTCGTCAACGACTTCTTCGGGCCGGCGGTGACCGTTTCGGGGCTGCTCACGGGGCGGGACGTGATTGAGGTTTTGCGGAGCCGGGATCTGGGCGATGTCGTATTTCTCCCGCGGGCCATGTTCGACGCCTCAGGGGAGCTGACTCTCGACGACATGAGTCCAGCCGAGATAGGGGAGAGGTTAGGAGGTAGAGTCGAGGTGGCAGGGATGATGGGGGAGGTGGTCGACTTTTTGTGCGTTTGATAGTATAGTGATGGGCGTTAGTGGTGCTTGACTTCGTGAATCCGCAAGAGAAGAAAGCGCCAACAAGGGCATCTACTTGGAGCATGAATTACGCTCATTTTCGACGTTGCCTTGGGCGCTTCGATGTGTATTATACTGTAGTAGGCCAGATTTGTCAAACAGGGGATCACTATGGATAACAACGAGTCACCTACGGCGGCTCTTTCTCTATCCAAACAACTGCCCTTAGCCCTGGGGCTTGGTTGGTCAGCGGGGGAGCTTGTTGGCCGGTATCGCCACGGCATCCATCCTCGGAACCCTGCGGCCGGCAAAGTGGGCCAAGGATGGGCATTGCCCCGGCTTTCCTATAGCAGCCGGGCCCTGAGGTCCAACAACGATCTCTTCTGGCTCCTGGCCCAGCGGTTGATCGTGCTCTCAGATGAGTTGGGCCTGGACGACTTGGAGGACAAGGAAAAGGAGGGCAGTGTTGATGCCCGTATCAGGGCTCTGCCAGCAGAGATTCGGAAGTACATCGCCGATCCGAGTTCCACATCGGCCCTCGACCCCGAGAGATTCTATCAACTGCTGGAAGACTGGACGCAGTTGATCCGGCTGGAGCTGGGGGTTCGGGCCCAGACCCTGCCCGAAGCCTTCTCCTTCGCCGGCGAGCTGGCCGATCTCTACTGGGCCCTGCCTGTGCCTCAGCGGTACAATCTCTCAGGATGGGCTGATGCCTGGCAGAAGCTGTTATACAAGGTGCCCAGGGTATTGGAAGTCCTCGGTCGGGTCAAAACCTCCCTACCGCCCTACGCTGTCGTGGCTCTCGAACATAGCCTGAAGCGGTGGCAACAGGCGCGTCCGGCCTGGCTTGAGGCCGAGTTTAGCCAGGAGCAGGCCCGGGCGCTCAGTGGCCGCTTTGGGGAGCAGGCCAGAGTATGGGGGGACATTTTGCAAGAGGAGAAGCTGCCGCAAGATCACCTGAAGTGCAGCGATTGGCTCTGGGTGGGCGTACTTTCGGCGTTGGCCTTCGCTCTCATCTTGTTGCTGATTCTGCTGGCCTTCTCGGGTTTGGTGGCAGGGGCTTCCGGCTTGTTGATCTGGGTGGTCATCCCCTGGGTGCAGGGATTGCTTCCCAGCGTGCCGGAGCCATCCGAGCTCGTACAGACGCCGTCGGTAAGCGATTGGTTGACCATCGGGGGCCTCTTATCGGCAGCGGCTGGCCTTTTGATCTCGGCCGGGGTTTGGTTCTTCCGTCGGCTGGGGGACATCTATGGCTGGCTGCGGAGCCAGCTAATCCCCTTCTTCGTGCGGAGGCGAACCCTGGTCGCCTGGCGAGGGAAGTTGAAAAGACCCTAAGGGTTTCCAAAACCCTTAGGGTCTCGGACCGGAATTTGACAATTCTGTGCAAGCGTGATAGTATCTGCTTGCGCCAAAAACCGTCGGGAAGGAGGTGATGGTCCTGTGAGTTAAACTGGAAAAGGGGAAGTCAGCGCATGGACTGGGAAGTGGTCAGTTGGTCGGTTGGTCCTTAGTCCTTGGTCTTTGATCCTCGGTGCTAATGCAAGGACTACACGACCAAGGACGATTCGACTAAGAGCCTATCCTAAAATCCCTGTTGGCAAGTGTGAAAACCATAATTTTAGGATAGGTTCTAAGGACCACCTGACCAAGGACGATCCGACCACTCCCCAGTTGACGAGGAGGAGGTTCCCCGTCGCGAGGCGGGGCTAACCGCACAAGTGCGGGAAAATCGAGAGATCAGCGGAAGCCTCCAGGGATGGCTACGTCCCTCATCTTCCCCTCCTGAGATGTAGCGCTCCGTACAAAACCGCCGGGCGACCGGCGGCACAAAGGGGAAGCGCAGTGGCAGAAGCGGCAGACAGCCAGGGCCGCACAATCACCAGGGAGGGCCACTATGGCCAGGGTTCTTGTCCTGGCTCCCTTCACTCTGGAAGGACCCCCAAGCGTCGAAATGTCTGCTACGTTTACGAAGGTCTGTGAACCCCCTTAACCAAGCCTTAGTCCTACAACTGCATCAAATAAGGAGCAGGGAACAGGTGGAGTCTACCTTTGCTCCTTTGATCCCTTGCGACTCTGCTCCATTGAAAAAGGAGGAATCGAAATGAAAGTCGGATTCTACGGTCACGTCAGGCAGTATCATAATCTGAAGAAAGAGATTGATGCTGCCATCCTGGAGGTAATTGAAAGCGGCAAGTACGTGATGGGGCCGACGCTGACGCGCTTCGAGAGGGAGCTGGCAGACTACCTCGACATGAAGCACGCCATCGGCGTCAACTCAGGCACCGACGCGCTGTGGCTAGCGTTTATGGCCCTGGGCATCGGCCCCGGTGACGAGGTCATCACGGTGGCCAACACCTTCTTCGCCACCGCCGAGGCGGTCTGGATCGCGGGCGCCAAGCCGGTGTTCGTGGAGATCGAGCCCGACACGTGCAATATTGACCCCACCAAGATCGAACCGGCCATCACGGACAAGACCAGGGCCATCGTGCCGGTGCACCTCTACGGCCAACCGGCCAACATGACGGCCATCGCCGAGATCGCCAGGCGACACAACCTGCTGGTGGTCGAGGACTGCGCCCAGGCCATCGGCGCGGCCGGCGACGGGTTCGCCATCGGCGAGTATAGCGATGCGGTGTGCATCAGTTTCATCGCCCAGAAGAACCTGGGCACCTTTGGCGACGGCGGTGCGGTCATCACCAATCGCGATGACATCGTGGACCGCATCCGCGCCCTGCGTGACCACGGCTCGCTCAAGCGGTCGCATCACAGTATGGGCTACAACAGCCGCCTCGACGATCTGCACGCCGCTGTTCTCAGTGTCAAGCTGAAGAGGATTGACGAGTGGAACGACCGCCGCCGAGAGATAGCCGCGATGTACACGGAGGGCCTCAAGGACACCGGCCTCAAGCTCCCGGTTGAAAAGCCAGGGTACAGGCACGTCTACCACCTGTACGTGATCGAGACGGAACAGCGCGACGGGATGCTCAAGTACCTCAACGATGCGGGCATTGATGCCAAGACCCACTACCCCATAGCCATCCACCAGCAGGAAGGGTATCCCTGGGGCATGCCTGCCGATCTGAACGTCTCGTTGCCCCTGACCGAAAGGTCGGCCGCCATGGTCATCTCCCTGCCCATGTACCCCGAACTGACGCAGGAAGAGATTGACTACGTGATTCACATCGTCCGTACTTGGGAGGGGTAAATGAGCAACGACCAAAGAACCTATACCGTCGCCATTGCTGGCATGGGCAAACGGGGCACGCATCACGCTGATGCGTTCTCCCAGAATCCCCGCTTTCAGCTCGTGGGGCTCTGTGATATTGACCAGGAGCGGTTGGATGCTGCTGCGCAGAAGTTTGGCGTCTCCTACACCAACGCCGACGCTGCCCAGATGCTGGCCGATATCAGGCCCGATGTCTTTGCCTTCTGCACGTTGCCCAACATCCGGCTGGAATTCATTCGGGCGGGCGTCGAAGCGGGGGTGCAACTCATCGCCTTCGAAAAGCCGATGGCTACCTCGACCAACGAGGCTTTGGAGATCATGAAGTTGCTGCGCGAGGCGGGCATCAAGTCGGTGGTCAGCTACCAGCATCGCTACGGCGAGCACTACCAGAGGGTAAAGGAGGTTATCGCCAGCGGGGCCATTGGGCGCGTCCATACGGTCTACGGGCACGCGACGGGCTGGATGTTGCACATGATGCCGCACCTGATCGCCTACGCGCGCTGGTACAACGACGACTCTGAGGCCGAGTGGGTTGTGGGACAGGCGGCGGGCAAGGGGAAGTTCGAGGACGTTCACCCTTCGCCCGACTACATCGCCGGGCTGATCCAGTTTGAGAACGGCGTGCGTGGCATCGTCGAGTGTGGCGAGGGTGCGCCCGACGTGCCCGAAGTGGATTACTGGTGGCGCAAGTGTCGCATCGGTGCGCAAGGCACGGAAGGGTTCGCCGAAGTCTTGACCGGCAGAGGCTGGCGGGCTATCACCCGTGACTCCAATGGCATGATCTCCGGTCCTGGCGGTATGGATTATGCCCACGACATGCCGCCGTACGTTCAGCAGATGGCCGACTGGCTGGACGATGATGCTCAGGTGCATCCCTGCAACGGCGAAAGCGCGTTCCAGAACTTCCAGATCATGATGGCCATCTGTCGCTCCGCAGTGCAACGTGGTAAGGTGTTCCTGCCGCTCGGCCCGGGTGAGCCGGAACTGGAGGCCCTCAAAGACGTGCTGCCCTGAATCGCGAACGAGTAACGAGGCAACAAGGGAGACTATCTGAGACTATCAAGAGGCTGATAATGTGTGGAATCGTAGGGTACGTTGGGCCTCGTGAGGCCACGCCCATCATCGTTGAGGGGCTCAGTCGCCTGGAGTATCGGGGCTACGACTCGGCAGGGCTGGCTGTCATCCAGGACGGGCGCATCGAAATCCGCCGCGACGTGGGGAAGCTGGCCAACCTGGAGAGGATGCTGGCTGAAGACCCGGTGGGCGGGAACATCGGCATCGGCCACACCCGCTGGGCTACCCATGGGGTGCCCTGCTCGCGCAATGCTCATCCCCACGTTGACTGCCGGGGCGAGGTGGTGGTCATTCATAACGGCATCGTGGAGAACTTCCTGTCCCTTCGCCAGGAGCTCGCGGCGGAAGGCCATCGTTTCATCTCGGAGACGGACACTGAGACCATCGTCCACCTGGTGGAGAAGTACCTGGCCGAAAGCGGAGATTTGGAGGAGGCGGTGCGGCGGGCGCTGAGGCGCATCAAGGGCGCTCACGCTGTGGTGGTGATGAGCAGCCGCGAGCCGGATCGCATCGTGGCCGCTCGCCTGGGCAACGCTGGCGGGGTAGTAGTGGGCGTCGGCGAGGGGGAGATGTTCCTCGCTTCAGACATGCCGGCCATCCTGGAGTACACCCGCCAGATGATCTTCCTCGAAGATGGCCAGACGGCGGTGGTCACCCAGGAAGGCGCCAGGTTCACCACCCTCGATGGCCAGCCGATGGCTAAGGAAGTGCACACCGTGCCTTGGGACCCGGTTTCCGCCGCCAAGGGCAAGTACAAGCACTTCATGCAGAAGGAGATCTACGAGCAGGCCCGCTCCATCACCGACACCATCCGCGGGCGGGTGGATTTCGAGGCTGGCCAGGTGTGTCTGAATGAACTGAACCTCTCACCGGAGGAGGCGCAGGCCATCGAGAGGATGTTCATCGTGGCCTGTGGCACCTCGGCCTACGCGGCTCTGGTGGGCAAGTTTATCGTCGAGGCCCTTTCCAGAATCCCCGTCGAGGTGGACTACGGCTCGGAGTTCCGTTACCGCGATCCCTTGATCAACGAGCGAACGCTGGTGTTGGCTATCACTCAATCGGGGGAGACGGTGGATACCCTGGCGGCGATGGAGGAGGCGCGGAGCAAAGGGGCCAGGCTGCTCTCCATCGTCAACGTCATCGGCAGCCAGGCGGCCAGGATATCCGACGGTGTCATCTACATGCAGGCCGGGCCGGAGATCGGCGTGGCCTCCACCAAGGCGTTCACTGCTTCGCTGGTTGATCAGTACCTCCTGGCGCTGCATCTGGGGAAACTGCGGGGGCTCATTGACGCGGCGCGAATGAATAAGCTGGTTGAGCACCTGGCCGAGCTGCCCAACCTGGTCGGTCGGGTTCTGGGGGATAGCAATGACTACGACGCTCTGGCGGCCGAGTACTTCAAGCGGGAGAACTTCCTCTATCTGGGGCGGGGGATCAATTATCCCATCGCTCTGGAGGGGGCCCTGAAGTTGAAGGAGATCAGCTACAT
Source organism: Anaerolineae bacterium (assembly GCA_049589355.1). GTDB lineage: Bacteria > Chloroflexota > Anaerolineae > VGOG01 > VGOG01 > JBAWAP01. The sequence goes on from JBAWAP010000438.1 coordinate 11,097, forward strand.
CCACGCTGAGGGCTATCCGGCAGGGGAGATGAAGCACGGGCCCATCGCCCTCATTGACGAGCGCATGCCCGTGGTGGCCATCGCCGTGCGAGACAGCGTGTACGAGAAGATGCTCAGCCAGATCGAGCAGGTCAAGGCGCGGGGTGGCGTCGTCATCGCCCTGGCCACCGAGGGCGACCAAGCCATCGCCGACAAGGCCGACCACGTCATCTACGTCCCACCAACCTCGCCGCTCCTCTCGCCGGTGGTCAACGTGGTCCCCTTGCAACTCCTGGCCTATTTCATGGCCGTGCGTCGAGGATGCGATGTGGACCAGCCGCGCAACCTGGCCAAGAGTGTGACGGTGGAGTAGAACCGCAGATGGCGGAGATACGCGGATATGCGGATAGGGGCAAGAGCCCAATGCGAAAGCTTGACATGGCCCGATTTTTTTGCTACAATGAGCATAGAGGTGTAATCTAAAATGAGCGAACACAGGGAGCATCAAATCTGGCGCGGCTCACCTTTCCCCGGCATGGACCCATACCTCGAGGGCGAGTTGTGGCAGGAATTTCACGACACCCTTGCCCACCAGATACGAGGGCAGTTGTTGCTGCTGCTGCCTCCGAAATACGTCGCCTTGCTGAGCAAACGTTACGTCGTTGACCGCGCTGGCCTGGGCATCTTCGGACTCCCGTTGCCGCGTGTCATCTATCCCGACGTTCACGTCGTTCGCCCCCCTGCCGTTAAAGAGACGACTACGGCCCCGTACACGGTTGTCGCCGCGCCGGCGGTGGAACTGGTAAATCTGTTTCCGCTGGAGGTGCCGCTTCTGAGCGTCGAAATCCGTGACGTGGCCGAGCGCCGCCTGGTTACGGTAATTGAGATCCTGTCCCCGGTCAACAAGCTCGGGGATGGCTTTCAAGAGTACCTCGAAAAGCGAACCGAGCTTCTACAGACTAAGACTCACCTGCTGGAAATAGATCTGCTGCGGAGCGGCAGGCGAATCCCGCTCACCGGTGGCGAATTGCCTCCCGCTTCGTATTATGTTTTTCTCAACCGTTTCACCCGTCGCCCCGTCAGCGAAGTCTGGCCGATTGGCATGCGCGAACCGCTGCCGACGGTGCCCGTTCCCTTGCTGCCACCTGACCCCGACGTGCCTCTCCAGTTGCAAGCCGCTATCGAAGCCTGTTTTGAGTTGGTGGGCTACGAGCGATTGCTGGACTACGCCCAACCTCCGCCGTCGCCACCTCTCAATGCCGAGGATTTAGCCTGGGTGAGAGCCAGGGTAGAGGCGTGGAAGGCAGGGGGCGTGAATGATATGTGAGGGTGTCGGAAGGATAGCTTCAAGCAATAGCGGGGCAAGAGTGTAAGCTCTTGCCCCTTGTCATGCTGTGGGATATGAATGGACAAGCCATGCGAATTGTGATGATCGGCCCCTTTGGCCTCAGACCTAAGGGCACGATGAGTGTGCGAGCCCTGCCCTTGGCCAAGGCTCTGGTCGCCAGGGGACGTCGAGTGGACGTGATAATGCCGCCCTGGAGTTACCCTCAGGACTCGGGGCGGGAATGGGAGGAGGACGGGGTTAATATCCGCAACATCACCCTGCCGCTTCGCTTTCCCCTCATTCGACACCTCATCATCACCTGGCAGCTGGTGCGGCAGGCCTTGGCCCTAAGGCCCGAGGTCGTCCACTGCTTCAAGCCCAAGGGCTACGCCGGTTTGGTGGCCATGGCCATTTGGTTTTTGAAGAGGCTGGAGCTGACCAAAGCGCGCCTGGTGGTTGACAGCGACGATTGGGAGGGGAAGGGGGGCTGGAACGAGATCGAACCCTACCGTGGGCTCCAGAAGTGGTTCTTCACCTGGCAGGAGCGGTGGGGGCTGACCCATTGCGATGTCCTCACGGTTGCCAGCCGAGCGCTGGAGACGATCGTCTGGAGCCTGGGGGTTAGGCCCAATCGAGTGTTTTACGTGCCTAATGGGGTTGTTTCGGGTTTCGGGTTTCGAGTTTCGAGTTCCGAAGCCCGAATCCCGACCGACCGTCCGATTGTACTTCTTTACACTCGCTTCTTTGAGTTCCAGGTTGAGCGGGTTGTCGGTATCTTTCAGCGAGTGCTGGCCGAGGTTCCAGAGGTAAAGCTGCTGGTGGTGGGCAAGGGGTTCTTTGGGGAGGAGGAACGGTTGTCGGAGTTAATGCGGGAGGCGAGGATAGCCGATCACTTAGTCTACGCTGATTGGATCGAGCCAGACGAACTTCCTGCTTACTTCGCCGCAGCAGACGTGGCCATCTATCCCTACGATGATACCCTTATCAACCGCACCAAGTGCTCCGTCAAGCTGATAGACCTCATGGCCGCGGGAGTGCCCGTAGTGGCCGACGACGTAGGGCAAAATGGGGAGTACATCGAACACGGCATCTCTGGCCTCCTCGTCCCCGCTGGCGAGACGGATACCTTCGCTCGCAGCGTGGTTGAGCTATTGCAAGATGAGAGCCTGCGGGACAAGCTGGGAAGGGGTGCGCGAAGGCGAGTCTTTGAGGAGTTCCATTGGGGAGAGCTGGTGGTGAGGGTGGAGGAAGCGTACCGGGAGGTAAGCGTCCGAGGAGTAGTGTCAGCCAAGAGAGCGCGGGGCTGAACCCCCGCGCTGAGAGAACAAAGCCCTCCTTCGGAGGGCTCAGGAAATTGCTTCGGGGCTGGACTTTAGCCCGTAGGGCTTTGTTCTTTCAGCCCTGAGTTCACCTCAGGGCGACACAGCTCGTTACTCATTTCTCGTTACTCGTTACCTTCTTGGGAGACAAGGTCATGACGGTAATGTCCAAACTCCTTAGCAAACGATGGCTCTCCTACTGGCTGCCGGTGTTGCTCTGGATGGGGTTGATTTTTGTCGCTTCCAGTCAGCCCGAACTCCCCCTTGTTCTCAACAAAACAGTTGACTTCATCACCAAGAAGGCGGGGCACGTGATGGAGTACGGTGTCCTGGCCTTTCTCCTCTGGCGAGCCATCTCCAAAGAGAGGGGATGGCCCGCTTTGTCATCGTTCGGCGGCGCCTTCATTTTCTCATTGCTCTACGGTGTCTCAGATGAGTTCCACCAGACCTTCGTCCCCGGTCGCACCGGTAGACTCACCGACGTCGGGTTCGATGCCTTGGGAGCGTTTTTGGCATTGGGCCTAATCTGGTGGTTTTCCAGGGAGTAGGATGACGATTTCTCCGAAGAGGCGCTCTTGTTGAACTTCGATGCCTTTGAGCTTGATCAGTTCCAGGACGGCCATGAAGGTAATGATGATCTCCAGGCGTGAAGCTGCCTGAGCTAACAAGCGGTTGAAGCTGACCCGCCGGTGTCTCTCCAGCTTTTCTTCGATGAAGGCCATCTTCTCAGCAACGGTGATGGTGAAGGGCGTTACCACCTCGGATACAGAGGGAAGCGGGGGGCGAACGTCCAAGGCGCGCCGCACGGCCTCTACCAGGTCGGCCAGCGAGACGTCCTCCAGGTCCAAGGGCCTTTCTAGCTTTGGTGGCGGGGCTACGCGCACGTAGGCCCTGAGGCCCATCTCCTCCCTCTGCCTCAATTCCAGTGCCGCCTCCTTGAACTTCTTGTATTCGATCAATTGGCGGGCCAGCTCATCCCCTACGTCCTCCTCTTCTTCGCCAGGAACTCTTGGTGGCCGGGGCAGTAACATTTCGGACTTTATGAGCAAGAGTTTGGCCGCGATGACCAGGAAGTCGGCCAGGATTTCGGCGTTTATCTCCTCCAGGAGGCTGAGGTACTCCAGATACTGGTCCGTCACCTGGGCCAGCGAGACCTTGGTGATGTCCAACTCCTCTCGCTCGATCAGGTGCAGCAGGAGGTCCAGGGGCCCTTCGAAGACGGCTAGTCTGACTTCGTACGGCTTTGCTTCCACACCCTCGATCATGATTCAATATCCAATATCCAGTAATCAGTTTCCAGTAATCAGTATTCAGTAAACCTGATCACTGATCACTGATAACTGATCACTGATTTTTCCCGCCGCAGGAAATACTTGGTTGTTTCCGCAGCGGCAGCCGGCACCAGGATGAGGGGGACTATGACCAGCCACTCCCTCAGGCCCAGGAAGGCGGTATCGAAGATGGGGTCCAGGAAGGGCACGTAGATGATGGTCAGTATGATGATCAGTGAGGTCAGCACTGCCCACTGCATCCACTTGTTAGAGAACACCCCGATGGACCACAAGGAGTATCGCTCAGAACGCGACGTATAGGCCCGGAAAAGTTCTGAGATAGATAATGTTGTGAAGCACATGGTCCGGGCCGCTGCCACGTTGTTGGGGAACCAACGCAAGCCTATCCAGAAGGACAGCAGCGTGGCCGAGGTGATGGCGATACTCTGGATGATAATACCCCAAATCATCTCCCGGTTGATGACCGGCTCATCCGGTGGTCGGGGCGGCTGTTTCATGATGTCCGGATCTCCCTTCTCCAGCCCCAGGGCCAAGGCAGGCGCGCCGTCGGTCACCAGGTTGAGCACCAACAACTGGATGGCGACTAGGGGCACCGGCCAACCGATGATCATCGCCAGGAAAATGATCAGGATCTCGCCCACGTTGCAGGAGAGGAGATAGTAGACAAACTTGCGGATGTTGGAGTAGATGATGCGGCCCTCCTCCACCGCCGAGACAATGGAAGCGTAGTTGTCATCGGTGAGCACCATGTCCGCCGTCTCCTTGGAGACGTCGGTGCCGGTGATGCCCATGGCCACGCCGATGTTGGCTCGCTTCAGAGCGGGCGCATCGTTGACGCCGTCGCCAGTCATGGCCACCACGTGGCCGCGTTTCTTGAGGGCTTCCACGATGCGCACCTTGTGCTGGGGCGAGACCCGGGCATAAACCTCCACCTCCTCAACCATGTCGGCGAAGGTCTCATCGTCCAGGTGATCGAGCTCAGCACCGGTCAGCACCCGGCCGCCTGGCGAGAGCAGGTCCAACTCGTCGGAGATGGCTATGGCCGTGTTTTTGTAATCGCCGGTGATCATTATCGTCTCGATGCCCGCCTGCCGGGCCACTTCGATGGCTTCCTTCACCTCTGGTCGGGCCGGGTCCATCATGCCGATGAGGCCCACAAAGGTTAAGTCTTTTTCGATTTCCTCGACGGTCGGGCTCTTGGGGATCTCCGAAAGGGGCCGGTAGGCTACCCCCAGCACGCGCAGGGCATTGGAGGCCAACGCTTCGTTGACCTCAAGAATCCGCCGCCGCTTCTCTGCCGTCAGGGGCCGTTCCTGGCCGTCCTCGACAACCTCATGGCACAACCCAATGATGATGTCGGGCGCTCCCTTGACGTAAGCCACGTAGCCCCCCCATCTGGGGTCGGGATGGATGGTGGTCATCCGCTTGCGGTCGGAATCGAAGGGGATCTCGGCCAGGCGGGGGTAATCCCGCTCCAGCTCCTCTCTCCAAAAGCCGGCCTTGGCTGCCGCTACCACCAGCGCTCCCTCGGTGGGATCGCCCACCATGCGCCAGTTCCCATCTCCCTCGTTGCTAGAGTCCGCTTCCAACCGGGCGTCGTTGCAGAGGAGCCCGGCCCGCAGGAGCAGGTTCGAGCCCGGATAGCCCGCCAGGTCCACAGGGCGCCCGTCATCGCTAAACTCCCCCACTGGATTATAGCCCTCACCGCTGATGCTGAGAATGGTGCGGTCAACGTAGATCTGCACGGCCATCATCTTATCTTGGGTAAGGGTGCCCGTCTTGTCGGAACAGATGGCGGTGGCGCTGCCCAGAGTCTCCACTGCGGGCAGCTTTCGGATCAGGGCGTGGCGTTTGATCATCTCCTGCATACCCAGAGCCAGGACGATGGTGACCACGGCTGGCAATCCCTCGGGGACGGCAGCGATAGCCAGGCTCACCGCCATCATGAACATGTCCACGATGGTCTGCTTGAAGGCATTCAGGTAGGTCAACAGGCCACCACCTG
>JBAWAP010000439.1:0-6301 GCA_049589355.1 Anaerolineae bacterium
GAATGACAACACGTTTGAGGAGAATACCATGTCCATAGCGGAGAGATGGCTGGGCGATTGGGCCCGCCGGCGAGAGTCTCAACTTGAGGAGTATCGTTTGATGGCCCGCGCCTTCCGGCGCGATTGGCTGGGTGTGTTCGGCCTGTTGGTGATTGTGGCCTTTGTGCTGGGGGCTATCCTTGCTCCCTACCTCACCCCCTACCCGGAGGAGGGTCGGGGCGCACCTAATCTGGTCAACAAGTTTCTGCCCCCCAGCCATGAACACCCCTTCGGCACCGACTACCTGGGACGCGATGTCCTGGCCCGCGTCCTCTTTGGCGGCCGTAGCTCTCTCAGCATCGGTTTCCTGGTGGTCAGCATCGCAGTGGGCATTGGCACGCCTCTGGGCGCCATCGCGGGGTACTCTGGGCGACGGCTGGACGAGGTCATCATGCGCCTGACTGATATATGGCTGTCCTTTCCGCCCCTGCTGCTGGCCATCGCCATTGCCGCCGCCCTGGGCCGCCCCAGCCTCACCAACGCCATGGTTGCCATCGCCCTCACCTGGTGGCCCTGGTACACCCGTCTGGTGCGGGCGCAGACGGTCTCTCTGCGCGAACGCTCCTTTATCGAGGCCGCGCGAGGCATGGGGGTGAGCAAAGCGACCATCATCTTCCGCCACATCCTGCCCAACGTCATGACGCCAGTCCTGGTGCAGGGCACGATGGACATCGGTTCCGCCATCCTCACCGGGGCGGCGATGAGCTTCATCGGCCTGGGGGCCCAGCCTCCCACCCCCGACTGGGGGCAGATGGTCAGCAATGGCCGCATCTACATCATGAACCAGCCCTGGTACGGGGCATTCCCGGGACTCGCTATCTTCCTGGTCACCCTGGCTTTCAACCTGCTGGGCGACACGGTCCGCGATGTGGCCGATCCCCGCTCTCGGAGGGCCGCTTGATTGAACCAGCCGTTGGTTTCCATTGAGAACCTGCACGTCCGCTTCCGCACTTACGCCGGGGTCGTGCACGCTGTCAACGGCGTGACCTTTGACATCCGAAGGGGGGAGACCTTTGGCCTGGTGGGTGAGACCGGCTGCGGCAAAACGGTGACCGGCCTCTCGCTCCTCCGTTTGGTCCCGCCCCCAGGTGAGATCGTGGATGGTCGGATCACCTTCGATGGTCGGGATATTCTGTCCCTGAGCGAGCAGGAGATGCGGGATATCCGTGGGGCGGGCATCTCCATGATCTTCCAGGATCCGGCTGCCTCCCTCAATCCCGTCTTCTCCGTAGGGGAGCAGATCGAGATGGTGATCCGCCAACACCAGCCGGTGACGCGGAAAATCGCTCGCCAGCGGACTCTGGAGATGCTAGAGGCCGTGGGCCTGCCAGACCCGTCGCAGATCCTCAGGGCCTATTCCCATGAACTGAGTGGGGGGATGCAACAGCGGGTGATGATTGCCCTGGCCCTGGCCTCCAACGCCAGCCTGCTCATCGCCGATGAGCCAACCACCTCTCTGGACGTGACCATTCAGGCCCAGATTCTGACCCTTCTCACGCAATTGAAAGAAAGCCGGGGTCTCTCCGTCCTTCTCATCACTCACAACCTGGGCGTGGTGGCCGAAACCTGCGACCGGGTGGCGGTGCTCTACGTGGGCCACGTGGTGGAGAAAGGCCGCACGCGGGATATATTCAAGGAGATGAAACACCCCTACACTCAGGGACTGCTGGAAGCCATCCCCCGGCCCGGTAGCCATGGCCAGTCTTTACAGGCCATCAGTGGTTCAGTGCCCAGCGGCCTGGCCGTCTTCCCCGGCTGCCCCTTCGAGCCCCGTTGCTCTTTTGCTATGGAGGTCTGTCGCCAAGCCCCTCCGCCCCTGGTGCGCGTCGGTGAGGAGCACTACGTGGCTTGCTATCGGTACTCTTTCATTTGACTATCCTGATGGATGTGGGTACAATGTAAGCACATACCTGGCTGAAGGATTTCATCATGAGTACGGGTTTGAGAACCCGCATCATCAAAATCGGCAACTCCCAAGGCATCCGCATCCCTAAGCTCTTGCTCGACCAGATTGGATTGGACGAGGAGGTCGAATTGGCAGTTCAGGAAGACCAACTGGTGATCCGCCCCATCCGGCGTCCACGTTATGGCTGGGATGAGCAGTCTCGGATGATGGCTGAGCACGGCGATGATCGGTTGCTTGATGAGGCGGTAGTCAGCCTCACCCAATGGGATGCGGACGAATGGGATAGGATTTCCGATTTCCGATTGCCGATTGCCGAATTCGGAAATCGAAAATCGAAAAGATGAACCGCCACATTGCGACGGTGATTATTGCGCCGATGACGACGAAGGGGCGCCCCTATCCGACCCGTGTAGCGTGCCGATTTCAGGGCCAGGAGGGGCAGATCGTTCTGGATCAGTTGCGGACGGTGGACAAGGTACGGCTGGTCAAACGGCTTGGGCGGATTGGCAAAGAGACTCAGCAGGCGGTGCTGGCTATACTTGCTGAGATGTTTGCAGAGTAAGTCAAATTCCCCGTTCGTATGCTTCTATCTAGCATCAGATATTTGCATCTACTATTAGATACATGGGCTTTCGTCATAATAATAGTTAGCTCGCCTTGCGCTACTCTACGGGACGTCAATCGAACAGCTGTGAGCAGGTAATCAACGGGAGGATACACAATGTCTTCGAAAGCCTATAAGAATCTCAGTGGTCGTATGAAGGACATTGAGCAATTGCTAGAGGCACACAAGGCGTTGACTCAGTTCAAGCGTGCGCGGAAAGCAGCAGAAGAAGCAGGAGGTGGTCTTGCTCAGATTTCTGAGGTAATTGACAGACTCGTCACTGAGCCCGGTCGGGGTCGTCGAACCGAAGTTGACGCTCTAAATCGTGCAGCTATGGTTCTGCTATCTGCTCATTTGCAAGGCTATATCGAAGATGTTTTCTCGGAGGCTGCCAAGGCCATGCTGGACGGTAAGGTTAAGGACGTTGACGCGCTCATTGAGCAAGCACTGTCTGGTTTCTCGAACCCGCATGCATACAGAGTTGATAGTTTATTTGCCTCAATTGGGCTGCCCAAAATAACAGACGGTCTGTCGTGGCAGAGGGCATCCAATCAAACTGTAAAGAGACGTTTGACTGATTACATACGAGTCCGAAATAGTATCGCCCACGGAGGCCAAGAGGGGATTACCAAACCAAGGGTGGCCGAATTCAGGCGCTTTGTAGAGGTCTTTGCCAGGAACTTCGATGAAAAGGTTGGCAATGAAGTACGGCAGACTGTGGGAAAGGCACCCTGGTAGTAATGCCAGGTGAGCGAGTATGATGGGCATATACAAGAGATCGCGTCACTTCGCGACCCCATTCTTGGCAGGTTGGCGGGCTAACACGCGCTTGGAGCCGACGCCGCTTCGCGGCAGTTGTATCGGCGGTCCTTTTGCATTTGGTGAATGACTTGAATTGATGGTACGCTGTGCAAAGTCACGGCGCGGCTCAAGCGCAACCGTTGGGCTGCGCACCTGTGCATGCTACTCTACGTAGAAGGGAGGTCAAGAATATGGAAGCTGCGAATATCGTTCGTGAAATAGCATCGTTGCCACCAGAGGCACAGAAGCAAGTCATAGACTTTATAGCCTTCTTGAAAGCTCGTTACCCGACCACGCCGCCTGTCAGGAAAACGAGACGAACTAAGCTGGCCGATGAGCCATTCATTGGCATGTGGCGAGATCGTGAGGACATGCAAGATAGCAGCGCATGGGTACGCAGTCTGCGTCAGCACGAGTGGGAGCATAGCGTATGAACGGGTTGGCCATCGTTGATACCGACATTCTGATTGATGCAGCGCACCAAATCAGCGAGGCAGTTGATTGCCTGGCCCAAATCGAGCGTCAGTCTGTGTTGGCTGTCAGTGTGATAACACAGACGGAATTGTTGGTTGGCTGTCGGAACAAAGCCGAATTGCGCAACACAGAGCGCTTTCTGCAACGCTTCCAAGTGCTCAAGGTGAGTGAGCTAGTGGTGATATCGCGCTTGAGCTTCTGCGTCAGTATCGGTTGAGTCACGGTTTGATGATACCTGAGGCCTTGATTGCAGCAACAGCGATGACGATGAATCAGCCTTTCATCTCAAAGAACCACGCGATTATCGCTTCATCAGCGGGTTACAGTTGTTGCCATATCCTGGCGTTAGGGACGTGGAAAGAATAAAACATTCCAAAACCTATCAGACTAAGCAGGGCAAGGAGGAATGTCAACAAACCACTTTTCTAATCCGGGCAGCCGCTCTATCATATCCTCATAAACCTTCATTGCCTTCTTGGTCAGCTTGACGCCGGTTTTGTAGACGCCCTTTACCAACCGAACCACCGGATGGATGCCTTTGTAGGTCATCGTCCTTGCCAGGCCCAATATTTTCTCCACCTTGTCCAACAATTCGCCGTTCCAGTGATTTTCCAAGACGCCCCACACTCGCTCAATGGAATTGTACTTGCTGTGATAGGGTGGGTAGTAAGCCAACCGGATGGTGATGTTATGGTTGAGGGCAAACTCAACCATACGCTTGATGAATTGGGTGCGATGGCTGTTGTTTTCCGGGCCACAATCCAGGTTGATCACCAACGTCCGGACTTGGAACCGTTCTTCGAGACTCGGCCAGACTATCTCCAGGGCATCGACCATAAAATCGGCTGTCACTTTGCTCTCGGTGAACAACAGGAATGTTTCAGCGGGAGCGGGTAGGAAAATGCCCAAAGGGGTGAGGGTGGTTTCCGGAGCGAAATCGTGATCACAGGCCGCCACGCCTTGGCGACTTTTTCCCCCACGGGAAAAGGGACCCACTTTGATCGTCGCCTTGGCGTCCATCGAGATACGCAATACTCCTTCTTGGGCATCAGATTCTTGGTTGACTTGGTGTAGGTGCTCGAAGATGGCATCTGTCTCCGGGATCTTCTTGCTCGGCTTGCTCTTGGCTACCTTTTGGGGATGGAAGTCCAATCCATTGAGCTTGGTGCTGATGGTGCGACGGGTCGGCAGTTCCTCGTCCGCGTAGCCTTTGTCATCTACCAGCCGTCGACGGACCTCTTCGGCAGTCAGCGGTGTGTACAACTGAGTGGTTCTAAACGTCGGATCGGCTTGGCTGGTGGGTTCAACAATGGCTTGAATGTCTTCGAGCAGGTTGGGCAAATGGTCCTCCGCTTTCTTGCGTCCTCTGGCAGAGAGGTTGTCAGATATGGGACCGTTTTCTAGTTCACCCTGGCCCTTACGAATGGTCCCTCGATTCCAACCCAACTCGCGTTCGGCCTGACGTTGTCCGCCCGTCCCCAGGGCTTCAACGACCTTAGCCATAAAGATGCGGCGGCACCACCTTTCAAATGATCGGCAGCGTATCTTAGGGCGTCAATCATGCCCTCGGTCAAAACTAAGATGCTCATGGGGGTAGATCTCCTGGATCAAACGTTTTGGCTGAATGATACCAGAAAATCTCTCACAAGCAACTTCGGGCTGAATTCGCGAGAAAAGAATGCTTCGATGTACGCTTATGCCAAATGCTGGAACAGTTATTTATTTCCAGGTCCCTTACGCCGTGATGAACCGCCACATTGCGACGGTGATTATTGCGCCGATGACGACGAAGGGGTGCCCATATCCGACCCGTGTAGCGTGCCCATTTCAGGGCAAGGAGGGGCAGATCGTTCTGGATCAGTTAGATATACGGGCTTTCGGCATAATAATAGTTATGCCGCTTAACCGTTGATCACTGACCTTGCTCTGGATGACACAATACCTTACAATTGTGATGTACCCAACAGGACATTGATTCTGGATTCATATTATGCAACTTGAGCTTTTCCCAAGACAAGTTTCAAAAAGAAGATTGCCTACTAATCTGACGACTAGCCACCACCCAATCCATAGATGGTTTAATTTTATCGCTGGCTTTTCGCCAGAGTTCGTACAATTCTGCATTAATGATGCGGGGCTTAATAAAACACAAGTGCTGATTGATCCATTTGCAGGGCTTTCGACTGCACTGGTACAAGCGAATTTCGAAGGCATTCCTTCAGTAGGTTTTGAACCCCATCCATTCTTCTTTGATATCTCACAGGCAAAGATCAATCCTCCCGAAGACTACGCCGTTGTAGATAGAGTTGAAGATGAAATTGCAGAAGTAACTCCCTACAGTGGCGAACTCAACAACGTTTGGTCGGAGAGCTCCTTAAGGTTCCTGAGAAAGCTGATTCCCGAACCAGATCTGCAACTTCTAGCTCAGGCTCTTTTGCAAGAGGATAGAATCAATCCCTCAACACGCCAGTTATACC
>JBAWAP010000440.1:0-11589 GCA_049589355.1 Anaerolineae bacterium
AGCGCCGGTTGAGTAGCGAAGCGTATCGAAACCAAGCGAGCGGCTCCACAGACACCCCGCTTGGCCTCGATACGTCGCTTCGCTCCTACTCGGCCGGCGCTTCGTAAGAATCATGTAATGCACCCAATGCAAACGCCAACCGCTCTGGTTGGTGTCAGAAGTAAGACATTAGGGTCCACACAGGCCTCAGTCGGCCAGAGCGATACCCATCACTCACTCTCCTGGCGAAAGGAATACCCCACGCCGGGAATGGTTAAGATGTAGTATGGGTTTCGCGGGTCTTTCTCCACCTTAGCCCGCAGCCGGCTGATCAGTCCCCGCACCAGGTCGCGGTCACCCTGGCCGCTGTAACCCCATACCCGCTCCACGATGGTTTCCGTCGGGATAATCTGGCCACGGTGGATCATCAACGTGTAGAGCAAGCGGAACTCCAGGTGGGTCAGCCGACTTGGTGGCCGGCCCACTACCTGCACCGTCCGGGTGGCCGGATCCAGGGTCAGACCAGATAGGCTCAGGATAGGCAGGCTGAAGATAGGCACACCGCCGACGCGGCGCAGCAGAGCGCGCATCTGGGCGACGAACAGTCGGGCACTGAACGGGCGGGTAACGACCAAATCGGCGCCGTTCTCCAAGAGGGCGTAGTGCACGTTCTCCTCGATAGAGTCAACAATCAGCACCAGCGTAGCCTCGGTCTCCGCCCGTACACACCGGACCTGTGCCAGAGGCTCCACACGTTGGAGCGCTATCAGTATGAGGTCAGCCGGTCGCTCCGACCAGCTCCGCATGGCACGCTCCAGGTTGCCGCTGGTAACCACGGCCAGCCCGGCACGTTGCAGTGCCAGAGAGAGGATTGCCGCTTCATCAGGATCTTCAGCAATCAGTAAAGCATACATTGCTTATCCTCCGTCCACCAGATAGCGGCGGGCCGCTTCGGCCAGGATGGCTGCACCGATAGGCAGGGCACGTTCATCAATGTCGAAGGTGGGGCTGTGCGCTGTCCTCCCTCCGCCTTCTCCCTTCGTGCCCAGCCCGAACATCGCACCCGGCGCCAAATTGGCCAGCAACGCAAAGTCTTCTCCACCCATCCCTGGCTCAGGTGGATGCAGACAATCGGCTCCCAGCAAATCAATGGCTACTTGTCGGATGAGTGAGGCAATCCGGGGATTATTCACGCAGGCCGGGATCCCCTCCTCGATCCTTAGCTCAAAGTCGCCACCCAGCGCCCGAGCCACGCCCAGAGCCCTTTCCAGCTCCCTGAAGAGTTCTCGTCGCACCTCTTCGTCCACGCTCCGGATCGTGCCGGAGATTTCCACAATGTCTGGGATGACATTGTCGGCCTGGCCGCCATGGACAGTGCCAATGGAGATGACGGCAGGCTGCAGAGGGTCAATACGGCGCGAGACGATGCCATGGATAGCGTTGATGACCTGGCCCAAAATGAAGATGGTGTCAACGCCACGGTGCGGGTAGGCACCATGGCATCCTTTGCCCATGATGGTGGCATAGAAGGTATCAACACTCGCCGAGATACGAGAGCCATCAATTTCAACGATCCCCACCGGCAGATTCGAGTCTACGTGGAGGCTCAGAACAGCATCAACTCCCTCCATGGCCCCATCTTCGATCATACGCCCAGCTCCACTCTCGCCCTCCTCATCATCTACCTCCTCGGCCGGCTGGAAGAGGAGGCGTACCTGGCCTGGCAGTTCCTCCTCGCACAGCAACACGGCCACGCCGAGGAGGATAGCAGTGTGGGCGTCGTGGCCACAGGCATGCATCACGCCTGGCACCTGGGACGCATAGGGCACGTCGTTGGCTTCCTGGATGGGCAGAGCATCCATGTCGGCGCGAAGAGCCACTACCGGCTTGCCTTCCCCCAAATAACCAACGACCCCCGTCTTGCCCACCTTCGTCTTCACCTTCAGGCCCAATGAGCGCAAGGTTTCGGCCACGAGCTCAGCGGTCCTGAACTCCTGGAAGCCCAGCTCAGGGTGTGTATGGAATCTTCTGCGCCAGTTGATCAGTTGCTGTTCGATCTCACGAGCACGATTTAGCATCTGGGTCTCCTTAGATGTAAGCGCTTGAGCCTTGCGGCAAGGCTTCTAGATTAGCTCTCGCTCAGCCTCCTGCATGATCTCCGTCAGTTCTCGCTCCTGATCCTCTGTCAGCGGCATGGCCTCGTGCTCAGCTAGCAGCCGCTCTGCCTCGGCTTGCGCCCGCTCGGCCATGCTTTCTCGGCCTGCCTGGTCCCACTTCTCCCAGGCGCGTCGTTCTGCCAAGCGAGTGTAAAGCACCTCCCCTGCCCGCAGATAACGCACGGTGTGCCGTTGATCTAGAAAGTTGCGCGAGCCGTCCATCACCGCTGCGATGACCTCCACGGCCAGCGCATCTTCGTCCACCGCAAAGCCCCGCCGCAGCCGACGGACACTGGCGGCAATCTCGTTGTCGCAGACCATTGTTACTCATTTATTTCCCATGCCTCTTTCGGGTCGAATCCAGGGATCCAAAGTGTACTCGTAATAGGTGGCCTGGCAAGGACGCCCACACCCGATCCAGACGCGCAGTTCGTTCAGGTTGATGATGATGCTGAACGCCGTCACCGTCGCACCGGCGTGCTTGCAGATGGAGCTCGGGTAGTTGGCATGATCGGCCAGCAGCTTCTGGAACAGTTCCGGCGACAAACGCCCATAGTTCTCGCGTAGTAGCCGCATAGCGCGATTATAGCGGACGATCGAACCGCCGATGTAGTTGCGATGGGCCTCAAATTGGCGCATGGGCCAACTGAGATAATGGTTGGTGTGGGCCATGATGTTTCCGTCAATGTAGATTGGCTCACAGTCGGTGGCCGACCCTTCCATGTTATAGATCTCGCCGTTCGGGTCAGCGATGACGTTGTTATAGTTCGATGCGCGCAGGGGGAGCAGGCAGGCATCCATGGCCTCCCCCAAGCGCCGCGCGGCCAGGCTAGCGCGGGCGATCAGCAGGCGCGGCACGCCGGGGCGGATATCGCTGCACGAGACGGCATTGCCGGTCATGCTGATGCCGGCCGCGTTGAGCCCGGCACTAAAGCCCAACCCGGCGACAGACACGCCAAGGAACTCGGGTTCGTCCCCGGCCTGCACTCTCAGGAGGACCACATCTTCCTCAGCCTCGGGAGGGAGATCGTTGGTGTGGGCTACCAGGGTAGCGCCATCGGCGGTGGCCTGGCCTCGGGCAGAAAAATCAGTACAGCCCCTGGCTAAGGTCGGGAAATCGACGTGCCACGCCGCCGGCTCCCACAGTTCCTCACAAATCGCCAGGAAGAACTCCTCAAAGGACAACTCGGCCGCTTCGGCAATGCCTTCCAGTTCTTCGACGAACTGTGGGTAGGCGGCGCGGCTGTGAGCAAGACAGAGTCGCCCTTTGAGCAGCATGTCTTCCCAGGATACACCAGGGGGCAGGCTCCCGCGCAACCGCGGGAGGATGCGTTGCAACCGGAGCTTCATCTTCTCGCCAATTTGCTGACCTACCTCGCGGTGTGTGCCTCTGACTTCAATCAAAGGAATAGAATTTGCTGCCATGGTATCACCTCCATTCTAGACTTCCGAAGTCTGGGAGACTTCGGAAGTCTTGATCTGATGCCTCAGAACCTTGCCTGGCAAGGCGTTGGTATGCTGTTCTCCCTCTACGACCAGAACCCCGTTCACGAAGACGTAGTCAATCCCCTCCGGATAGCGGTGCGGGTAGAGATTGGTGGCCTTATCACGAACGCGCTCCAGGTCGAAGACGACGACGTCGGCCCACGCTCCGGGCCATAATATCCCCCGATCCATCAGCCCGAACCGCTGGGCCGGGAAGGAGGTCATCTTGCGAATGGCCTCCTCCAGGGTCAGCACCGCTTCGTCCCGCACGTAGCGCTCCAGCACGCCTGGGAACTCGCCGTAGCTACAAGGGGAATAGGGCGGCGGATCGTTCAAAAAACCGTAGGGAGCCAACACCCGGCCGTCGGAGCAGATCATCGCCGCCGGATGCTGCAGCAGGATGCGGATGTTGGCCTCGTCAATGTAATCAAAGATAGCATCCGCATCGTAACCGTTTTCAACGATCAGATCAAAGTAAACGTCGAAAGCATCCTGGCTTCGCTCGTGAGCAATGGCCTCGATGGTCTTGCCGACGACGTCCGGGCTCTCTGGCGCGTGCAGGATGGTAATGCGGCGCCACTGGCCGTGCTTCAAAAGCCCGGCCGGGCCGAAGGCGGGCCGCTGGTCGAGAACGATTTCCTCCCGAACCTGACGCCGGGAGTCAGGATTACGGAGCAAAGCGACGATTTCGGCGATGCTTCGCTCCTGCACAGGCTGAGGTAGGGCTCCGGTTAGTGAAGGACCATAGTCGGTATGCACATCGTTGTCCACCGTCACGTCCTGGCCCCGCACTCGCGCCTCTTCCACCAGGCGCAGGTTGGCTGTGGCATCGCAGGGAGCGCCGTACTTGGGTGCGTTGTGGGAGATTTGCACCGGCACGCCAGCTTCTCGCCCGATGCGGATGGCCTCGGCGACCGCTTCCAGGATGGTCTCCCGCTCACCCCGGACGTGGGAAGCGTACAGCCCGTGGTAACGAGCGATCACCCGGCACAGAGCGATGATCTCGTCGGTGCTGGCAAAGCAGCCAGGGGGATAAACCAGGCCAGTAGACAGCCCAAAGGCTCCGGCCTCCATCGCTTCAGTCAACAGCTCCTTCATCCTGGCAAGCTCAGACGGCGTAGGATCGCGATCGTCAAAGCCCATGACGGCGATGCGCAACGCTGCATGTCCTGCTAGAGAGCCCACATTGATGGCTAGTCCGCCCTCTTCGAGAGTTCGCAAGTACTGAACGAAGGTTCGCCACTCCCAGGTGACTTCTGGCTGCTCGGAGATGCGTCCCCAGTAATGCCGCATCTCAGCGAGGTGATCCTCGTCCACCGGAGCCGGGGACATCCCACAGTTTCCGATGATGTGGGTGGTGGCGCCCTGGCGAACGGCGCTCTCCGCGCGGCGATTCACCAGGATGGAAAGGTCAGAGTGGGTATGGACATCAATGAATCCTGGCGCGACAAAGCGGCTACCGACGTCAATAATCTCCTGGCCCTGGAGCGTGCCCACCGGGGCAATCCGGGCGATCCGCCCGTCCTGAATGCCTACGTCGCCCCAGAACCAGGGATTCCCACACCCATCTAGAATTCTACCATTAGCGAGCACGATATCGAAAGCCGTCATCGTGCAACTTTCACGCGAGTCCCTGAGATGGATTAGGTTACTTCTGTCCAGCAGAGATAGTAACACACATCGAGCCAAAGGTCAAGAGAGGCGAGTGAAAAGCCGTAGATAGTCCCTCAAGTGGCGCGTGGTCAGGAAACTCTCCTGCACGTGCTCCCGTGCCCTCTCCCCCATGCGCTCGGACTCCTCTGGGTGCTGCAAGAGGTAAAGGGACTTCTCGGCGCACTCCTCCACGCTGTCCACCAGGAAGCCCGTCTCACCATCAATGACCTGCAGAGGGATGCCGCCAACATTGCCCCCCACCACTGGCTTACCCTTCCACAAAGCCTCGGTGACCACCAGGCCGAACCCCTCCCGAGTAGACTTTTGGACGACCACGTCGCTAACCGTCTGGAAGGCTCCTACCTCCAGCGCGCCAACGCCGTGGAAGTTGTGCAAGATGTGGATATCGTCGTCCTCTCCGGCATGGCGGCTCGTCTTGTCCAGGTAGTACCATCCCTCAGGGTCATCTGAGGCCATCGAGCCGACGAGGGCTAACTGCGCATCCGGCACTTCCTTCTTGACGATTTTGTAAGCGTCAATCACACCCAGCGGGTCTTTCCAAGGATCGAAGCGGCTGACCTGGGTGATCAGCGGCCGGCTCACATCAATACCGAAGCTGGCAGCGATCTGGCGAGCTTTGTCCAATGGCATGGGAGCATTCTTAGGCGACAAAGGGTCAATCGTCGGAGTGATGATGGCCAGGCAGTCGAATTCCACACCGGGGCCCACGTACTGCTCCATGGTGAAGATAGCCGCCTCATGGGCGCTGATATAGGGGGCGATGAACTGCCAGTAGTTCATGTTGGGGTGCGAAGTATCAATGTGGCAGCGCCAGATCCAATGCCTGTCACCCGCACCGCCATTATAGTGCAGCATCCCAGCCGGCTGAGGGTCGTGAATGACAACATAGTCGTACCGGCCCTCAAACTTCTCCGCGTTCAGCCGATTATATCGCTGCCAGATGGCTTTCATCTCATCGGTCAGCGGAATCTCCATCCCTTGTAATCCGTTATGGAAGGCCTTGGTGACGTTGAAGAACTCATCGCTCCCCTCGATCACTTGCCATTCAGCATCCAGGCCGACATCGCGCATCAGGGGGATAAGAGTGTAGAGCATCTCGGCTACCCCGCCACCGAAGGCCGTGGCGTTGACGTGCACCACCCGCGCCCCTTGCAAGTTATCGGCCAGTTCGCGGATCTCGGCGATGACCTCATCACCCACAATGGGCCGGTAGTCCTCCAGGGACTTGCCCGCTATTTCCACTCTCTGTAACATTGTGGTCCTCCTTACCAAAATCTGACCGCTAGCTCCCAGTGTGAGCAACAGGACCGCCAATGAAGAGGCGAATTTTCGTGATGTGTCCTCTTTACAATTTCAACCGCTCTAGGGTGGTCCATCATAGTGTTCTCCCAAAGAACTTGTTCTACTGGGCCCGAGAATCAAATCGCTAACAGGCAGTGGCACTATGTGTTTCAATGATCCTCTCTATTCCATACCTCGTGCTTCACCATATTCTTGCCGTTACGCTTTGCGGCATACATCAGATCGTCTGCCTGGCGAATCATCTCACTGACCGAATCTGGCGGTCCAGTAAAGGTCACGGCGCCGAAGCTAAAAGTCACCGGCCATCCCTTATCCGCCATGGTATCCAAAAGACGCTGGCGAATTTTATAGATAACTTTCTGAGCTGGTTCATACCCCGTCTCCGGCAACAAGATGGCGAACTCATCACCTCCAGGTCGTGCAACTACATCAGTTGCTCGAACCTGACCCTTCATCGCTTCGGCTGTTAATCGCAACAGATTGTCACCAGTATTGTGTCCAAAACGGTCGTTGATGCTCTTGAAATTATCCAGATCAATATAGATCAGGGTAAAGGGATGTTTATATCTACGAGCCCGGTCTAGTTCAAGGTTGGCCAGTTCAGTGAAGAATCTCATATTGGTTACTCCTGTTAAAATATCCGTTCTTGCTAACTCCTCTTCGCGCTCCAACCTACGCTTCAGCGCTGACACAAGCATAGCAACTATCAAGAAGAAGGTCAATCTCGTGGCTGCATTCCAATAAGGAATCGCCGGATGCGAATAAGTTGCTCCTGCTAGCAAATCCATCGCCAACCACGTGGCAGCGCTCATAACAGAGATGAAAACCCCAGCCCATTGGTCCACAACCCAGGTCGCCCCAAGAATGGGCAGCAAATAGAACACCGAGAAAGAAATCTCTGGACCCGTCAGGTAATCAATCACCCCCAGGCATAAAACCAATACGAATCCCAACGCGGTCAGAAACCACCGGGGCTGTCTGTAGAGAACCCGCGTCACATTTCTCATCATTCCCTCGGCGTTACTTGCCCTGTCAACGTATCCATCCAACACGAGTTTTCGCTCCTTCACTTTTTGATCCAATTGTATACCGATAAACAGTCAGGCTTCTTTTTGGACTCACAACCAGTAGTTCAATTAATGTATTGTCTGCTTCCCCTGCATCTAACTTTCGGGCAATTCTTGGTTACTTTGCTAACACTCGCGCCAGCTCCAGCAGGCGCAGGTCCAGCGGCTTCTTGTTGGCGACCACTTCAGATAATGGTGTGGCTGCCATCTCACCCTTGAGCAGGCCCACCAGCATCCCATGCTCGCCCCGAGCCAGGTGTTCGGTAGCCGCCGCACCCAACCGGGTGGCCAGCAGCCGGTCGAAGGCACCAGGAGCGCCGCCTCGCTGTACGTGGCCTAGAATCGTCACCCGTAGCTCGAAGCCCAACCGGTCATGATGTTTCTGGAAATACCGGGCTAACCCCTCGGCATTGTATCGGGCACCTTCGGCAACCACTACCAGGGCGTGAGGTTTGCCACGATCGTAGGCGGCACGCAGTTCGGCAGCCACGGCTTCCGGATCCGTCTCCACTTCGGGGATGACAATGACCTCGGCCCCACCAGCAATGCCAGCCACCAGGGCCAGGTAGCCACACTCGCGACCCATGACTTCGACTAGAAAGGCCCGTTGATGCGAAGAGGCAGTGACCTTCAGCCGATCAATAGCCTCCAGGGCAACATCAAGAGCGGTATCCACGCCAATCGAAATATCCGTCCCATAGAGGTCGTTGTCAATGGTCG
Organism: Anaerolineae bacterium; assembly: GCA_049589355.1. Lineage (GTDB taxonomy): Bacteria > Chloroflexota > Anaerolineae > VGOG01 > VGOG01 > JBAWAP01. Next base: position 8,384 of record JBAWAP010000440.1, read on the forward strand.
AGGCCACACCGACCACCGGGAACCCCATCTGGGATAGCCCATAAGCACCGGTCTGAGATCCATTGCCCCCCATGATGACCAGGGCCTCGATGTCATGCTGATGCAGCGTCCGTAGCGCCTTCAGACGTCCTTCCTCGGTCTTGAACTCAGGGCAGCGGGCGCTGCCCAGCACGGTGCCACCCTGCTGGATGATGCCGCCCACATCTCGGGCCCCCAGGGGCACGATGTTTTCGGTGATGAGGCCGAGATAGCCGTGACGGACGCCGAAGACATCCCAGCCCTTTTCGATTCCGGTCCGCACCACGGCCCGGATAGCGGCATTCATGCCGGGGGCATCACCCCCACTGGTCAAGACGGCGATCCGTTTCATGTTCCCTCCAACTTCCACCAATAATAGTCGCTGATACGCATCAACTCTATCGTCATGGCGCAGTAGGTCATTCTTGCGCTCAGACAAGTTGTCTGTGCTTGAGATAAGTGCAGCATGTTGCCCTTGGTCAAGCCATCCTCAGGCCAGAAGGGTTTGTCCAGATGGGACACGGGCACCGATCGCCCTGCCACTTGCCACGTTTCGGATGTGGCTTTCATGCCAGCCTCCTCATCATGGTTCCTTACCCTTCAGAGCGAGGGCCTGGACATAGAACCGGTCTACGTATTCCTTCACCATCCGCCGGGTGCTAAAAATGGGAGCCACGCTTTTGATGGCTGCCTTCATCACTTGAACGAACCCGTGAGGCACCCCATCGTCGGATCGTTGGTAGTAGAGCGAAATGACCTTTTCCTCTAGAAGACGGTATATAGCCTCGGCATCGGCTTGCGCACGGTCTCCCTCAATCTCACCTCCACCAAAGGCCCAGCCGTTTGTGCCATCGTATCCCTCAATCCACCACCCGTCCAGAATCGAGATATTCGGAACACCGTTGATACTGGCTTTCATGCCGCTGGTCCCGCTGGCCTCAAGAGACGACAAGGGGTTATTGAGCCAGACATCCACTCCATGCACCATGTACTCCGCCAGTTGCTGGTCATAGTTCTCTACGAAAGCGATTCTGCCACCGCACTCAGGATCCTGGGCCAGGCGAAAGATCTTTTGAATCAAGCGCTTACCCTCGAGGTCAGCGGGATGGGCTAACCCGGCAAAGATGATCTGCACCGGATGCCAGGGGTCCGTAAGCAGGCGTTTCAGCCTTTCGAGGTCGTAGAGGATGAGATCGGGCCGTTTGTAGCTGGTGAACCGTCGCGCAAACCCCAGGGTCAGAATCTCAGGGTCGAGCAGGGCGCCGAAGGCGATGACGTTACAGGTAGCTACCTTGTCCTGCTGCCAGCGTGCCCGGGCCTGCTTATCAATCTGGGCAAGCAGTAAGCCTTTGAGTTCCTGGCGCCGGTGCCACAGTTCGTGATCGGGAATCTCGTCCACCAGTTCCCATATCGCCGGGCGATCTTGGTGAGCGGGCCAGGCCGGGCCCAGGTATCCGGTCAGCAACGGTTGCAAGCGAATGGGCTCGATCCAGCTCAGCAGGTGAACGCCGTTGGTAATCGCCTCGATGGGTACTTCGTCCTCTTTCTTGTCCGGCCACAGGCCAGCCCACATTTTGCGAGCCACCTGACCGTGTCGCTGGCTGACCGCGTTACGGAACTGGGCCATTCGCAGGGCGAAGACAGTCATGTTGAACCCCGCGCCAGGATCCTGTGGGTTGACTCCAAATTGAAGGAAGGTGTCGCGATCAATGCCTGGCTTGGAATAGTAATGATAGAAATACTTATCCATTAGCTGGAAGGGGAAGATGTCAGTTCCCGCCGGCACAGGGGTATGGGTGGTGAAAATCGTGCTTGCCCGCACCTGCCGACTGGCTTCCTCAAAGCTCGCCCCCTCCTCGACCAACGTGCGAATGCGCTCAAGGATGGCCAGGGCTGGATGCCCCTCGTTCAGGTGAAGGGCGGCAGGCCGAATGCCCAAGGCTTCCAGCACGCGCATCCCTCCCATCCCCAACACAATCTCCTGCCGCAACCGCTGCTCAAGGTCACTGGCATAGAGGTGGTGGGCAATGGCCCGATCCCAGGGTTGATTGGCGTCGAGGTCAGCGTCCATCAGGTACAGCGAGACCCGGCCCACGGCCACCTTCCAGACCGCCATGTGGACCGGAGGATCGAAGAGGGGCACCTGGACAGTGAGCCGCTTGCCCTCGCTGTCCAGCACAGGGGTGATGGGGTCATAAGTTCGGTCCAGGGTCTCCTCCACATCTTCCTGCCACCCGTCTTCCCGGATCCGCTGCCAGACGTAGCCCTGCGAATAGATCATGCCCATCGCCACCACTGGGACTGCTAGGTCGCTACACTCCTTGAGGTGATCCCCAGCCAGGATGCCTAACCCTCCGGCATAGACTGGAAGCGAGGCATGGAGGCCGTACTCGGCGGAAAAGTAGGCCAGCGGCGACGGGAGACGGCCATACTCAGCGGCAAACCACCCCGCCTGGGAAGCCGTTTCCGCCCCAAACTGGTCCATCACGGCGTCATAGTGCGTCAGAAATTCCTGGTCCTGTGCTGCACTCGCAAGCACCTCTGGTGGAAGGAAGGCCAACATTCGCACGGGGTTGTGTCCGCTTTCACGCCAGGCCTGCAGATCCAGGGCGCGAAACAGCTCCCGCGCCGGTGGGTTCCAGCTCCACCACAGGTTGTAGGCCAGCCTTCCCAGGCCGCGAATGCGCTCCGGGAGATTAGGGAATTGACTGATCTCGCTCATGGTCATTCTCCTTGGCTAATGTGTACAAGATGTGTTGGATAGATCCTAGGGATCTGCATACTTTCCACAGATGCGCCTTGTTCATTTTGCCAACACGCGCGCTAACTCTAACCATCGCAGATCCAACTGTTTCTTATTGGCAACGACTTCAACCAAAGGGGTGGCTGCAATCTCGCCCTTAAGCAAGCCCACCATTAGCCCATGCTTGCCCAGGGCCAGGTGCTCGGTGGCTGCCGCGCCCAGCCGGGTGGCCAGCAGCCGGTCGAAAGCACCAGGTGCGCCGCCCCACTGCACGTGGCCCAGGGTCGTCACCCGCAACTCGAAGCCCAGTCGTTCCCGATGCTCCTCGAAGTAGCGGGCCAGCCCTTCGGCGTTGTATTGGGCACCCTCGGCGACCACCACCAAAGCGTGAGGTTTGCCCCGCTCGTAGGCAGCACGCAACTCGGCGGCCACGGCTTCCGGATCC
>JBAWAP010000441.1:0-10871 GCA_049589355.1 Anaerolineae bacterium
TTCGTCGTGGCTGCCCCACCTGAAACCGGAGATTCTGCTGGTGGATAAGGTGCTGGTGGTGAAGGATGGGGGATTAAAAATGAAAGGAGAAACATGGAAGAACTGGATCGCATAAAGGTGAATCCTAGAATTGGCGCGCTGGGAAGACCGATAGAACAATCCCTTTGGGAGGGTTGCGCTGTAACAATAGAGGACGTTGCTGTGCGTGTCCGCCAGTTGCCAATTAGATGATGGGGTAAGTCATGAGTGATATCGCTATCCGAGTCGAAAACCTGAGCAAACAATACCGCATCGGCGGCCGGCAGGCGGCCTACCGGACCCTCCGCGAAGCCCTGACCGATGCCGCCGTGGCTCCCTTCCGTCGCCTGCGCCGCAATCCGAAATCCGAATTCGGAATACATCTGGGCGCTGAAGGACGTCTCCTTCGGGGTGAAACGCGGCGAGGAGAACATCTACCTGAACGGCGCTATCCCTTCGACAGCCCTTCGACGGAGCTCAGGACAAGGCTCAGGACAAGCCTGGGAATGAGGTGGGCGGAGACCTGTCCTGAGCCCGCCGAAGGATCGAGCGCAAGTTCGAGGATTTGAGCAGGAGGTGAAGGATATGGAGACACTACAGTTGCAACAGTATGATGAGTGGATAGCCGATCACCTAGATGAACTGGTCGCCCAGTATGCTGGTCAGGTGGTGGCAATCCATCAGGGGAAGATTGCTATCATCGGTGGCTCAGAGGTGGACGTATATCGTAAGATCCGCGAGGCAGGTCTGGAACCGATGCCTCTCGTCTTGCGTGTTCCTCGTGTGACAACACCGACCGTGGATATTGGAACACTGATTACCCATACTCCTGGCGTGCGGGGGGGGCGGGCGCGCATTGTTGGAACAGGAGTCACGGTGCAGCGCATTGTTGGCTGGTACAAACTAGGGCTTAGCCCGGAAGAGATCGCGGAGGAGTTTGGTCATCTGACATTGGCGCAAGTCCATGCTGCTCTGGCCTACTATCACGCTAACCGGGAAGAGATTGAATCCGCTATTGTCGCCGATGATGCTGAAGCCGACGAACTTGCGCAGCGGCATCATCAAACTGCTGGAGGTCGGGGGTGACGATTCGTCTCTACTTTGACGAAGATTCGATGCAGCGCAGCCTGGTACGGGCTTTGCGCGCCAGAGGTGTGGATGTGATAACTGCATTGGATGCAGGGATGATTGAGCAGGAAGATGCGGAACATCTGGATTACGCTACCGAACAAGGCCGCGTCTTGTGCACTTTCAACGTGGGGGATTTTTATGGTCTGCACAGTGAGTATGTGGCCCAGGGCAAGCCGCATGCCGGGATCATCCTTATGCGCCAGCAGTACTATTCGGTTGGAGAGCAGATGCGCCGCCTCCTCAAGTTGATGGCGAGTAAGTCTGCTGATGAAATGAAGAATTGGGTCGAGTTCTTGAGTGCATGGGGTTGAGTATCAGGATTACCGACATCGCCATCCGTGCAGAAAACCTGAGCAAGCAATACCGCATCGGTGGCCCTTCGACTGGGCTGAGGACAGGCCCGCAGGCGTTGTACAAGATCTCGCGCGAAAGCCTGAGTGATGCTGTCACTGCCCCTTCTCGCCGCAAAAGAAATCCGAATTCAGAGTATCTGGGCCCTCAAAGACGTCTCCTTCGAGGTCGTGCGCGGCGAGGTGGTGGGTATTCCCAGGAGCGACCTGGAGCGTGGCTTTTATGATTGGGCTTGCTTCTCCGCCCAGCAGGCGGCTGAGAAGGCGGTAAAGGCGGCCTTTCAGAAAAACTGAACATCCATCGCCTTGAGCCCCACGTGTATACAGAAGCAGAGTATGCGCAAGTGAGGACGACCATCGAATGGATGGTCCGAGATGGCATTCCTCTACGTACCACACAGCTCATTGACGAGTGGAGTAGCGTAAGATATAAGAGAGGGAACTGGTTCTCAGGCTTCTCAAACGCACTCAGTATAGGGGAGTATTCTTTGGGGCTATGCCTTCCGCCTGATGGAGTGCTTGGGGTGGAGCGACCCAGCCGACCGCTGCCTCTTCAAGATGTGGGCCGTGTATGTGGTCAGCGGATGGCAGGCACTCTGGAGCCCCGTGGGGGTGGCCGTGGCGAGGAGGAAGTAAAGGTATCAAGGCGATGCGTTGTCCGATGTGTTCAACGACGGCAGACGATGGACGGCTGTCGGCCACTATCTGTAGTCAATCATCCAGGAAAGTGGGAGGGAGGCAAAATGAGTTCAGTCAATCAAGAGTTTTACGTGGTTATCGAACGGGATGAAGATGGGTACTATGTGGGAGAAGTGCCACAATTGCGGGCTTGTTACAGCCAGGGCAGGACCCTTGACGAGTTGATGGCAAACATTAAAGAAGTTATTGAACTCTGTCTTGAAGAAAGAGACGAGGAACCCCTGCCAGAGTTTATTGGCTTTCAGAAAGTGGTCGTCTGATGACAAAGCTACCCATATTGAAAGCCAACGGACTCATACGCGCTTTGGAAACGGCAGGCTTTCAAATCGTCCGACAAGAGGTAGTCACGTGCGGATGAGACACCCAGATGGGCGGATCGTGACCGTACCTGTTCATCCTGGCCGGGATATTGGGCGGGGACTCCTGCGCAAGATTCTGCGCGATGCCGAATTGACGCGCGAAGAGTTCATTGCGCTTCTCGAATGATCAACTCGACGCAGTTTAACCCAAGCGACCCTGTTTTGAGCATGGCCGAAGGAGCCGAGGGGCTGAGGAGAGGTCCACAGGCGCGCTATGGGTACCTGTAGACGTGACCTTAGCCGGGAAACGGCAGATACAGTGGTGGACGCAGCGGCGATAGCAGAAGCGGTCATAAAACTCGATGCCTGGCTGGAAACGATGCGCGGCCCCGACGGCTACGGCGGGCCGGTGGCCCACTGGTGGCAGAACTGTTTACAGTTCACCGGCACTGGGCTGGACTGGCGCTACGAGGGCATTGTCATCGGTTACCTGAATCTTTACCAGAAGACTGGCAATGAGCAATGGCTGGCCAAAGCCCGGCGGGCCGGTTCGGCACCGCGCCCACCTGGAACGTAGCTTGGCTGCCGCTCTTGTTGCTGCTGGCGTTGGTGACCTCTTTGGGTGTCGGTCTGTGGCTCACGGCGATGAACGTGCAGTTCCGCGATGTGCGCTACGCGGTGCCTTTCCTGGTGCAGGCCTGGATGTTTGCCACGCCCATCGCTTATCCCAGCAGTTTGCTCGACGAGCCGTGGCGCACCTTGTATGGCATCAATCCCATGGCCGGCGTGGTCGAGGGCTTCCGTTGGGCGCTGCTGGGGACGGAGACGGCGCCAGACCCCATCGTCCTCGTCTCGGCGTTGGTGGCGGTGGGGCTGCTGATCAGCGGGACGTACTACTTCCGGCGGATGGAAAGGACTTTTGCGGATGTGGTATAACACCAACTGCGAATTTCGGATTGCGAATTGTGAATTTAGAGGGATGGTGGGATGGGTAAGAAAGAACTGGAGAAGCGAGCGAGGACGTTTGCGCTGCGGTCAGGAGGTGAAATGATGAGAGTAACAGGAATTTCCTTAGAAATACCTGCTGAGATCCTGGGTGCGGCAAAATTACCGCCAAAGGAAGTAGAGTATGAGTTTCGCAAAGAACTGGCGCTGGCATTATACCAGAGAGGCGTGCTGCCGCTTGGCAAAGCCAGACTCCTGGCGCAGATGACGCGCTGGGAATTCGAGGAATTGCTGGGGAAGCGCAGAATCCTGCGACATTATACGAACAGGGATCTCGAAGAGGACGTCCAATATGGGCTTGGTCGTCAGTGATTCTTCAACCTTGATCCACCTGGCAGCTATCGGCCGACTTGCCCTGCTGAAAGAGTTCTACGGGCATATTACGGTTCCCCCAGCGGGGTGGCGGGAAGTTGTCGAGGAGGGAGAGGGCAGGGCTGGTGCAGTCGAAGTTGAGCAAGCACGTCAAGCGGGGTGGATAGAGGTGGTAGCCCCCGCGGATACAGCGTTGTTGCGGCTTTTAGGGCGCGACCTGGATGATGGAGAATCCGAGGTCATTGCCCTGGCTGTCGAACAACGGACAGAGTTGGTCCTTCTGGATGAGTCGGATGCGCGAAGAACCGCAGATTTGTATGGTTTGTCAAAGACGGGCATTATTGGGCTTTTGATCCGAGCCAAGCAAGAAGGGCACATCGAGTCACTCAAGCCAGAGTTGGATAGGCTATTGCACCAGGGAGGCTTCTGGATCGCGGAAGGGTTGTATAACCGAGCGCTGAACGCTGTGGGAGAGGGGAAGGATAAATTGTGACCGACATCGCTATTCGTGTAGAAAACCTTAAGCATCAGCAGATATAACACAAAGGAGGGAGTGAAATTGATTATCGAGTATATTGAGGCGGCATTAGAGAGGGCAAGGTATGAGGTCATAGAGGACCAAGAACCTTATTACGGGGAGATTCTTGAGCTACCTGGTGTGTGGGCCACGGGCGAGACCTTGGAGCAGTGTCGCCGCAACTTGAGGGAGGTAATTGAAGGCTGGGTCTTGGTGCGACTACAACGTGGACTTCCCATACCGCCCCTTGGCGATTATCGGATCGAGGTGTTGCAAAGGTTGGAGGTCCATGTCTAAACTCTCCCCTGTCTCCTGGAGGGAATTGGTGAAGCGGCTCCGGCGGTTAGGCTTTGATGGGCCTTTCCCAGGTGGGAGGCATCCCTACATGGTAAGGGAGGACCTTGTCCTGCACATACCTCATCCGCACCAAGGCGATATCAGTGTAGACCTTTTGTCTCGAATTCTAAAGCAAGCCGGGATTAGTCGGGAAGAATGGCTGAAGGCGAAATAGGACGTAGAGGACTAACCTGTTGAGAGATTGTGGCATGAGCGACATCGCTATCCGCGTCGAAAACCTGAGCAAACAATACCGCATCGGTGCTCGGCAGGCGGCCTACCGGACCCTGCGCGAAGCTCTGACCGACGCCGTCGTGGCTCCCTTCCGTCGCTTGCGCCGCAATCCGAAATCCGAATTCAGAGTACATCTGGGCGCTGAAGGGCGTCTCCTTCGAGGTGAAGCGCGGCGAGGTGGTGGGCATCCCTTCGGCTACGCTCAGGGCAAGCATTGGCCGCAACGGGGCGGGGAAGACGACGCTTACTTCGACAGGCTCAGTACAAGGCTCAAGGTCCTCTCCCGCATCACCGAGCCGACGGAGGGCCGCGCCGAGATTCACGGCAGGGTGGGCTCACTGCTAGAGGTGGGGACAGGCTTCCACCCCGAACTGACTGGGCGGGAGAACATCTACCTGAACGGCGCTATTCCTTCGACATGCTCAGGACAAGCCTGGGGATGAAGAGGGCGGAGATTGAGCGCAAGTTCGACGAGACTTGTGCTGAGCTTGCCGAAGCATCGTGGCTTTTGCTGAGATCGAGAAGTTCATAGACACGCCGGTGAAGCACTACTCCAGATGCGGGAGATGAAGAAGTACCCGCAGGAGTTCGAACAGTGGAATAAAAGGAGAGAGGCAAATGAGGAACGAGGATTTGCTGGAACGGATCACGGTAGACCCCAAGGTCATGGTTGGCAAGCCGGTCATTCATGGAACACGAATCCCGGTGGCGCTCATCTTGAAGATGTTAGGGCAGGGCATTCCGGTCGAGGAGATTCTGCGTGAGTATCCCCGGTTGGAAAAAGTGGACATTGAGGCTGCCATAACGTATGCGGCGCGCGTAGTAGAGCACGAAGAGGTGTTTCCTCTGCCGATGCGGGATGAATTGGTGCCGGCATGAAGTTCCTGGTAGATGAATGCACGGGCACATCGGTGGTAGCTTGCCTGCGTGACGAAGAGCACGACGCGGTGGCTGTGGTCGAGGTCATGCCTGAAGCAGACGATATGGAGATTTTGGATTGGGCGGTGTTCGAAGGTCGAATTGTGGTGACCAACGACAAGGACTTTGGTGAATTGGTGTACCGCAGTGGATGGGAGCATCGAGGTGTAGTATTGTTGCGCTTGCGAGACGAACGGGCAGAGAACAAGGTGCGGATGATGAAGGTCGTGTTGGCGCAAGTCGGTGAACGATTACGGAACCATTACGTTGTAGCCACTGAGGCAGGGATTCGGGTACGAAAGTAAAGAGAAAGTAGTGGAGCAAGGGAGCAGGGGGGCACTACAGAAGAAATCTGTATTTCTCTGTGTTGATCTGTGTCCCTTCAGGAAGTTATAAGCCATGAGTGACATTCTGGGTGCTGAAGGGCGTCTCCTTCGAGGTGAAACGCGGCGAGGTGGTGGGCATCCCTTCGGCTACGCTCAGGGCAAGCATTGGCCGCAACGGGGCGGGGAAGACGACGTTGCTCAAAATCCTCTCCCGCATCACCGAACCCACTGAGGGACGGGCCAAGATCCACGGCCGGGTGGGAGAATATCTACTTGAATGGCGCTATTCCTTCGACATGCTCAGGACAAGCCTGGGGATGAAGAGGGCGGAGATTGACCGCAAGTTCGACGAGACCTGTGCTGAGCTTGCCGAAGCATCGTGGCCTTTGCGGAGGTCGAGAAGTTCATAGACACGCCGGTGAAGCATTATTCCAGCGGCATGTACGTGCGCCTGGCCTTTGCCGTGGCCGCCCACCGTTCGGCTGAGCGCTCACGGCGAAGCCTGGAGCCGGAGATTTTGTTAGTGGACGAGAGCCTGTCCTGAGCGAAGCGAAGGATGCTGGCGGTGGGGGATGTGGCGAAGGAAAGACGGACTGTTTGTTAGGCGCAGAAGCATAAGTAGAGTATAATTGATGCAGGAAGCAGAGAAACGCATAACCCTGCTGGGCCGAATCATCACGCCTGAAGCAGTGCGTTAGGTCATTCAGAGGGCGTCAATCATCAAGTGGGGTACACACCTGCTGCGCTGGCGCTACTTCGATGTGCATCACGAAGGTGTAACATACCATCGCAATGCACTGATTCCTACCAGCTGTGGCATTTGCTCAAGCGAGTTTACGTAGACCAGGACTGGCCAATTGGAACCAGCCAGGAGGACCTGAATCACGACGCTCGCACGACGATTCAGCACCCCGAAACCGAGATCTATGTGTACGGCTATTATCGAACAGATCCGCCCCGATTACAGTGGGGATTTCTGAATTCAGAAACGGGCATTGCTGTCATCTACGATATGGAAGCCGATCTCATCGCCACTGTTTTCAAGCCCGAGGAAGGTGCTCTGTTCTTCGCACGCCAGATCAATGCAGCGAAGATCGACCGGAAGGAGTGGAGCGTATGAACATGCAAGAGTTGGAACGTCTGGTCAGGAAGTATTACGGCTACGTCGCCGATCTAGAAGGCTCTGGGGCCGAGGCTTTCGACCTGCTCTTTGTGCGGGATAAGATCCAGTGCATCTTGGACGAGAGCTCGCCGGAAGAGCAGATCCCTGGCTCCCTTTTTGAGCACATCCATGAGTTAGACCGCTTGCTGTGGGCAGAGCGTGAGACCTTCCAGATGGTGGTCGGGGAGGAAGAACTCCGGCACGCCCGGCAACAACAGCGCAGCCCGCGTTCTCACTGGTGGTGGTATATGGATGAGCTAAAGGCGCTGCCGCAGCCGATTCGAGAGCAGCGTGATCGATTGGCACAAGCTTTTGTTCCTGCATGAACGACATAGCTATTTGCGTCGAGAACCTGAGCAAACAATACCGCATCGGCGGCCCCCAGGCGGCCTACAAGACGATGAGGGAATCGCTGACCGAGGCGGTGCAGCACCGAGACCGGGAGACAACGGGATGGGGAGACAAGGAGCAAGAAGTGGTGCTGTAAGAATGACACAGGTGAAAGGAGAAAAACCTATGGTTGCCTTAAGAGAGAGGATTGTGGAGAAACTTGAATACTTACCCGAGTCTAACCTACGCCAAGTTTTGAGCTTTGTCGAATTTCTGACGTGGAGGGCCACGGAGCAGGATGAACCCCTGTTATCCGTAGCAGGTGTTCTTTCTGGAAAGATGCTTTCTGCCGAAGAGATCGAGGAAGAGCTCTACGGCGATAGAAAAGAAGCATAATGGATCGTGAGGCCGTCTTTGTAGATACGTGGGGATGGATGGCGCTTGGACATCGCCGAGAGCCTCGCCACGCGGAAGTGAAGCGCATTTATCAAGAGCTTCGCAGCAATGGGATTCCGATTTACACCAGTGACTACGTTCTGGACGAGCTCATCACCTTGCTGTTTCGCCGTGAGGTATTTGAGGAGGCGGTGCGTTTTGTAGAGGGCATTCTGGGAGCAGCAGTTTTGGGTCAGCTACTGACCGGGCGGGAGAACATCTACCTGAGGGAGCAGTGATTTGACACCGGAAGAAATTCGAACTCTCATCAGCCAGGGTGAAGGGCAACGGCTGGAGCTAAAGCGCTCGCTGGCCGAACTGGGGACGGGCGTGCGGGCGGCAGCGGCTATGGCTAATACGGACGGCGGTCACGTGTTGTTTGGCGTGCGAGATGACGGCGCAATCCTGGGTGTGCAGATCGGCGCCCAGACCAGAGAGCGGGTCGTCCAGGCCATCACCGACAACACCGATCCGACTCTCTACCCGTCAGTGGAGTATGTGGACCTGGATGGCAAGACCGTCATCGTGGTGACGGTGTCTAGGAGTGAGGATAGACCGCACTTGCTGCGAGGCCGGGCCTACAAGCGGGTGGGTGCTGCCGACGTGCAGATGAGCCGGACGGAGTACGAGCGGCTGTTGCGTGACCGACCTGGAGCCGAATACGATGGTCAGGTAATCGTGCAGGCAACCGAGGACGATATTGCCTGGAATAAGGTCGAGCGTTACCTGGTCTTACGGGAGCGGGTCACCGGTCGCCGGGTAACCATCCCGCCGCAGCAGGTTCTGCAGGCGCGGGGCTGTCTGGTCGAGGCCGATGGGACCCTGCGTCCCACAATAGCTGGCTTATTGCTCTTCGGCGCCGATCCCTAGGCATTTCTCTCTCGCAGCTATATCACGGTGGTGCGCTTCCGGGGACAGAACTCGGCTCACGGCTACTACGACCGGCGGGATCTGATGGGCACATTGGCGGAGATGGTGGATGCTGCTGAGGCCTACCTGTGGGAGCACGTTCAGCACGGTGGACGGGTGCGAGGTCTGCGACGAGAGGACTTACACGAATACCCACGTCCGGCCCTGCGCGAGTGTCTGGTAAATGCCGTGGCTCATCGGGACTACAGTATCCGGGGCTCGCGCATCATTGTCTCGATGTTTGAGGGCCGGATCGAGTTCAACAGCCCGGGGCCGTTACCATGGCCGGTTACTGTGGAAAACATCCTGGAGCAACAATACTCACGCAATCCTCGCATTGTACGAGTCCTGTTCGAGATGGGCTATATCGAAGAGATAGGGATGGGGCTGGATAACGTTTATCGCTGGTTGGCTGAGGCAGGGCAACCGGAGCCGGCCTTGCGGGACACCGGTGGCTCTTTCGTCATCACCCTCTAGGGTTAGACGTGGAAAAAGCGCTGGCGGAGGGAGAGGCAGAGACGATAGGGCTGGTGGCACTGGGTCTGAACGAACGGCAGCGGCGAGCCATAGAGTGCGTCCAGGAGCATGGTAGGATTACGAATCGGGAATATCGAGAGCTTGGCAAGGTGAGCCACGAGATAGCCTATCGGGAGTTATCAGAGCTGATAACAAAAGGGTTGATTGAAAAGCGAGGTGCAGGAAGAGGGACTCATTACACGTTGGTTGATGATTAGGTTGATGATTTCTGACAATTTCGTGGCAAAAGAGATATTCGAGAAATTCGTGCAATTCGTGGCAAAAATATGAGTAACATCGCCATCCGTGTAGAAAACCTGAGCAAGCAATACCGCATCGGCGGCCCCAGGCGGGCTACAAGACGATCCGGGAATCGCTGACCGAGGCAGTGCAGGCGCCCTTCCGCCGTCTATCATCCGTCGTCCGTGGTCAGTCGTCCGCCGTCTCCAACGAGACCATCTGGGCCTTGAAGGACGTCTCCTTCGAGGTCAAGCGCGGCGAGGTGGTGGGCATCCCTTCGACAGGCTCAGGACAAGCATTGGGCGCAATGGGGCGGGAAAGACTACGTTGCTCAAAATCCTCTCCCGCATCACTGAGCCGACGGAGGGGTATGCGGAAATCCACGGCCGGGTGGGCTCCCTGCTGGAGGCATGCCCTGAGCGAAGCCGAAGGGTGGGCACCGGCTTCCACCCCGAGCTGACCGGGCGGGAGAGCATCTAGCTCAACGGTGTTGCGTTGGATAAAGTGCTTAAGGAGGGACGGTCAATATGGAACAGCCTGTCTTGACCCCATTTCAGTGGGCACTCGAGGTCATCGAGCAACTTCCTGTCGAAGATCAAAGGGTTCTAATTGAGATCGTTCGACGGCGACTGATTGAGCAGCGTCGGGCAGAGATCGCACGTAATGCCAGGGCCACACTCCAGGCGTTCAGGGAAGGGCGGGCGTGCTATGGGACTGTGGACGATTTACGGTGCGATCTGCTGGATGAGCGATGAGACGTCTGGTCTGGGATACCAGTTTTCGGCGGGCTTTCAAACGTGTAACCCGTCGCAATCCGCTCCTACAAGAGCGTATTCTGGATGTTCTGGAGGCGCTTGCTGAGAACCCTTTTGACCCAGGGCTGAAAACTCACAAGCTGCGAGGGCAGTTGGAAGGGCTGTGGGCCTGCTGGGTAGAATATGACTGCTGGATCGTTTTTGCTTTTGAACCCGACCCGACAGGTGGCGATGACCTGATCGTATTGATTGACATAGGCTTCCACGATGAGGTGTATTGAGCCATCCGGAGTGAGCATGAGTGATATAGCTATCCGCGTCGAAAACCTGAGCAAGCAATACCGCATTGGCGCCCGGCAGGCGGCCTACCGGACCCTGC
>JBAWAP010000442.1:0-26257 GCA_049589355.1 Anaerolineae bacterium
CAATCTACACCATTCATGGTGTAGTGTCGGCTTACCTAACCGCCAACTCGTTACCTAACTATTCTCTGAAAGTTCATCATCACCAGACGAACGCTACTGCGAGGAGGAACCCCCATGTCCCCCAAACGATTTAGCCAATACGTTGCGAATCTATGTCCTGTGCCCGCGCGCGCCGTGCTGGTCGTGCTGGGCCTTTTTGTTGCGCTGGCCGCGTTGGCCGGCCTGCTCCTGCTGCTGAGCCCCGGGGCCGCACCCGTGGTTGCTGCGCCCCCCGTCGAAGAGCCCCAGGCAGGGGCCGCCAGCCCGGCGCCCGCGCTGGCCGGGCCGGCAGAAGGCACCGATCTGCCGTCCGCAGAGGCCGCCCCGGCCGTCAGCGTCTTGCTGGCGGTAAAACAGACCCAGACTACGATCACGTCTGATGATCCAGACCCTTCCGTCGTCGGGCAGGGCGTTTACGTGAGGTTCCAGGTGCTGGCGAATAATGCCCCCGTCACACCGTATGGATGGGTGACGGTCACCAATGGCATCAATCTCTCGTGCTCGCGGCATTGCCTTCCGACTGATAGCTATTGTCCAGACGACTGGTACGTTTGGTGGTGGGGCTGCACCATCACGCCGGACAGCGCTGGTGCCCAGACGATCACGGCCACCTTCCAGCCCCTCAGCACCACGATCTACAGCGGCAGTTCCGACACCGATTCCCACACGGTGAACAAGTCCGACACCAACACGGCCCTTGCGAGCGCGCCGCCAGGGGCGAAGACTTGCGACACCATCGTTCTAACGGCCACCGTCACCGCCAAGGCGCCGGGCAGCGGGACGCCGACGGCGGGCACTGTCACCTTCTTCGACGGGGACGTGTACCTGGACACCAAGGACCTCGTGTCCGGCAAGGCCACTACCACCATTTCGTCCCTGACTGGCGGCCAGCATTTCTTCACCGCCAGCTACAGCGGGGATCCCAACTATAACCCCAGTGACTCCACCGCGCTGGCGATCAAGCCGGCCAGCCTCACGCCCTCGGTGAGCCTGAGCCCGAACCCCCCGACCTCGCCCCAGACGTTTGGCACGGTCATCACCTTGACAGCCACGATCACCGGCGCCACCTGTGTGACGCCGACGGGCCACGTCTACTTCAACGACAACGGGGTGGTGATCGGCACCGGCGCAGTCACGACCACGAACCGCACGGCGACCCTGGTTGTTCCGCTGCTCTCCGGCGGGTCGCACGTGTTGAAGGCCGTGTATGAAAGCGACAACGAGGCTTACGGGGACAGCGAGTCGCCGTCACAGACCTACGTGATCAACCGGCGCAGCACTACGACAACGCTGAGTAGCTCGGCCAACCCCTCGGTGTGGGGCCAGCCCGTCACCTTCAGTGCCCTCGTGACCTCGACGGTCGGGATCACGCCAACCGGCCAGGTCATCTTCTATGCCGACGGGATTTTCCTCGCCACAGAGACGCTCAACGGCTCCGGCGCGGCACTCCACACCACCGCAGCTCTGGGGGTCGGCAACCATAGCATCACGGCGACCTATGAAAGTGATATCAACTTCGCCGCCAGCCCCGGGACCCTGCTACCGGACCCACCGGGCCAGACGGTGAACAAAGCCGATACCACGACAGGCATCGTGGATGCCGTCCGCAGTCCGTCGGTCTATGGCGAGTCCGTCACCTTCACCGCCGTCGTGTCGGCGACCTCGCCGGGAGCGGGGACGCCGACCGGGAAGGTCGTCTTCAAGGTTGATGGGACAGCGGTCTTCACAGGCACGTTAGGGTTCACGAATCCTGGCGAGGCGCGCTGGGGCACCACTCCCGGTGATTCAACCGAGCTCGATACGGCCCCTGGCGACAGGGTCCGTGACATCACGGCCGAATACAGCGGTGACGGCAACTTCAACACCAGTTCATCACCAACATACAACCAAACGGTGAACCCGGCCGACACCACAGTGCAGTTGCAGATTCCTTTGGACGAAACGGAGTTTGGCCAGGATGTCCGGATGACCGCTCACGTGAGCGCGGATGCACCGGGCGCAGGGATGCCGACCGGCGTCGTCACGTTCACCGTTGATACGACGCCACAGATGGTCATTACAGGCACCCTGCCTGAGGGTGGCACCTCGGTGACCGTCGTGACGAATACGATCCCCGTCGGTACGTGGAACGTCGTAGCCGTGTATGGTGGTGATAACCACTTCAACAGCAATTGGGATGACGAAGACCATCAGGTGAACAAAACTGACAGCGAGACAACCCTCGAGTCCTCCGCCAACCCCTCGGACTATGGCCAGACCATCACCTTTACCGCCACCGTGGAAGCGGCTGGAGTTGGACTGAATGCCCCGATAAGCCCGACGGTGACGGTCACTTTCACCCTAGGTACGGTAGCGGTCGTGACGCGTACGCTGGATGCATCGGGCGTGGCGACCGTCGTCACTGATACGCTCCCTGCTGGCGACCATGAGATCATAGCCGAATACGGCGGCGATGGAAACTTCAAGCCGAGTGATGACAGCTTGCGCCAAACGGTGAACAGGATTGCCACCACGACGACCCTCAGTTCTACACACTCTCCCGCCAACACATCGGCGATCGGTGAGTCCGTCACCTTCACGGCGACCGTCACAGCCACGGGGGGCATCACGCCTACCGGCACGGTTGCCTTCTGGGATGGCGCGCGAGTGATCTACACCGATACGCTGGCATCCGTGGCGACCTTCACCACGTATTCGCTCACTGCCGGCACACACCCGATAAAGGCCGTCTATGAGGGTACACCGAACTTCAGCGCGAGCTCTTCAGAGCGGCTGTACCACACGGTGGGCGCGGCCGGCTCCAATACGACGCTGACGAGGTCGCCCGATAGAGCGACCGTCTTTGGCGAATCCGTTGATTTCATCGCCACTGTGACGGGGAGTGGTGGGGGGACGCCGACGGGCCAGGTCACCTTCAAGGACGGCGCGGCGACGATTGGCACAGAGACGCTGGTCGGAGGCGTGGCGACCTTGACCAAGTCCGACCTCTCTGCCGACACGCATCCCATCACGGCCGTCTACGGCGGTGATGCCGCTTTCGGCGGCAGCCAGGACTCCTTAGATCACACCGTGGACAAGGCCGATACGTTGGTGACCGTCAATTCCTCCGACACCTCAGCGGTGTTTGGCCAAACCGTTGTCTTCACGGCCACCGTAGAGGTGGACGAGGCGGTGTCCACGCCAGGCGCCGGCACGCCCACGGGCACAGTACAGTTCAAGGCCAACGGCTCACCTATCGGCTCACCAGTCCCGCTGTCGGGAGGCAGTGCCAATGTCAGCACCTCATCACTGCCGGTGGGCACGCATACCATCACAGCCGAGTATACCAACAATGATGGTAACTTCGAAGACAATACTGGCACCATGTCACCGAACCAAGAAGTTAGCAAGGCCGATACCACGACGACGGTCACCAGTTCCCCCAGCCCATCCGTACGCGACCAGGAGGTCACCATCACGGCCAACGTGACCGCAAACTCGCCGAGCACCGCGACGCCGACTGGGGGCAATGTAGAGTTCGATTTTGGTGATGGTTCGCCCACTTCCTCAGCCCTGTTGGTGAATGGCACTGCCACCGTCAGTCACTCATACTCGTCAGCCACTGGCAGCCCGTTCACCATCACAGCTACGTACCTCGGTGACGGTACCAACTTTAACCAGAGCCCTCCAGGCACAAAAACACACAATGTCAACCCCACGCCGGCCGATCTGTCGGTGACGAAGACGGACTCGCCCGACCCGGTGAACGTCGGCGATGATCTGACCTACGTCATCAACGTGATCAATAATGAGAAGGATCCTGTGAATGTGACGCTCACTGATACATTGCCGCCCCAGGTGAGCTTCGACTCGGCGCCTGGCTGCACCCATGATGGCTCCGCCTTGGGTGGCGTTGTCACCTGCGACCTGGGCTCCCTGGACGCTAGCGGCGGCAGCGCCTCGGTCACCATCATTGTGAAGGTCCCCCTCACCACACCTGCCGGCACGGTCCTGAGCAATATCGCTCAGGCGGGCGTGCATTCCGACACCGAGGAGACGACGGTGTATCGGTCGCCCCACTTGGGTGACTGCAACGGCGACGACGCGGTGAGCCTGGCCGACATCTGGTCCATCGTGCGCGACATCTTCGATCCGACCTATGTGGGTGCGTCGGGCTGCGATGCGAACAAGGACAGCCGGGTGGATGCGGGCGACGTTCCGTCCACGGTCCTGATCATGTTAGGGAATCAGGGAATCAGGAAATCAGGAAATCGGGAGATCCCTGATTCCCTAATCCCTGATTCCCTGATCACTGAGCCAGGGCCTGCCCTGGCCATGCCAGACCAGGTGTCGGCTGCCCCCGGCGGCCTCGCGACGGTGCCGGTGGCCTTCGCCGCCAATGGCCACAGCATCACCAGCCTGGCCTTCTCCGTGGATTACGATGAGGCCTGGCTGGCCCTGGACCCCGCTGACCGTGACGGGAACGGGATTCCCGACGCGGTGGTATTCAGCCTGCCGGGGGACTTTACCGCTTCGGTCACCTTTGATGGAGGCGACAGCGACGGCGAGGTAGACGTCTTCATCGGCGACATCGCCCCGCCGCTGACCTCGCTGTCGGATGGGCCGATTGCGTTCATGATACTGAATGTGGCCAGCTCGCCTGGCAGCACGCAGGGAGCGGTCCTATTCTCGCTCGACCCGGCAGCTTCCTTTGGGGATACATCCGGCCAGAGCGTCCCCGGCACAGCGACGCCGACGGGGAGGTACCAGCACCAAATCTACTTGCCGATGGTGGTACGCTGAGTTGGCAGCGACACAAGCCAGGATGCGTGATGCGTAATCCGTGATGCGTGATATGTGAGATGGATTTTCGGGAGTGGGAGCAATCGGTGCTCCAGACGATCACGGGGGACGCGCTGTGGACAGTGCAGGTATATCGCCTGGCCCTGTTTGCTGCCGATTTGG
Source organism: Anaerolineae bacterium (assembly GCA_049589355.1). Taxonomy (GTDB): domain Bacteria; phylum Chloroflexota; class Anaerolineae; order VGOG01; family VGOG01; genus JBAWAP01. The sequence goes on from JBAWAP010000442.1 coordinate 4,984, forward strand.
GCTGGCATGATGTGACGAAACTGATGAGGGATAGACGCACCCTTTCTTTGTCGGATCAACTCTACCAGGCACTGGGTTCCATCAGCGCGAACATTGCCGAAGGATACAGTCGGGGGTCGAGCAAAGACCGTGCTCGCTTCTACGAATATTCCCTCGGTTCAGCCCGGGAGAGCCGCGATTAGTACTACAAAGGCCGACACGTCCTGGGGGAAGAAGTCACGCCACATCGCCTACATCTTCTCACGCAAATCATTCGTTCGTTTGCTACTGACCATGATTCCGCAGCAACGCGGACGTGTCCTCAAAGAAGGAGAGCCGATGTATGACACTGATGCGTGATGCGTAATGCGTGAATCAAGCATCACGATCACGCACCACGTATCACGCATCACGTATCACGCACCACGTATCACGCACCACGCACCACGTATCACGCTCAGACTAAGGAGGTTAGCCCCAATGGATACCTGCCCCACCAACACATCATCGCGTCTCACTGCATCACATCTGCAGCGAGGAACATCGGTCCTGCGCTTGCTGCTGGTCGTCGCGGCTGGCCTGACATTGCTCGGCCTGGCGTTGGCTGTTCCCCTCGTCATAGCGGCCAACGCCACTACCCAATCTCCAATCTCCAATCTCCAACCTCCAATCTCCAATCTCCAACCTCCAACCCTTCGACTAGTCTCAGGGCAGGCCTCCAACTTCCAATGGAACGCGCCTCAAAGCCCAGCGCTTCCTTCGACGGAGTTTACCCTGACGGAGGAAGGACTCAGGACAAGTCTCCTGGCGGCGGTGACGAATGGGGGCTTTGAGCAGACCCCCAATCATCTCTTTGACTGGACCGTGGGTGGTAGCGCGGCCCACGTGGAGGTTCTTCAGGCGTCCAACTTCAGCGCGTCCGCCGGACCGCTTCCCACGCCCACCGAGGGCAACTACTTCGCGCTGCTGTGCACCGGTCTTGGGGTGGTTAACCCGGCCTCTCAGGGTAACATTGACGGTGACGGCATCCCGACTCCCGACTACGACACTTCGATCCTGACCAAGACCCTCAGCCTGACCGCAAGTGATGTGCCGGCCACGTTGAGCTTCGACTGGAGCTTCCTGACCGCCGAAGGCCGCGATGCACCCGATAATGAAGATGACTTCTTCCAGGTGACGCTCAACGGCGTTGTCATCCTGTCGGGAAGCCGGCCTGTTGGCGGTGTGTCACCCTACCTGGACGTGGCGGGGATGAACAACGTTGCGTACACGGTGAGTTCCGCGGGGGCTTGCAACAATTGCTTTTTCCAACATGGTCGGAACCCTTTCCAGACCTTCAGGATGATCATCAGCAACCCGGGCACCTACACCCTGGCGTTTCTGGTTGCGGATCAGGGAGACGCCGATATAGACTCCGGCTTGCTGATAGACAACCTGCAGTTGACACCGGAGATTGACCTCGAGATCAACAAGACGGCCACGCCCGACCCGGCCATCGCAGGCGAACCACTCATCTACGAAGTTACTGTCATCAACCACGGCTCTGGCCGCGCAGTTGACGTCGTGGTGACGGATACACTGCCGGCTCAGGTGGACTTCATCGTGCATACCCTTCCCACTTTCCCCACGGACCCGACACTCCCCCAGGGCTGCAGCGCTGGCACCGGCCCTGGTGGCGAAGACCAGCTCGTCTGCGACCTGGGCGACGTCCTCGGTGGAGAAAGCATGAGCTTCGAAATCGAGGTGGACGTGGATGCGGACGCCCTGGCCAAAGGCACCTTAGTCTTGACCAACACGGCTCAGGTAGATTCCCTGACAGCGGATGGCAACCCCAGGAACGACACCGTTATCCTGGGGACGATCCTCCGGGACAGCGCCGACCTGCAGGTCACCAAGGTGAGCAAGCCGGATACCTCGGTGGAGGCTGGGGAGATCTTCACCTACACCATCCACGTGGACAACCTGGGGCCGTCCCATGCCCGGAACGTGGTGCTCACGGACACGATTCTGTCGTCGGGGGCGTTCGCCCTGCTGAACGTCATCCCTGACCCGAATCGCACTTCAGACTCGTGCACGATCAACGGGACGATCATCACGTGTGCGCTGGGCCAGTCTCTGGAGCCCCAGGGTGATCCCCTGCGGAACGGGCGCTGGGTGATCACGATATGGGTGCAAGCCAACTACGCCCAGGATGTGAACAACGAAGTATTCGTGTTTAGCGCCGATCCAGACGGGCCGGCCGGCCCGCAAACCGCCACGCCCGACCCGGATACCTCCAACAACCGGGCCACGGACTTCATCGCCGTGACCGACGTGGCAGACCTCAAGATGACTAAGCTCGGCGAGGATGACGCCAACCCCGGTGTCGCTGATTTTTCGGTGAGAGCCGGCGAGAGGGTTCGATGGACCATCGTGGTAAGGAACGACGGTGGGCCCAGCACGGCGGAAAACGTTGCCGTCGTGGACATCTTACCAAGAGGCTTGGTTGAGGGTTCGGTTACCGCGATCGCCCAGACGCCTGCGCCGGGCGGCGGGCAATGCACCCTCGGCACACCGGGCGACCCCAACGAACCGCTGATCTGCCAGCTTGGCAATCTGGCTCCTACTCAGACGGCCACGGTCACCATCAGAGCCGATGTGGACCCGAGCTACGTCGTGGACCAGCCGAATACCCCGTTCGCTAACTACCTGCCCAACGATGCCTACCTCACCAGCGATACCTTCGATCCAGAAACCCAGAACAACATCGTCTTCGACACGCTCGTTAAAGTGACCGCCGAAGCCGAGCTGGGTGTCCAGAAGACCGATCGGCCCGATTATGTGATTGCAGGCGAGCAGCTCGAATACACCCTCACCATCAGCAACGCTGGCCCGTCCACGGCAGAGGACGTGGTGCTGCGCGATGAGCTGCCTGACGAGGTGATCGCTCTGTACGTCAACGTGGTGAACGAGCCAGACGCGACGTGCACCATCCGTACCACCCCGGCGAACATCATAGACTGCGGTTTCGGTAATATCCTGCCGGGCAAGGTGATCACCATGGCGGTCACGAGCCTGGTCCGGGCCAACACGCCCGCTGGCACGATCACGAACACGGTCGACGTGACCTCTGTCACATCCGACACCGTCCCCAGCAACAACATCAACATCACCGAAACGACGCGCGTCGAGACCCAGGCCGACCTGGAGATCCAGAAGACGAGCACGCCGGACAAGGTCTACGCCGGCGAGCAGAAGAAGTACACCATCTCGGTGGAGAACCTGGGGCCATCGGACGCGCAGACGGTGATGGTCACCGATACCCTGCCCATCAGCCTGACCTACGAGATAGACAACGACCACTGTGCGCTGGTCAGCACAGACCCAGATGTGCTGGAGTGCCGTTATGGGCGACAGGTCGGGCCGAACTTCGTGTTCGAGCCGCTGCCGCCGGGCGGGACGTGGCAGTTCGACATCTGGGCGCGGGTGGACCCGGCCCTCGTTCCGGGCACGACGATCACCAACACCGCCGTGGTGACGGGCACAACCACCCTTAGCGACCCCAACCCGGTCAACAACACCGACACGGCCAAGAACCTGGTGCTGCAGAAGGCCGACCTGAAGATCACCAAGTTCGGCAAGCCGGATGGCCAGGTGCGGGCCGGTGAGTTCCTGACCTACACCGTCATCGTGGATAACCTGGGGCCGAGCTACGCCGGCATTGATGATCGAGATCCGATCAACGGTAACGTGGCCATCAAAGACATCCTGCAGTCGGGTCTGGAATTCGACCTGCTGGAGATTACCAGCGACCGCGGGATGGTGTGCTCGTCCATACCGTCGGATGGTAATCCAACGGACGGCGTACCCAACGTCAACCAGCATCTGGAGATAGATTGCACACTCCAGGATGCGCTGGAGGTCCTGTCGGCGGACGGGCCGCCTAACCCAGGCCGCTGGATCATCACCATGACCGTCACTGCTGACGAGACGCAGGACATCAACAACGTGGCTCACGTGACCAGCGACGCCTTCGATCCCGATCCGGACAACAACCAGGCCGAGGTGATGCACGAGATCACCGACGTGGCGGACCTGGAGGTCACCAAGACGGCGCAGGGTTGGGTCATCGTCGGTTGCTCGAGCATGGCGCTACAGGCTAACAAGGTCACCGCTGGGCTCAGCTTGACTTACACCCTGACCATCATCAACCACGGCCCCTCGACGGCCGAAAACGTGGTGCTTCAGGACCGGCTGCCGCCGTGGATCGTCGTCACTGGCGCCACACCATCTCAGGGGAGCTGTGACACCGGCACGCCGGGCGAGCCGCTGGATAAGCTGACCTGCGGCCTGGGCACCATGGGCGTGAACGACAGCGCCACGGTGACCATCACCGCCGACGTGCCATCCTGGGTGTCTGACGGGACCATCCTGGAGAACGACGCCTTCGTCTACTCCGACATTTTCGATGACACCAACGCCAACAACTTTGCCCACAATCTGACCACCGTCAGCGCCTGGGCCGACCTGTCGGTGTCGAAGAGCGACAACCCCACCACCGTGATCGCTGGCGAGCTGCTGGAGTACACCGTGACCATCACCAACAGCGGCCCGTCCGATGCCATAGAAGTGGTCGCGGTGGATGTGCTGGACCCGAACGTCACGTTCCAGCGCATCCGCGATCCGTACGCCATCGGTGTGGTGTGCAGCCTCAACCCCATTGACGAGCACACACTCACCTGTGTTCTCGGGAACATGTCTGCCAGCGAAGTACTGAAATTCACCATCGTCGTGCTCGTCAACCCGGATGCGCCCGCGTCGCTGAACAACCATATCTCGGTGAGCAGCGATACGGCAGATCAGTGCCTGCCCAACGAGGATGATGAAGGCACAGGCGTAGATCGCGAGCAACAACTCTTCGTCGTCAAGTCGGACTCGCCGGACCCGGTCCTGGCGGGTACCGAGCTTCAGTATACCATCACCTTCGGCAACAATGGTCCATCGGAGGCCAAAAATGTCGTCGTGACCGACACCTTGCCGCTAGGCGTTCTCTTCGACCACTGTGAGTCCCTCGATCCGAACGATAGGGTCACGTGCTCAGTGATCCGTGGCGACGGAATCACGACGAGTGACATTGTGCGCGTGGTGGAGATACGCGACGGCAACACAGTGGTCTACACCGACACGGGCACGCTCGATGTGGGAGAGAGTTATACATTCTTGCTGATCGCCAACGTCGAGTCGGGCTACGTCTTGAACGGCCGTGGCGACGCGGGCCCAGGCGAATTGTGTGAGTCCTTCTCCCAGGCGACAGGGTACTCGTACTTCGCGCACAACCGCGCCGGCATCTCGGCCGACGTCGTGGTGGAAGGGGTCCCGGGCCGGGTTGAGGAGCACGATGACGAGTGCACGCGGGTGAACGCGGAGGCGGACCTGGAGCTCACCAAGACCGATACGCCGGAGACCGCCCTGGTTTACGTCTACGATCCGGTCAGCAACGGCTTCATCTTCACCTACACCATTTCGGTGCGCAACAACGGCCCGTCGGACTCGGCAGTTGTGCTCTTCACCGACACCCTGCCGACCGACGCGGAGTTCATCACCTGGACGATCCCGGCTGACATGCACTGCATCTTCCGCGACGACGGCACGGTGATCTGCCTGGTGGGGAACGGTCGTGACAACCTGGGCAACAGCGAACCAGGCCGGCTAAATGTCACTTCGGAGATCAGCTTCACCATCACTGCTCGAGTGGATGCCGGCCCCTCACCGCGCATCCTGGTGAACCGGGCTGAGGTGCAGGCCGTCAGCGAGGATCAGGCAGACGTGCTCTTCCCGGACCTCAATGTCCCGGACTTCTACCCGGACGATGCCACGCCCACGCCTGATCCTGATCTGACGAACAATGTCCAGGTTGAAAACACCACCGTGTTCAACGCCCGGGTACGGGTGGATAAGAAAGCCTTCCTGGGCGACACGGCTGGCCTCAGCCTGACCCAGGTCCAGGACAAGTGTGAGACCGAAGCAGTTGACGACCTGTTGGTCTTGCCCAATACGCAGGTCACCTACTGCTACTTCATCTACAGCGAGGGCGACACCTGGCTCAACCAGGTCGAGCTCACGGACACGCCCAGCGGTCATGTGGAGATGGCGAAAGGGCTGTTCGTCAGTATCGTCGGCTTGGTGGGCGCAAACTCGGCCTTCACTACCGCACACGCTCTGTGGGCCAGCGCTGAGGGCGAGTTAGCGCCGCTGGCCCCGGCCGGCCAACTGCATCCCCATGACTACACCTACCTCCTGGCCACCCGCACGGTGACGGTGGACTTCTCCAGCGGCGGCACCATCGTCCTGGGGAGCAACACCGCGACGGTGACGGCCGTGGGCACCACCAAGTACAGCACGACATATCCTGGCGTGATAGTGGCTAGGGACACTGACCTGCTCCACGACACTCTTGCCCTGCCGGTGCTGGAGGAGACCACCAAGGAGTGGGACATCTACGAGGACGACGGGGACGGCCTGCCCAGCCCGGGCGACGTCATCGAATACACGGTGGACATCCCCAACACTGGCGCCATTGAGGCCACGGGGGTGGTTTTCACCGACACCCTGTACAACTACATTGCTGACGACCCGGAGGACCCGTGGGTGCCAGCTCTGTTGATTCCTGATAGTGTCACGGCCCAGATCCGGGTGTACGGACAGCACCCGGTCAGTGGCCAGGTCGTGGATGCCGCCCTGGAGCCCCCAGACCTGGCCTTCGGTGAGAGCCTCACCCTGCTGCCCGGCTGGGAGTCTGATGGCACGGCCGTGCCAGGAATTGTGCTCACCTACGCAGCCGGTCAGGTGCTCAACATCACTGCCCCCGATGGTGACTCCGTCCAAGTTAGCCTGCAATCGGACCTGGCGCTGCCGCCCAAGGGCCGATTGGTGCGCTTCAACGGCATCAACTATGACCCACCCATTGAGGTCACTTTCTCCCTGCGCATCCGGTACCAGGTGCGCATCAAGATTTCAAAGTACGTGCCGCTGGGTACCATCATCCTCAACCATGGCTGGCTGAGCTACAACGAGATCGGCCTCTTCGACCAGCGATTCCCGGACTTCGACCCGGCCAACCCGAACGACTATACAGCGGACAACAAGGTGGTCACTAACCACAACGGCACGCCGGGTCGGGCCTGGGAGAGCAACGAGTTTCCTGGCTGGCCGCAGGTTCCGGTGAATGTTGAGCCTACCAACTACCCTGGCCTGCGCTTCTATGACTACGCACAACCGGGCGCTGCCCTGCGTGACGACGACGACCCGACCTGGTTCAGGGTGGAGCGCGATCCGCGCCGCATTCAGTTGCCCGCTATTGATAACGCGGGCGGCTGGGAAACCCAGATTCATGTGCAGAATGCGGGTGATGAGGAAACCGGGGTGATTGTGTTCTTCTGGGGAGAGTACTCAGGCCAGTGCCCCTACATGGATCCGGGCCCGGTTGGCTATGCTTGCAAGCGAGCCCTTGTGAACGCTGTCTGGGTCCTGAAGGATCAGAACATCCCCAGCACGGCAAGGTCAGCGATAGTCTATTCGGTGGATAAGGACCTCTTTGACCAGGCCTGTAGGGATGCTGCTGATGCTGTGGGTGACAGTGCCGCTTGGAAGGACTGGGAGGATGATTATGTGGGCACCGGCGAGCCGGTAGCAGTTATAGCCCAGCGCCAAGGGCCTAACGACTACGGCACCGTGGTTTCGAGCGCCTACCCTGGCATCTCGGAGAACATGGAGGGGAGTGGACCTGTCTATAAGTACTTTGCGCCCTACGCCATGAGGCAGTATCACAACCTGGATACAGAGATGATCATCCAGAATTCTGGTCAGGGCTGCGCTTCCATAACCCTCAACTATCAAAAGCAAGACGATTGCATCTTCACCTACTCGGAGGAGGACATCGAGTTGGCGCCGGGAGAATCCATACGGAGAAGGGTGCCGGCGGTGCTGGGTGGCGGGTGGCTTGGCTCGGTCTACGTCGAGTCCGACGAGCCCTTGGGGATCGTCATGGATCAGACCAGCTTCCCGCCCTCGGATGATCAGGGGGTGCTGCTGACCTACGAAGCCCAGTCCTACAAGCTCAGGATGGACAGGGTCTTTTATGCCGACCTGGTCTGGCGCGAGCTGAGCGGCTGGGATGCCAGCATTCAGGTGCAGAACCTGACCCAGCAGTCTCTGCCGGCCTTCGTGACCGTGGAGTTCTTCGACGCCAGCGGCGATTCCATCCTTGTCGTGGGCGACTGGGTCTGTCGTAATGGAGGCACCACTTTCTACCTGCCGGCCATCACTGACCTGGGCATGGAATACGCCGGGGCAGCCGTGATCCGGTCCCACCCACAGGTGGATTATCCCGGGGAGGACCACGATGGTGAGCCCATCTTCGCGGTGGTGGACATCAAGAGGCGCAAGATGGTGGATCCGGTCACGGGTCTGGTGAGACCCACCGGCCCTGGCGAGAACCAGGGTGGGGCCTATAATGCTCTTGCGGAGGACGAAAAGAAGGCAGCCAGCGCCATCTTGCTTCCCTTCTTGGCCAAGGCCGGGGATTATGGGGGCGTGACCTCTCTGATTGCTGTCCGCAATAATTCCAATTGCAACGACATAGCGCTCAAGCTGGAGGTCACTAACCGGGCTGGAACCGTCGTTAGCTATATGACCAACTTCTGGCTATCCGCTGGGCATATCAGGCTCATAGACCTGGCCGGCGTGGGCAGCGTGATACCTGGCTTCGTTGGCGCAGGGACAGTAAAAGTCACAGGCGTGCGCCAATTGTGCGACATGGATGGCGATGGGTATAAGGATCAGACACCAAGCATGCCTTCTGTGGTAGTGGTGAACAAGGGCGCTGGCCCGGGGGACGTCACCCAGGTATACGAGGGCATTTCCGTGCGGTAGCAGCCCATCGCATCCCGTTGACAGCCAACAGGATTCTGGACTTTGGACAAAACCACGATGGCGACCAGAAACCCGTTTTCTCACACCAAATTGCCATCCACGTTGACTTGAGACAGGTTGATTCAGTTAGATTTCGGTAATAGAGCCATCAGAAAACGGGTTTCTTCAGCTTTGTCCAAAGTCCAAAGGATTACCCTGAGGCTTTTTCATTCGCCGCCAGGCAGGGCGGAAGAGGTCTCTGAACCGCCCACCCTGGCAGACATGGGAGGTAAGTAACCTTAAAATATTCAAAACTCGTGCTCCCAGGCCGTATCTAAAACGGACTTTTTACGTTATATATAGTAGAAGCTTGGCCGCCAAGCACCTCTATATCGCTTGCCAGGGGGGAGCAAGCGGGATGCCTCATAACTGCCTTCATTCGAGCTTTGCCATACCTGCAACAGACCACGCAATTACGCGGTGGCCATTTCTGCTTGCTTGACGCCGGTTCGTGAGGGGTGAAGCGTTCACCCTGAGGGCCGGCGTTCTGTGTAGTCCCTGGTTCGCTGGCGGCCAATAGCCATCATCGGAGCGGACATCTGCGGCCCAGGCCGGTCGTCCCCCCACTCGAACGGCCCTGGCTTGCATCCCCCCAATGTGCCGTTCCGAGTTGTGCAAGAGGGGGCGTGGGGCTGAGTCCCCGCACTGAGAGAGCGAAGCCCCTGCGGGGCTAGGAACGACCAGCCCGAAGGGCTTTGCCCTTTCAGCCCGACGGCTTCAGCCTCGGGCTCTCCCCCCGCAAGGAGATTCCTTTCAAACGAGGTAGATTATGCGCCAAAATCGTTGGATGCTCGTTCTGGTTGCGGTCATTTTCGCAGGCTTCCTGTTAGCCACGCTGATACTTGTGCTTCGCACCTTTCAGCCTGTCGTGGTCGAGGCTCAGTCTCCTCCCAGGTGCTCCTTCCCCGAGGACGTCACGGGAGACGGCCGGGTCAACGTGGTGGATATCATGTTGGTGGCCAGCCGCTTGGGGGCGGACACGTTCCCGCCAAACTATGATCAGAACTTCAATGGTCAGGTGGACTTAGGAGACGTCTGGCGCGTGGCGCGCCTCTGGCAGGCGGACTGCGACTCCACCAGCTTCGACTTGGTGTGGGGCCACTACGGCGACGCGATCCTTGAGGAGGATGACCCTGGCGAGGACGCGGAGTTCCGGCTGCCCGAGGGCATTGACACCTCCTCCGTCATTGACTGGAAGCCGATGTTCACCATGCAGGACGGGTGGCAAACAGACGCTGACTGGCAATTGAATAGCACGTATGCGTGCCACAAGGATACGGTTAAAGAAGAAGGCGTCTTCCTCACCGCGCCACGCGTAAGCCTCTTCGACGTCTCAAAACCGATCACGCTTACTTTCGATTACTACCTGGACTCGACCCATTCTGGTCGAGCCTGGCTGGAAATCTCGATCAATGGTGGCGACTGGGTCCACCTTGATCCCGGCATGCCTAACGTTGGGTCATACCAGACTGGGAGCCAATCGGTGACCGTTGACCTGTCCGACTACGCCTTTTCCATCATTCAGCTCCGGTGGGGATTCACTAACACTTCTTGTGAGTGTGGGGATTATGAAGAGTGCGGCGACTGCTGCGAGAATTTTTATAGGGTTCAGAACGTGGAGATCAAAGGAGGTATCGGTGCCGAAGATGGCATGGACGAACTGAAGCCTCGCGTTTACGTCGCCGACACAGGCAATCATCGGGTGCAGATCTTCGAGTATGAGTCCGATGGGACCTCGGTAACCTACAAGGGCGAGTTCGGTTACTACGGCGACGGCGATGGCGAATTTGACCTGCCCGAGGACGTGGTCGTAGGGCCTGACGCCCTGGTCTACGTGGCCGATACCGTCAACCATCGCATTGAGTACTTTGACGAGGATGGCAGCTTCCAGGGACAGTTTGGTAGCTACGGCGACGTGATCCTTAAACAGGGGGACCCTGCTACAGATGCGCGGTTCAACTCACCCAGCGGCGTGGCTGCCAGCGCCTGGCACCTCGTATCGTCATCTACCGATGGCCCCCAGGGCGACTACTTCTTCCTGTACGTGGCCGACACGGGCAACCATCGCGTGCAGAGGTTCAAGATCGAGAAAAATGATGAGGAGCCCAAGTATGATGGTGAGTGGGGCTACTATGGCCACCAGGACGGCCAGTTCAACTCGCCGGAAGGCATTGACGTAGACCCTATCCAGACTCCACCTGACCTCACCGGCATGCCTCCCGACGAGCCCGAGGAGTGGGAAGCCCACGTATACGTAGCGGATACCAACAATCACCGGGTGCAGTTCTTTAGGCTGGATGGCACATTCGAAGATGGGTACAAGTTCGGTCAGTACGGCGATGCCATCCCATCACCGGGCGATACAACGGGGATCGAGTTCAACCGTCCCCAGGACGTGGCCGTTGGCATCCGTCTGGAGGAGGGCATGCTGGGCCAAATCCAGACCTATGCCAATCGGCTGGTTGATGTCTACGTCGCCGACACCGGCAACCACCGGGTGCAGTACCTCCTCTGGAATGACCAGACCACGCCTCCCACGCCTCCGCAGCATGAATACCAGGACGAGTTTGGTTACTACGGCGACGCCAGTTGCGAGTTCAATTCCCAGGCTGGCCTGGCCGTTGACCGCTTGCTCCCGGATGACGTTGGCCTGGAGGGGGACGTCTTCGTGGCCGACACGTGGAACCATCGCTGCCAACGCTGGAGCCGGCCCCAGTAGAGGGGACGGCCCTTATCGGCTCATCAAACATCCATTCAAGGAGGTTAGTCAATCATGAACATTCGAACTCTACACCAATCCAAACGACGGCGCCTGCTGGTGCTTCTGCTGCCAGCGCTGGTTGCTCTGCTCGCCGTGGCGCTGGTCATCGGATCGTTGACGGTTTCCGCCTTCGGCAACCTGACGGTGACTTTCACCGAGGGCCCGCCGGACACCATCAAAGCCGGTGAAAGTTACACTTTCACAGTCGAGGTGACAAACAACGGCACTACGGATCCACCGGCCGAGGCCGTGGTGTTCGAGTACCGGGCACCGGCTGGCGTGGTCATCACTTCCATTGAGTCAGATGCACCCGGCGACTGTGAGGTCGGCACCGAGGGCGACCCCAGCGACCCGTCTATCTGCTCCCTGGGCAACATGGACCCAGACCCAGAAGCCAGCGTCACCATTGACGTCGAAGTCTCCGTCCCGCCCGACGTTCCGGAGGGCACGATCCTGGACAACGACGTGCGGGCCTGGCAGTTCGGCACCGAGGAGGAGCCCCCCGACAACGAGAGCCACGCCTACGTCGAGGTGGAAACCGAGGCCGACCTGGAGATCACCAAGACCGCCCGGGGCGACAACGTCGTAGACTACGATGAAGACTTGCGGCAGTTCATCAAGGAACAGTGGGACGACGAGGTCACCGCGGGCGAGCTGCTGGAGTACACCCTGGAGGTGACCAACGACGGACCGTCGGATGCCCAGAACGTGGTCGTCACCGACACGTTGCCGCTACCCGCTGGGCCGATAGCCACGGTCAACTTCGTGAGCGCCGATGGCGCCGATTGTCGCCAGGATCCCGTGGACCGGAACCTGGTGACGTGTGACCTGGGAACCGTGCCGGCCGAGACCTCGCGCACCATCCACATCCTGGTGCGAGTGGATCCATCGGTATATGGTGTGATCACCAACTGGGCCGCTGTATCCAGCACGACCACCGACCCGGACACTGATAACAACGAGGACTACAACGAGACGTATGTCAACGTAGTCGCCGACGTGTGGATCACCAAGGAGGACGTGCCAGCCGAGGCGCGGCTGGACCAGCCCTTCGAGCCGGACCAGGCCATCGCCGGCAACGAGCACCGCTACCTGATCACCTTCGGGAACGACGGCCCATCGGTGGCGTGGGATGTGGAAATCGTGGACTACCTGGACTACAAACAGGCCGATATCCTGGGCGAGACCTTCGTTCGCTGCGAGCCGATCGAGGAAGAAGACGAAGTGATCTGCGACTATGATGAGGAGGACGGCGAGGTCTGGGTGGAGTATTTCTGGGACCAGAACGAGGAGATCTTCTACGATTACGACGGTATCCTGAACCCCGGCGACGAGTTTAGCTTCTGGCTGATCACAGAGGTGGATCCAGGTTACGTCCTGGACGCCGACAATCCCAGCAAGGCGGATCCCCTGATCGCCGAGAACTGGGTGGAGATCGTCACCGATTGGATGTGGGGTGACGACTATCGGGATGAGAACAACGAAGAGAGCGAGTACACGGAGATCATCGCCGAGGCCGACCTGCAGGTCACCAAGACCGACACGCCCGATCCGGTCCAGAACCTGTACTACGATCCAGTGACCAACAAGTTCGTCTACACCTACACTCTCACCATCGAGAACCTGGGGCCCTCGGACGCGGCCAAGGTGGTCCTGATCGACACGCTGCCAGTGGACGCAACCTTCATCGAGTTTAGCACGCAGAAGGATACCCTGTGCTACTTCCGCGACGACGGCATCTTGTTCTGCCTGGTGGGCAACGATGATAACAACGAAGGCGATCCTGAGCGAGGCCGCCTGAACGTGGGCATCACCAGCACGGTCAAGATCGTCGTCGAAGCTGACGCCAGCGCGGTGGACTTCCTGGAGAACTGCGTCGAGGTCAAAGCCATTGCCGAGGACGAGTTCCCGTTCAACGGGGCGGATCCTGTCGGCGACCCCATCCCACCTGCCGACTTCCAGGACGGGAGAACGCCGACGCCAGACCCGAACCTGGCCAACAACAGCTTCTGCGAGATCACCAGTTTGGTGAATCCAGTGGTCAAGGTGGACAAGAAGGTATACGTCCGCCGCAGCCCGGTCAGAGGCATTGACGTCACCACCGACGGCCTGACGGAGGCCGAGCGCTGTGCCGCCTACGCCACCGACGACGTCCTGACGCTACCGGGCGACGAGCTCACCTACTGCTACACTATCACCAACGAGGGCGACACCTGGCTCCACTCCATCACGCTGGGGGACCTGTCGGATGCGCTCATCTACCGCGCGCCGATCACCGACTTCACTGTCGTTGACCCGGCTCAACCCCCACTGCGGGGCACGATCAGCCGGGCGGGCACGGGCGAAGCCCAGACCATCACTATCGCCACGACAGAGCCTGCGGTGGCTGTCCTGGCGCCGAAAGGCGTGCCGGATGACTACGACCACATCCTGATCATCCGCACCTTCACGGTGGACTTCCCGGAGCTTGGCCCCTTCGCCGGGGTTGTCTGGGAGGATACAAACGGGAACCACGTGGTTGACTTGCACGAGCCACTCTTGGCAGGCCTGGGAGTTGATCTGTTGAACGAGTCGGGCTTCCCCCTGGTCTTGAGAACCACGACCACTGATGCTAAGGGGCGATATGCGTTTCACGATGTGGCGCCAGGAAGGTATCTCGTGCAGGTTTACGAGCCCGGCTCCCCACCTGTGATTCTCGGCGTCTCACCGCTGATCGAATTCGACGTGTCGCAAGGGTACTCGATAGCTAACTTCGACGGACTCACCAGTGAGTGGTATATCGAGTTCACATTCCGGATGCTGGGCACCAACACGGCGCGGGTGGACGCGATACCAAGCACCAAGTACAGCACCCCCTATCCGGGCATCGAGCCCTCCGGCGATTGCCAGGATCCCGATCTCGTCTGCGACACCGACCTGCTCCACGACACCCTGGCCCTGCCGGTGCTGGAGGAGACCACCAAGGAGTGGGACATCTACGAGGACGACGGGGACGGCCTGCCCGGCCCCGGCGACATCATCGAGTACACGGTGGACATCCCCAACACGGGCATCATCGAGGCCACAGGGGTGGTGTTCACCGATATCCTGTATAACTACATCAACGACGCCCCGGAGTATCCGTGGGTGCCGGCCACCTTGATCAACGGCAGCGTCTCGGCTGCCATCCACGTCTATGGCCGTGACCCCATCACCGGGCGGGTCATTGATGCCGACGTGCAGCCGCCAGACCTGGCCTTTGGCCAGAACCTCCTGCTCCGCACCCAGGCGCCAGCGATTGGCGACACCTACCTTGAGTTCATCTACCCCTCGGCTATCGTGCTGGACAGCGAGATCCTCAAGGGCAACAACCCCGGCGACGACGAGGTCCGCGTGGCTACCCGACTGGCGATCCCGCCCGTGGGCTACCTGCTCCGCTTCGACGGCGTCACCTACAGCCCGCCCATCCCGGTCACCTTCTCCCTGCGTATCAAGTACCAGGTGCGCATCAAGGTTTCCAAGTACGTGCCGCTGGGTACCATCATCCTCAACCACGGCTGGCTGAGCTACAACGAGATCAGCCTCTTCGACCAGCGATTCCCGGACTTCGACCCGACTAACGTGGACCGGTTCCTGGCCACCAATAAGGTAGCCACTAACCACGCTGGCACGCCGGGTCGGGCCTGGGAGAGCTACGAGTTCCCCGGCTGGCCGGAGGTTCCGGCGAATGTTGAGCCTACCAACTACCCTGGTGATCGCTTCGACGACTACGCGCGACCTGACGCTGCCCTGCGTGACGACGACGACCCGACCTGGTTCGAGGTGGAGCGCGCGCCGCGCCGCATCCAGTTGCCCGCTATTGATAACGCGGGCGGCTGGGAAACCCTGATTCAGGTGCAAAATGCGGGTGATGACGACACCGGAGTGATTGTGTTCTTCTGGGGAGAGTACTCAGGCAAGTGCCCAAGCAACGATCCTGGTCCAGTTGGCCATGATTGTAAGTGGGTCGCCGAGAACGGTGTCTGGCCCCTGGAAGCTCAGGACATCCCCAGCACGGCAAGGTCAGCGATAGTATACTCGGTGGACGAGGACCTCTTTGACCAGGCCTGTTGGGACGCTGCTGATGCTGTGGACGACAGTGCCGCTTGGAGGGGATGGGAGGATGATTATGAGGGCACTGGCGAGGCGATAGCGGTTATAGCCCGGCGCAAAGGGCCTAACGATTATGGCACCGTGGTTTCGAGCGCCTACCCTGGTATCTCGGAGAACATGGAGGGGAGTGGACCTCCCTATAAGTACTTTGCGCCCTACGCCATGAGGCAGTATCACGGCTTAGATACGGAGATCATCATCCAGAACTCCGGTGAGAGGTGCACTCAGGTATGGCTCGACTATCAAAAGCAAGGAGATTGCGAGTTCAGTTACTCGGATCACATCGGGCGGTTGGCGCCGGGAGAATCCATACGGATAAGGGTGCCGGAATCGCTGGGTGTCGAGTGGCTGGGTTCAATCTACGTCGAGTCCGACGAGCCCTTGGGGATCATCATGGATCAGACCAGCTTCCCGCCCTCGGATGATCAGGGGGTGCTGTTGACCTATCGAGCCCGGCCCTACAGACTCCCCACGGACACCGTCTTCTACGCCGACCTGGTCTGGCGCGAGCTGAGTGGCTGGGAGGCCAGCATCCAGGTGCAGAACCTGACCCAGCAGTCTCTGCCCACCTTCGTGACCGTGGAGTTCTTCGACGCCAGCGGCGATTCCATCCTTGTCGTGGGCGACTGGGTCTGTCGTAATGGAGGCACCACTTTCTACCTGCCGGCCATCGCTGACCTGGGCATGGAATACGCCGGGGCAGCCGTGATCCAGTCCCACCCGCAGGTGGATTATCCCGGGGAGGACCACGATGGTGAGCCCATCTTCGTCGTGGTTGACCTGAAGAAGACCAAGGTGTACGATGAGACCAAGCATGGCTGGAGGCACACCGTTCCTGGTGAGATCCAAGGTGGGGCCTACAATGCCCATGCGGAGAGCGAGAAGAAGGGAGCAGGCCCGATCATGCTTCCCTTCTTGGCCAAGGCCAAGGATTCTCAGGGCGTGACCTCTCTGATCGCCGTGCGCAACAACTCCAACTGCAACAACATCAAGCTCAAGCTGGAGGTCAGAAAGGGGACCGGAACCGTCATTACTTATTTGACCAACTTCTGGCTATCCCCTGGGCACATCAAGCTCATAGACTTGGCCAACGTGGGCAGCCTGAGTCCTGGCTTCCTTGGCGCAGGGATAGTAACAGTAGATGCCACAAGCGTACAACAATTGTGTGACCGGGACAACGATGGGCTTAAGGATAACGAGCCAATCATGCCCTCTGTGGTGGTGGTGAACAAGGGCACTGGGCCTGGGGACGTGACTGAGGTATATGAGGGCCTGCCGCAGAGGGACCCATAAGTAGCTTGTCGCATCCGCTTGGTAGCAACGGAAAAGCCGCCAGGATCACCCTGGTGGCTTTTCCGTTCAGAACACCGCTGCACAGGATTTGCGGATGCGCACAGGCGATCCGTAAATCCTGCCAATCCCTGTTCTCTTCACCAGGCTCGCGTTGAAAGCTCGCTTGGTGGGCTTGTCGTCGTAATGTGAAAGGGGAGCGGAACGCCCCCCTTCACTTGACGACTATGGCTCGGGGACCAGGATTCGAACCTGGATTTTAGGATCCAAAGTCCCGCGTCCTGCCGTTAGACGATCCCCGACCGTTCACCCAATGGTTTGCACCATGGGTGGAATGGCAGCGAGGGTGGGCTTCGAACCCACAACCTTCCGGTTAACAGCCGGGCACTCTACCGGTTGAGCTACCTCGCTGCGTCTAAACTCTGCCATACCTTAGAACTCTTCAGTTATCTCGAGTGGGCCGCGCGGGACTCGAACCCACAACTCTCGGCTTAAAAGGCCGATACTCTGCCACTTGAGTTAGCGGCCCCACTTACATTATAGCGCACTTATTGGAAGTTGTCAAAGAGGCCAAGCTGGGCTATAATAACTCCTTGGAGTTTATCGCTTGCAAGGAGGAACAAGTGCCCCAGCTATACAAATACGATCTTGTCATCATCGGTGGGGGGCCGGGAGGGTATGTTGCCGCCATCCGCGCTGCCCAACTGGGGGGCAAAGTGGCCCTGGTGGAGAAAGAGCGCATCGGGGGCACCTGCCTTAACCGCGGCTGTATTCCCACCAAGACCCTGGTGCACAGCGCCGAGGTCTACCTTGCGGCCAAAGAGCCAGAGAAATCTGGCGTGGAGGTCGAGGGTCAGGTAAAGCCCAACTTCGCCCGCATGATGGCCCGAAAAAATGAAGTGTTAAACACCTTAGTGGAACAGGTCATTAGGCTGATGGAATCTCACGGGATAGACATCTACGATGGGGTAGGCACGATCCTCAACCCAGGTATGGTGCGGGTGAAGATGAGTTCTGGATTCCAGGATTTACCATCAAGTAGGATCATCGTCGCCAGTGGCTCGGTGCCGGCCATCCCTCCCATCCCTGGCGTCGATCTGCCGGGCGTGCTCACCAGCCGGCAATTGCTGGAGCTCGAGGAACTTCCTAAGAGCCTGGTAATCATCGGCGGCAGCACGATAGGGCTGGAGTTTGCCTGCATATTTAACGCCCTGGGCACCTCCGTTAGTGTGGTGGGCCGCAGGACTTTTCTGAAGCGTGCAGACCAGAGCTTAGCTAAGCGTTTCCGTCCCATCCTGGCCAGGCGAGGCGTCAAGGTTGTCATCGGGCTCGACTTTAAGGAAATCATCCCCACCGATGGCAAGCTGCGGCTGGTTTACGAGATAAAGGGCAAGGAGGAGTATGTGGAAGGGGAGAAAGTGCTCTTAGCCACTGGACGCTGGCCTTACACCGATGACTTGGGGGTGGAAGGGTTAGGAATCAAAATGAAGGGCAGGGCTATCCTGGTCAATGAGTACATGGAGACCAATGTCCCTGGCATTTATGCCATCGGCGATGTGTTAGGTACTACATGATGGCCCACACAGCCTCTTACCAGGGTGAGGTGGCTGTGGAGAACGCCCTGGGGCATAGGAGAGCTGCCGACTATCGTGCCGTTCCCTATTGTATCTTCACCTCCCCCGAGATCGCTGGCGTGGGATTGACAGAGCAGGAAGCTAAAGAGGAAGGGATCGATTTTCAGGTGGCCCGTTTCCCTTTCTCCGCCAGTGGCAAGGCCCTGGTCCTGGGTGAGATGGAAGGGCAAGTTCGTATCATCTACGAGAAGGGATCGGGAAAAACGCTGGGGATGCACATTATGGGTCCGCACGCCACCGACTTGATAGCCGAGGGGGTCATGGCTATACGGCTGGGGGCAACCGTTAAAGCCATCGCCGAGACCATCCATGGTCACCCCACCCTGCCCGAGGCGATCATGGAAGCGGCCAAGGCAGCGGCGTTTGGCGAGGCGATCCATTACCGTAAGATATGATCAACGTTTCCGCAAGTACGCCGCAGTGTTCGGTCCTGGGGGCGTGTGGAAGGTGACATAGGTCAACGAAGGGGGCAAAAATGCCTAACCTCAAAGTTATGAAAGCCGCAGCCGAGCGCTGCCGTCAGATGCGACCGAAGGCTGAGCGCCTTTATCGCCAATACCAGGATCAGGTTCCCCGGTTGATTCGCCAGTTGGCTGGGCCCACTCAGGCCGAGCACGATCAGGCCTTCGAGTTGTTGAGCCAAATGAGCCAGATGATCGTCTCTGAGCTGCTCAATGCTCTAGGCGATCTGCGGCTGGACGTCATCACTACCGACGAAGTGGTCTCGCTCCTGGGCGTGACGGGCGACGAGCGCGCCCGCGAGCCGCTGTGGGAGTTTTTCCAGGCTCACCAGGATGATTTGGAGCGTGCTTCCACTGCTGCCCTCAGCCTGGGCACTCTGGGCGACGACCGTGTTCTTCCCTTCCTGTGCCAGACCCTCGACGCTGACGACGAAGAACTCGTCTCCAATGCGGTGGCAGCGATGATCACCGTCGGCACGATGGAAGACATCCCACGCCTGCGCGAAATCCACCGCAAACACCTGACCAACTGGGAGATTCGCTTTGGGATCGCCAACGTCATACTGACCGTCGTGGGCGAGACCGACCAGCGCACCTTCAACCGGACGCTGGACGACATTCAGGCTAGTTTCGCCGACCGCCGTCTG
The DNA here is from genome assembly GCA_049589355.1 of Anaerolineae bacterium. GTDB lineage: Bacteria > Chloroflexota > Anaerolineae > VGOG01 > VGOG01 > JBAWAP01. The sequence continues at coordinate 24,836 of JBAWAP010000442.1, forward strand.
TGGGATGATATTTGGGCCATCCTAGAGCGTGAGTTCGGGTCGAAGGATATCACGTGGCATTGAATAGAGTCAACGCCTCCATTGGCACCGCCGTCGTGTTGGGCCTGGCCGACGTGGCCATGGACGCGGCGCCCACCACGGCCTACTTGATGCTGGGGGGGCGCTGCGTCATGGATTGTGCCTTCTGCGCCCAGGCGCGCTCGAGCCAGGCTAGCGCCTTAAAGCTCTCCCGCGTTACCTGGCCGGAATTCGACCAGTCACAGACTTTGGCGCTGCTTGCCAAAGCCGTCGAACGAGGAGGCATCAAGCGCTGTTGCCTCCAGGTGACGGTGGTCAAGGGTTACCTCCAGCGTACACTGGAGGTGATCCGAGCGGTGCGAGAAACCTGCGATGTTCCTGTTGATGCTGCCATCCTGCCCAGAGGCATGGCTCAGGTTGAGGAGTTGCTGGCGGCAGGGGTTGATCACATCGGCTTCGGATTGGATGTTGCTTGTGAGCGTGTGTTCCAGCGAGTCAAAGGTGGGAGCTGGGCGCGGAGTCTCTCCCTCATCGAAGAAGCGGCGCGGCGGTACCCTGGCCATGTAGCCGTGCATCTCATCGTCGGCCTGGGCGAAACAGAGCGGGAGATGGCCGAGATGATCCAGCGGATGCACGACCTGGGCCTCATCGTTGGGCTCTTCGCCTTCACCCCTGTCCGAGGTACACACATGGAAGACGTTTCCCCGCCTCCCATCGCCACTTACCGCCGGATGCAGGTGGCTCGCTATCTCATAGCCAACGATCTGGCTCGAGTGGGGAACTTCACCTTCTCCATTGCAGGCCAACTTCTCAGTTTCAACTTCCCTCGTTTGTACGAAATCCTGACTGACGGCGTTGCCTTCCAGACCTCTGGTTGCCCTGATTGCAACCGCCCTTTTTACAACGAGCGCCCCGGCGGGCCGATGTACAACTACCCCAAGCCGTTGACGTCGGAACAGATAGAGACTGCTATCGAAGAGTTGAAGGTAGGTGAAACGTGAAACGTGAAACGTCAAACGTCAAACGTTCGATCACCTACCCTGCTGCCAATTGGCGGCTGTTGAAAACTGGCCTGGTGGATGGCGCTACCAACATGGCCATTGATGAGGCCATCCTGTGGGCTGTGGCGGAGGGGAAATCCCCGCCCACGCTTCGCTTCTACGGCTGGGAGCCGCCTTGCCTTTCCATCGGGTTCAGCCAGTCAATGGAGGGCGAGGTGGATGTAGACAAATGCCTAGAGTCCGGCATCGGCTTCGTGCGGCGGCCAACGGGTGGGCGAGCCATCCTCCACGCCGACGAACTGACCTACAGCGTTGTTGCCCCCCAAACGGAGCCTCGTGTTGCCGGAGGCGTAATCGAGTCCTACCGTCGTCTGAGCCTGGGGCTTATCGCGGGCCTTAGGGG